>CANGJV010000023.1 GCA_947454425.1 Candidatus Nanopelagicaceae bacterium
CGGTAAATAAGGAATGGGCTCTACCTGCAAGATTTATAAACAGGTTCGCTTGGGGAGAGAGATATCTATATATAAAGATAGTAGTAATAGGTGGAACCATTTTCTGTGGGTAAAGGGTAAAACCGCTGGTCAGAGGCGAAAAGTTATCCTTTTTAACTGTGGATAACCCGGAAGAAATTGGGGATAAGTAAGGAGAAAGAGATCCTAGCTTCTTCATAAACCCTCCATTTTCTACTTATCCCACGTGTAAAAGAGCAAAAAACTAAAATAAAGAAGCTTTATCCACAGTTATCCACATCTTTTCCACATCTGGGGGTAAAAGGATTAAAACGGACAACTTTTAACCCCGAGTTGAGAGGTGTAGGTCAAAGGTTAGTAAGAGCTCTGCTGCTTAATCTTGGTGGTGATCTCATTTACATGGTTGTAGAGCGCTCGACGCTCTGCCATCAATTCACGGATCTTACGGTCAGCGTGCATCACGGTCGTATGGTCTCGCCCCCCGAAGGTCTGACCGATCTTTGGAAGCGATAAATCTGTGAGCTCGCGGCATAAGTACATAGCAATCTGACGGGCCTCAACTAAAGCGCGCGATCTCGATGTGCCACAGAGATCTTCCAAAGTTAATTTAAAGAAAGCTGCCGTCTGAGCCATGATGGTTGCGGCGGTGATTTCCGGATTGGATTCACTCGGCATTAAATCTTTCAGAACAATTTCAGCAAGACCCATATCAACGCTTTGACGGTTCAGGCTTGCGAAGGCAGTAACTCGAATCAAAGCGCCCTCAAGTTCGCGAATATTTGTTGAGATCTTACTTGCGATAAATTCAAGAACATCATCAGGAGCATTTAACTTATCTTGCGCAGCCTTCTTTCGAAGGATAGCGATACGAGTTTCTAGCTCTGGAGGTTGCACATCGATTGTAAAACCCCACGCAAAACGTGAACGCAGTCGATCTTCAAGAGTGGTTAACTGTTTCGGAGAACGATCTGAAGAGATAACTATCTGCTTCTTTGCATTATGCAATGTATTAAAAGTATGGAAGAACTCTTCTTGCGTCCGCTCTTTATTTTCTAAGAATTGAATATCATCAATAAGCAGCACATCTAAATCGCGATAACGACGCTGAAAAGACGTTGCTTTATCATCACGAATAGAGTTGATAAAGTCATTGGTAAATTCTTCAGATGAAACATAACGAACACGGATGTTAGGAAATAATTCTCGTGAATACGCACCGATTGCGTGTAGCAAGTGAGTCTTACCTAACCCGGAATCACCATAGATAAATAACGGGTTATAGGCTTTTGCTGGCGCTTCAGCTACTGCAATAGCAGCAGCGCGCGCGAAGCGATTAGATTCACCGGTAACAAAAGTTTCAAATGTATACCGTTCATTTAATTGGGAGTTTGAAGGATCATTTAAATTCTTCGAAGAGATAAGAGGTGCTGCTTCGCGACCTGTACCAGGACGTGGAACCTCGACCGTGATAGTTGGTTCAGGTAAATCAGCAAGCTCGATACTTTCATCAACCATCACCGCAATATTTGCCGGACCACCAAGTTCTCGTGAGAGCACTTCATTAACTACCTGACGGAGACGTGACTCTAAAACATCCTTTGCAAATGCATTAGGAGCTGCAACAAGGAGGCTAGTTGGCCCATCTTCGCTAGGTAGTAGGCCAAGCGGTTTAGTCATCGCCAGAAAAGCTCGGTGCTGCGGTTCGCCGGTTGAAACATGATCGACGACGCGCTCCCAAAGTTGAGCCAATTCAAGGGCGGTAACTGCCATAAGAGCCCTCCAGGCTAGATATTAGATATCCACAAAGTTATCCACAGGGTGTGGTCTAAAGGTGGGCTTTACCCTTACTTTTAGACCCACTAGGACGGATACCTGTGGAGAACCCGCAAAGTAGACCCTTTTTCGCGATTACGCAAGTAGTTATCCACATATTAAACCCTCGAAGTACGGCTTATGCGAGTTTGACCGCACGCTATCCACACCCTTAGCCTTAGCCCCTTGCTTCCCCCGCATTTCTGACCTGATCAATAAGAGGCCTAAAGAACAAATCTTTACCTCTTCTATATTTTGGAGTTCTCATGACAAAGCGCACCTACCAGCCAAATACACGCCGCCGCGCCAAGAAGCATGGCTTCCGCGCACGTATGGCTACACGCGCAGGCCGCGCAGTTCTTTCAGCTCGTCGCGCAAAGGGTCGCTCACGCCTTTCAGCGTAAGCCCTTCGCGATTACTGTTAATAATTTCTAGGTAGAGCTGAAACGGATTTAGCCCTCGTGCTGCCGGTATCTGCACGTTTAACTTCACCGCAAGAGTTCGCTCGCACAACCAAGAGTGGATTACGCGTTACATCAGAACACTTCGTTGGATATTTGTACATTGACCCTTCCTCAAATGATTCAGTCCGAGCTGGACTCATTATCGGCAAGAGCGTTGGAGGATCAGTTCAACGTCATCGAGTCTCCCGACAAATTCGTCACTCTCTTGCTCCCCTCCTCAAAGATTTCCCGCAAGGTTCACTTGTTGTCATCCGTGGATTAAAACAAAACTCCGGATTCAGCGTTCAGGAAGAAATCAATGAAATCTCTACTCGACTAATTTCAAAAGCAGTCAAAAGAATGGCTGGCGCATAAATGAAGCGTTTAGCTGAAGCACTTATAAAGCTCTATCAAGCGTTCTCTGCCACCCGCGAACCTCGATGTAAGTACTACCCATCTTGTTCAAATTACACAGCAACAGCAATACGTCGCTATGGTCTCAAAGGATTAGTGATGTCAGCATGGCGAATCCTCCGCTGCAACCCATGGTCTGAAGGTGGTTTGGATTATGTGGATTACGAGCTAGATAGTGCAGAGGCGCTAGCGGCTTTATCAAGTACTCAACCAAACCTGCGCACCACAACGCTTTCAAATAAGAATAGAGAAGGGGTCCACTAATGGGCTTTATTTTAAATCCGCTCTACACAATCGTCTCTGGAATCATGATTGGATTCCACAAGATATTGTCACCAATATTTGGTTTCGATTCAGGTGTGACATGGTCACTCTCAATCATGGGACTTGTGATTCTTATTCGAACAATTCTTATCCCACTCTTTGTAAAGCAAATCAAAAGCCAGCGGGCGATGACAGCTCTTCAACCAAAATTGAAAGAGATTCAAAAGAAGTACAAGGATGATCGACAGAAGCAATCAGAAGAGATGATGAAGCTTTACAAAGATCACAAAACAAATCCACTTGCATCTTGTTTCCCTATTCTTGCCCAAGCACCTGTGATGTTCTCACTCTTTACCGTGCTCAATGGAATCGCAAGAAATAAACCACACGGTCTAATGAAAGGTGAGTACCTCACCTCAGCTGCGCAAGCAAAGTTCTTTGGTTCACCAATCTCAGAGACTTTCCTTGGATCAGATAAATTAACTGTAAAGATAGTTACCGTATTTTTAATTTTCTTTATGTCTGCAACAACTTTCACAACTCAAAAACAGTTGATGACAAAGGGCATGCCAAAGATGGATGCAAGCAACAATATGATGTTGCAACAACAGAAGATCATGCTTTATTTATTCCCACTCATCTTTGCAATCTCTGGCGTAAATTTCCCAGTCGGTGTATTGATCTATTGGTCAACCACAAACCTCTGGACTTGGGGCCAGCAGTTCTATGTCATTAAACGAAACCCAACACCAGGATCGCCTGCCTATGAAGAGCTACAACGCAAGCGCGCTCACAAGGCGAAGAGTGAAGGAAGAGAGATTGGCCTAGAAGGGGCGGAAGAGATCGAAGTCCCTAAGGTCGAAGGTCAACGCCAGCAGCCAAAGAAGGCTAAAAAGAAGAAGAAGTAATCCGGACATTTACTATCAATCTATACATTAACGCATAATTCACCCTAATAAATGGAGAGTCAGATGTCAGATAAGACAGAAGTAGTTGAAGAAGTAATTGAAGATGCAGTTGAAGAGAGCACCGAAGCCACTGAAGTGAGCAAGAAGGCTCCAAAGTCAGTTGCAAAACTTGAGGAAGAGGGCGATATTGCCGCCGATTACCTTGAGGCGCTCCTTGATATCGCCGATCTCGATGGAGATATCGATATCGATGTTGAGAATGGCCGCGCATCACTGGCAATTGTCGGAGGCAAGCTCTCTCACCTCGTTGGTGGAAATGGCGAAGTTCTCGACGCCCTCCAAGAGCTCACCCGTCTAGCGGTGCAGACATCTTCAGGCGATCGCAGCCGCCTTATGCTCGATATTGAGAACTTCCGGGCTAACCGTCGTAAGGAGCTTACAGCTCTTGCAAAGAAGCTTGGCGAAGAGGCTAAGAGCTCAGGGAAAGAGATCAAACTCGACCCAATGAACGCCTTTGAGCGGAAGATCATCCACGACACAATTCAAGATATGGGCCTCACCTCAGAGTCTGAGGGTGAAGATCCACGCCGCTTCGTTGTAATTTTCCCTTCATAAGCCCTGAATTAGAGATAGTTTCACGTGGAACCAACTCTCGATGAGCTGATAGCCCGCCATTTCCCTGAGAAAGAGGGGGCTATTCGAGCCTACGCAGACCTCCTCAAAGGGGCAGGTATTGAGCGAGGCCTTATCGGTCCCCGTGAGGGCGAGCGAATCTGGGAGCGCCATATCCTCAACTCCCTCTTTGTCTGCCAACTTCTTCCGCAGGGAGCGTCACTCTTTGATATTGGCTCCGGAGCAGGTCTACCTGGAATTGTGATCGCGCTAGCCCGTCCAGATCTCAAAGTCACTCTCATTGAGCCTCTTGAACGCAGGGTTGAGTTTCTCAAAGAGGCGACCGAAGGTACCGAGATACAGGTAATCCGCGGCCGCGCTCAGGATGTTAAGAAGAGCGCCGATTACGTCACCGCTCGCGCGGTAGCTGCCCTCGATAAGTTGAAGAAGATGAGCTGGCATATGCTTAAAATGAACGGTTCGCTATTGGCGATGAAGGGGGAGTCTGCTGTCACCGAGATGGAAGCGGTCCCTGGTTCAATTTTGCATGAAATAACCCTTGAGGGGATCGGCCTCGGCCGGGTAGTTGAGCTTAAAAAACTTCCTAAAGTGCCCCCACAGTAAAGACCTCCCCGTATTGGTGGTTGAATACCCCTGTGGATGATTCACGTGAAACAAGCGGAAAAGTGATAGGCGTCCGTCGTCTCAAAGAGGCGATGGCTAAGCCGGCATCAACCCGTATCTTCACCGTTGCAAATCAAAAGGGTGGGGTAGGTAAGACCACCTCAACGGTCAATATCGCCGCCGCCTTAGCTATGGGGGGTCTTCGCGTCCTTGTTATTGATCTCGACCCACAGGGCAATGCCTCCACCGCACTAGGAGTTGAGCACCGTGAGAGCGCCGGGGTCTATGAGGTTCTTATGGGTAGCGCCCCAATTACCTCGGTTGTTCAGAAGGTGGCAGGTTTTCCTGAACTTGATTGCATCCCATCAAATACATCTCTCGCAAATGCTGAAATTAATTTAGTTTCAATGGTTGCGCGCGAATTACAACTCAAAGAAGCAATCGATGAAATCAGCGTTAATTACGATTACATTTTTATTGATTGCCCACCATCACTTGGGTTATTAACTATCAACGCCTTTGCTGCATCTCGAGAATTAATGATCCCTATTCAAACTGAATATTATGCACTTGAAGGCCTCTCACAACTTCTTGAAACATACACACTTGTAAAGAAGCGCTTAAATCCAACTCTTAACCTCTCAACAATTATTTTAACGATGTTCGATTCCCGTACACGTTTATCTAATGATGTTGCAGCAAATGTGCGTGCGCATTTTCCTAATGAATTAATTGATATCCCAATTCCACGTGCTGTACGTGTATCTGAAGCTCCTTCTTATAACCAAACTGTTATGACATACGATCCGTTATCACCAGGTGCGATTGCATATATGCAGGTTGCGCGCGAGATTGCAGAACGCGGAAGAGCGAAAGAGCCTGATCTATCAACAGAATTTAACTCAAATGTAGTGAGCATTAATTATTTAGGTGACAATTCAAGAGGAAGTGCATAATGGCAACGAAGCGCGGTGGCCTCGGTATTAATTTAGATTCACTTATTCCAACCACACTTAAAGTCGATGATGTTGTTGTTGCAACGCAGAACGAAATTCCTTTAGATCAAATTTCGCCCAACCCACGCCAACCACGTTCTGTCTTTGATGAAGATGCACTTAACGAGTTAATCGCATCTATAAAACTATTTGGAATTTTGCAACCGCCGGTTGTCCGTAAGGTTGCAGAGAATAAATATGAATTAGTAATGGGCGAGCGACGATTCCGTGCAGCGAAAGCTGCAGGTTTGAAATCAATTCCAGTAATTATTCGCCAGACTCCAGATAATGAATTACTTCGCGAAGCGCTCATTGAAAATATTCACCGGAGCCAACTTAATCCACTTGAAGAAGGTGCTGCCTACCTACAACTGCTCACTGATTTTGGTTGTACGCATGATGAACTCGCACTCAAACTTGGTCGTTCACGTCCACAGATTTCAAACACAATCAGATTACTTAATTTGCCAGAATCTGTTCAACGCAAAGTCGCTGCAGGTATTTTGTCAGCTGGCCATGCGCGCGCACTTTTAGGGCTGACAGATACAGCTGCAATCGAAAAACTCGCAACCCGTATTGTGGGAGAGGGCCTGAGCGTTCGTGCCACCGAAGAGATAATCGCAACTCATAAACCATCAACAGCAAAGGCGAAGAAGGCTGGCGTTAAAGGGGTATCTGGTGCAGGTTTAGCGGCAGCAGAATTATTAAGCGACTATCTTGATACTCGGGTAAGCGTTGAATTAGGTAAAGGCAAGGGAAAGATTGTTATTGAATTTGCAGGAACCGAAGACCTTCAACGCCTAGTCGATCTCATTGAAGGATCTAATTAATCGCAGTTCCGCGACGCTTCATCTCTTGCTTAATAACCCCACCGAGCGCTTTAACGCCATCTCGAATACGTTCTGGGGTTGGGTGGCAGTATGACAAACGCATCGACCATGAACCTAAACCATCGGCGTAAAAAGCATTTCCTGGAACATATGCAACCTTGGCAACAATTGCCTTTGGCATCAGAGCTTTGGTATCAATTTCCGGCGGCAAATTAACCCAGACATAAAATCCACCACCAGGCTTTGTCCATGTCGCCTCTTCTGGAAAATGAGCCTCGAGCGATTCAAGCATTGCATCTCGACGTACTTTGTAGAGTTCACAGAAGCTAGCAATCTGATCGCGCCATGGCTGATCGGCCAAGTAACTGGAAATCGTTAACTGTGTGAAGTTAGAGGGGCAGAGAATTGAAGATTCGGATGCAATAACCAACTTATCTTTGAGAGATTGCGGAACTAAAGCCCAGCCAACACGAAGGCCAGATGCGATTGTCTTTGAGAATGAGCCAAGGTAAATGACATTTTCAGAATCTTCGGCACGCATTGCATTAGGAGAAGGCTTATCGAAACCAAGGAGACCATAAGGATTATCTTCTACAACAAAAATTTCTGCTTCGCGGCAGATATTTAAAATTTCAGTACGGCGATCTGCGGGAAGACAAACACCAGTCGGGTTCTGATAATTAGGAATCAAATAAAGGAATTTAATTTTGCGGCCAGCTGCGCGGACACTCTTAATCGCATTACGCAAGGAATCAGGAACCATTCCATCGCTATCCATCTCTACATGGACAACCGATGCCTCATATTGGCGGAATGTTCCAAGGGCACCGACATATGAAGGGGCTTCAACGAGGACAACATCACCTGGATCGATAAAGATACGAGAGATGAGATCAAGCGCCTGCTGTGAGCCGGTAGTTACCACCACATCATCTGGGTTTGCCCGGATACCTTCGAGCGCCATTACATCGCAGATCTGCTCGCGCAGTTTTGGATGTCCTTGACCGCTTCCATATTGAAGCGCTTCAGCGCCATTGGTAAGAATCAATTCATTTACAACGCCAGCCATCATCTCCATTGGAAGGGCAGAGAGATTTGGCATTCCACCAGCGAGGGAGACAATCTCTGGCCGAGAAGCGACCGCAAAGAGGGCACGAATTTCAGATGGCAACATCCCGGCGGCGCGGGCAGCAAATCTCTCTTCGAGATTCTGTGGAGCTCCGGTCTGATATCGAATGTTTACCTCTGACATGGGATGAATCTTCCCATACCAATCCGAATCCTCGGTAACTAATTAACGGCGAATACCGGCACTTCGCAGGTCTGAAATTCTTAAGGTACCTGTCTTCGCATCATCCTCGGCAGAGAGATAAAGGCGTTGGATTGCAATAATGAAACTCTCTGCGACTGTATCGCGAAATTCTGCGCGCGAGAGGCGCTCAACATCGCCCGGATTGGTGAGATAACCAAGATCTACTCGAATCGCAGGGCACTCTGTGAGTCGCAAGAGATCCCATGTCTTAGCGTGGGTACGACAATTAAGGAGATCTGTTCTGGCAGCAATCTCGCGTTGAACTAACGAAGCAAACCGCTCACCAACAATGGAGTGAATACCATGAAGCTCACTGCCATAGAAAAATGTAGCAACACCTTCAGCGCTTACATTCGCTGCGCTATCTGTATGCAGTGATATTAATAAATCTGCGCTACTAGAATTTGTAAATAAAATTCTCTCTTGCTCTGTTGGATTATTTAAAGATCCACGAGTGAGAAAGACTGTTGCACCTAAAGCAAGTAGACGACCTTCAATACGTTGGGCAATATCTAGCGTGATTCCTTCTTCACCAGGATTTGAACCAGGATCTAAAACAATTACTTTATTGGCAAGTGCCGGACCGCGATTTTTATGTTGTGCACTTTCACGCAATGCGGCAGGTGCGCCACCAGAGATAGTTTTTGTAAGTCTAAGCAGAGCAATAATTGTTGCAGGGCCACACTTACCATCAACTTTCGCACCTACAGATTTTTGAAATTCTTTAACAGCGTCTTCTGTAAGTCCACCATAGACTCCATCAACTCGACCGCAGTTAAATCCCATCTCAGTAAGACGTGCTTGCAATGTGGCGACATCATCACCGCGCATCAAAGGAGATTTCTGAAGGTAGAGCGAGCGATCGCCAAGTTTCCAACGCGCTTCTTCTAAAGCGCGCTGAGTCGCCTCGTTTAATTCACCTGTGACATGGAGTCCACGTTCTTGTTGAAAAGAACGTATCTCGTCGGGAGATAACTCCTTCATGGGAGATTTAGATAAAGCCTTCGAGTTCCTTCAAGAGTGCAGGCTTTGGCTTTGCGCCAATAATGGTCTTTACGACCTCACCATTTACATAGACATTAAGCATTGGGATTGAAGTAACTCCATACTTAATGGCAATTGCTGACTCTTCATCAGTGTTCAACTTTGCGATAGTGAGCTTGTCGCCGTATTCAGCTGAAATATCATCCAAGATAGGCGCGATTGCACGGCAAGGGCCACACCACTCTGCCCAAAAATCAACAAGAACGGGCTTGCTGCTCTTCAAAACAAGCTGATCGAAATCCGCTGCTGTTACTTTGATTGGTGCGCTCATCTTCTGCTCCTATTTATCGTTTCTTTTTATGAATTGTATTAGTGGCTAAGAAATTTTTCAGCATCAATTGCTGCCTGACAACCCGAGCCAGCTGCTGTGATTGCTTGTTGGTATGTGTGGTCAACTAGGTCGCCACAGGCAAATACTCCAGCAATATTGGTGCGAGTCGACCCAGATTCAACCTTTACATAACCCTCGTTATCTAAGCCAACCTGTGTTGCAACCAATTCTGAGCGAGGGGTATGTCCGATTGCTACAAAGAGACCCGTAAATACACCATCAGATTCCTCGCCAGTCTTAGTGTTTTTCAACTTCAAACCTTCAACTTTATCTGCACCCAAAACATCGATGACTTCGGTATCCCACATGATTTCAAGTTTAGGGTTATTGAAGGCGCGTTCTTGCATAATCTTTGATGCACGCAATGAATCTCGGCGGTGAATCAAAACTACTTTAGATGCAAACTTTGTTAAGAAGGTTGCTTCTTCAACGGCAGAGTCTCCTCCACCAACAACTGCAATCATTTGGTCTCTAAAGAAGAATCCATCACAAGTTGCACACCAAGAAACTCCACGACCTGAGAGACGCTTCTCGTTCTCGAGGCCAATCTCACGGTAGGCAGATCCCATAGCGAGAATGACGGACTTAGCCTTAACAATATTTCCGGAACCATCTTTTACAGTTTTAATTTCCGAGGTGAGATCCATTTCAACAACATCATCAGTAATTAACTCTGCCCCGAAACGCTTGGCTTGTTTTCGCATGTTGTCCATGAGATCTGGACCCATGATGCCGTCGATAAATCCTGGAAAATTTTCAACCTCAGTGGTGTTCATCAAGGCGCCACCTGCGGTGACTGAACCCTCGTAGATCACAGGCTTAAGGTCAGCGCGAGCTGCGTAAATTGCAGCGGTATAACCGGCAGGTCCAGAACCAACAATGACGACTTCACGAACTTCGGTACTCATAAGCGCACCTTACCGCGCCTTTATCGCTTGAGCCGTCCCAGCGCTGAAGTGGCGAACCCACGCAAACCTGCGATTTCAGCCACTTTAAAACGATGTGCCATAAATAGGAAACCAACTCCACTCAAACCCAAAATGACTGTCAATCGAAGGGCGCGAATCACCAAAGTTGCTCCATCATCGGCCCAACCAAAGTAGCGCGAGATGAGATACAAAGGCGCCATCACAAGAACAGCTGAGATAAATAGTGCTCTATGTTGAGCAAGGAAATCTGAAATCTCGAGGGTTCCTACATGTTTCTTAATTAACTTTAGAGTGACAGCTAATCCAGCGATATAACTGAGTGAAAATGCGATCCCCAGTCCAACAGTGACCACATTGCTGTCGAGTTTCCATAAGAAAACATATGAGAGGGTCACTGAAATGAGATTTATGATAAATATCGATAGAACCTGGGTCTTGGTATCTTCAAATGCATTAAATCCACGAACAAGGATGAGGTTGATGCTGAAAGGCACCAATCCCAAGCCAAGTGCCGCAAGAACATATCCGATGTAACGAGAATCAGGGAGAGAGATTCCCATATAGAGAACTTCAGTAATCAGTGGGCCAAAGAAGATGAGAGCCACTGCGCTAGGTACCGTTACAACACCAACCATTTTGATTGCGCGAATAAGCTGCAGACGAACATCTTCCACCTTCTTCTCAATTGCAAGCTTAGAAAGATGTGGAAGTAGAGCTGTGATGATTGAGATCGTGACGATTGAATAAGGAAGGAGCATGATGTAGTAAGCGCTGGTGTAGGGAGTAAAACCAACACCAGTAGTGATTCCGGCTTGAGCACTACGGACGGCAGCAGCAGTTGCGACATTGACTGTTACGAGATAGCCAAGTTGTGAGATGAGAACATAGACCAAAGTCCAGGCAGCGAGTGAGAAGGATTTGCCCAGACCTTTAACGCCAAAGATTGGCCGCAACTTAATTCCAGAGCGACGAACTACTGGAATCAAAATAAGAGCTTGAATAACTACACCTGCTGTCGTACCCCAACCTAGTAATTCAATTTGAAAATTAGTTATCGAACCAATGCTGACTTTATGTTGAAAAGCGAGCACAGAAGAGAAGACTGCGATGACGACGAGATTGTTAGCAATTGGCGCCCACATTAAAGGAGCGAAAGAACCCCGTGCATTTGCAACCTGTCCCAACATAGTGAAGAGACCAAGAAAGAAAATCTGCGGCAAGCAATAACGAGTAAAAGCAACAGCGATGGCATGTTCACGTTCGAAACCCGCGGCAGAGAACTCTGGCGCATAAAGGCGAACGAGCAAGGGTGCAAATATGACACCTATTGCAACTAACAGTAAGAGAATTCCGGAGATTGTTGTTACTAAACGAGAGGCGAAACCATGACCGCCATCCTCGTCGCTAAAAGAGCGAACAAGTTGAGGAACAAATATTGCTGTTAACGCTCCTCCTACAAGGAGGTTGTACAAAATATTGGGCATCGTATTTGCAACATTGTAAGTATCTGCAAGGAGCGCGGTTCCAAGAACGGCCACAGCAAGGATTGCTCTAAAAAAACCAGTGATCCGCGAAAGGATTGTGCCTATCGCCATGATGGTTGAAGCTCTCAACAACTCGTTATTTTTCACGGCGACTCCTGCGAATTCTTCGCACTGATTGAGTAACAGCGCCCAAGAAGAGCACTACACCAGCCGCAGTTGTAAACCACGCCACCCGAGAATCAATAACGGTAAGTGATAAATTCAATTTAAAGACCTCACCTACACCCACTCCTTGCGGGGTCATATATTGCGCTAACACCAAGGTAGATCCAGATGCAATTACCTTGAAAGGTACAGACATTTGTATCTGAGAATGGGGTGGCAAGGTGATGTTACTTAGATTCTCAACTTGGACACGAGAATTCATTGGTATGAGCGAGAGACTGAGAGTGGTTGAGGTATCAAACTTATTGACCAGTGTTAGTGGGACTTTTACATTCTCGGATGTGAGACGGTAATGGCCAGAAACAACTTTCAATTTTCCAGCAACTACCTCGGTCGCTTTTTTCGCAGAGTAAGAGAGATAGCTTTGATCATCAGCGCCCAATCCGGGATTAAGAAGTACACCGAGCTTCATTCGCAAATCTTCGATTTCAGATGCACTTATAACCTTGCTCAAACCTAGAAGAATCGTACGTTCATTCCGGTAAAAGGATTGATATTCAGGCTCTAAACGTGACCTTCTATTCTCCCAACCATTTTGAGAGATTACTGGCCTCCCAAAGAAGTTTTCTAATTTATCAGAAGATATTTTTGAGTAGTAATTAATTTCGCTCGGAGCTAGTTCGCGAGCAAGTTCAGGATCTGGATTGCCGTATGGAAGCGCAATAATTGGATTACCTCTAGTGGCAATCTTTAATTGCTGCAACCAAATTTTTGCGATGTTAGATCCCGCCAGGTTTTCCTTACCATCAAAGGTATATCCATCTGCCATATCCTGGACTTCATCAATTAGATAGGCATCAATTACCCACGTTGTTGTCTGTTGCGCAGATAGAAGCAACTTTCCAAGGCGCCCACCTGCCAGCATTTCGCCAACCAATTTATCGTCACGAAATGTGCCATCGAAATTACGATGAGGCACATCGACAATGCGAACTACCGGGGTAGATGCGGTGGCTGAAGGTATAGTGATGAATAAGGAAGTAAGCACCGCAAATAGAGAAAGTATTTTCTTCATTGCGCTTCCAGCTCTGCTGTGGCATTGGTGCGCGCAATTAATTTCTTCTCATCAGGGTAGGCAAGTCTTTCGACAATTTCTTCGAGTGGAAACCAGGCAACTTCATCAACTTCACTCTCTTGCGCAGCAAGAATTCCACCGGATTCGCGGAAGAGAAAGTGATGTACTGTTTTATGAATTCTCTTTCCGCCAGCCATAAACCAAAAATCGATGACACCTAGAGATTTTTCAATTCCAGATTCAATTCCAGTCTCTTCTTGAACTTCTCGAAGCGCAGCTTCTTCAGGAGTTTCTCCTTCTTCAATATGCCCCTTAGGAAGCGACCAGAGAATTTTTTTACCGCTGGCATCTTTAAGATCTTTACGCCCAATCAGCAGCCCTAGTTTTCCACTGCGATCAACGACTAGACCACCAGCGCTGACCTCATCAACTCGTTTTGCATAGATGCGTGCAGGTTGGCTCTTCTTTACAGGGGCCTTTTTTGCGGGAGCATCTTGAGTAGGAGAATTTTGTGGGGAGCGATGCGCTGGACGCTTACGCCTGCGCTTCTTCTTCGTGCCTTCGCTGCCCGCACTAGGTGCCGGGGTCATGGTTTAAGAGTACGCGATGGCCTTGCCGTGCGCGATGACCGCACTGGTCGGACTAGGCTTATCTATTGTGAGCGATGCAAAGAGAGATTTAGGGCGAGAACTCGCCTTAACGACCCTGATTGAGCGCGCACCTCACGCCACCTCTTTGGCAGCTGCCTTTAAAGCCAAGGGCTTCACCCTGGCCCTTGTCGGTGGACCAGTCAGAGATGCGATTCTCGGACGTCTGGGAAATGACCTAGATTTCACAACAGATGCACACCCGCTAGAAAGTAAGAAAATTCTTAATACATGGGCGGAGAGCGTTTGGGATACCGGAATTGAATTCGGAACAATTGCCGGAAAACTCGGCGATACAACTGTTGAGGTAACTACATACCGAACTGAAAAATATGAAGAAGATTCTCGTAACCCAGATGTTGAATATGGCGACAATATTGATGGTGATTTATCGCGCCGCGATTTCACCATCAATGCGATGGCACTTGAACTCACCACTTCAACACCTGAATTCATCGATCCATTTAATGGAATTGAAGATTTAGCGTTAAAAGTTTTGCGCACTCCAGCAAGTGCCCGCCAATCATTTTCCGATGATCCACTTCGCATGATGCGCGCAGCCCGCTTTGCTAGCCAACTTAATTTCACACTCGATGAAGAAGTTGTCGAAGCGATGAAAGATATGTCTGGGCGAATTGCAATTATCTCTGCCGAGCGCGTTCGAGATGAATTAATCAAGATGCTGATGTCACCAAATCCAAGAATTGGAATCTCAATCTTAGTCGACACCGGAATTGCAGACCATGTTCTACCTGAGATTCCAAAGCTGCGACTTGAGATTGACGAACACCATCACCATAAAGATGTCTACGAGCATTCGATTACCGTTCTTGAGCAGGCGATAATGCAAGAGGATCGACTCGGCGGACCAAATCTCGTTAATCGATTAGCAGCTCTCTTACATGACATCGGTAAACCAAAGACTCGCAATCTCATTGAAGGTGGCGGCGTCTCTTTCCACCATCATGAAGTTGTTGGTGCAAGGCTGACAAAGAACCGTTTAAAAGCGCTCCGCTTTAATAACGAGACGATCGATGATGTCGAAACACTTGTTGCGCTCCACTTGCGATTCCATGGATATGGAGACGGTGAGTGGACTGACTCTGCCGTGCGCAGATATGTTCGTGATGCAGGAGATTTATTAACGCACCTTCACGTCCTTACTCGTGCAGATTGCACCACTCGAAATGTAAAGAAGGCAGAGCGCCTCTCACGCATTTATGACAGCCTGGAGGCGCGAATCGCCAAATTAATGGAGCAGGAAGAGCTCTCCAAGATTCGCCCAGATCTCGATGGTGCGCAGGTAATGCAATTACTTGATATCAAACCATCGGCAAATGTTGGTAAGGCGCTCGACTTCTTAATGGAATTGCGATTAGAGAATGGACCATTAGGTGAGGAACGAGCTACCGAAGAGCTGCTTAATTGGTGGCGTTCGAGGAATCGCTCTTAAGAAAGAACTTCGCCGGCCGCAGCGCAAATGTTGCGGTTAAAAGGTAGGTCGCTCCTATCAATAGTGGGACCAACCAGGAATCGCCACTTTGAGGAAGAAGTAAGGCAGAAATAATTGCAAAACTTACAATTGAGAAATTAACCACGACGTCGTAGACAGCAAATACTCTGCCACGATATTCATCAGTAATTTTTGATTGTACAAGTGCATCATTTGTCACCTTCAGACTTTGTCCGAATAATCCAGTTGTAAATGCAGCGATGCATAAAAGGATTTGAGTCCGATCAATAATTAAAATAATTGATCCCGATGCTGCAGCCAAGAGAGATAGTCGAATCCATTTATGTCGCCCTACCCACCGAACCCCAATCGGTGCAATCAATGCTCCAACAGTAAATCCAAGCGCAGCAATTGATAAGGCAATACTGAGCCCGGCTAGACCCGCATCACTATTTGCTGGATCATGAAAAGTATTGCGCTCTAATAACATCGCAGTCAAGGTAAGAGCAGTGATACCACCACGATGAATCGCAGTTGCGAAAATTCCGCGAGCGGCATCCTGATGAATTCCTAAGAACCTAAAACCTTCTCTCACTTCAATAAAGCCTTCAAGTAATGAACCCTTACGAATCTGATGTGGCTCTGGGCCAATTTCATTTCGCTTCATCACCGCCGCAAAAGCTGCACTAGCTAAATAACCACCAGCCGCCGCGAGAATGAGATATCCGTCGGCGTGATCTGCAGTTGTTACGGCATCGGTAATACGTCGAATCAATAGACCTAAACCACCGCCAATAACAACAAAAATCGATCCACCTGTAACTGCCAAGGCATTGGCAGCTATCAGTGAAGATTTTGGCGCAACGAGCGGAAGTCCGGCGGAGAGACCAGCAAGTATCAGTCGGTTAACACCAAATGCAATCAAAACAAAAATAGTTAATTCAAGACCAGTCCGACCTTGAAATATTAATAGTGCAATAAAAGTTAATGTAAGTGCACGAATAAGGTTGGAGTAAAAGACTGCTCGTTGGCGTGAAAATCGATCAAGGAGCGTGCCGACCATTGGTCCAACAATTGAGTATGGAAGTAGTACAACCGCAAATGCGAGCGCCGCATTAATTGCTGAGGCTTGCCGTTCTGGAGAAAAAAGAACAAATGATGCAAGGGCGCTTTGAAAGATTCCATCTGTGAGCTGTCCGGTCCAACGTGTCCGCAAGAGAGGGCGTAACGCCTTATCTCTCATCAACCCCAAGAAGGAGAGGCCAGTGGGTTGCATATGGATAAGCGTAGTGAGAGAAAGAGGAATATTCTTCTCGCCATGACAACCGCGGGAAGAACACAGA
>CANGJV010000024.1 GCA_947454425.1 Candidatus Nanopelagicaceae bacterium
ACGCTTTGAGAGTGAGACGATATTTTCTAGGCGGTCTACGGCCATTTCGGGCTCCATCCGGTTTTTAGTTGCAACCGGTGAATCGCAGGTGAAACTCCGGCTGGCTGTCGGCGCTCTCATAACTCTAGATGAGCCATGTGAACGTGGCTCAATTTTAACCTATAAATCGATGGAGATTGAACTTATAACTCTTTTGAATATGCCCCTGGCTCATCAATTGCCGTTGCGAGAAGTGGAACTACTTCCATCTTCACCTGTGTTGAACTTAAAGCACGTCGATATGAGCCGACATTGACCCAGTGGGTCACAAGTGTCCACAAATCATTTTCATCAAGATTCTGGCCGAAATCCCCGGAAACAAATCCATCACGCTCTGCAAAGACTTGCAGGGCACGCTCAATCTGCGAGCGAAATTCCAGAGCTTGCGCAGTCGGGACCTTAAAGCGGGCGATAGCAATCATGGAGGCGAGTCTAGCCAAGTTATGATTGAGCCATGAACCTCGCCATCGTATTTGCTGCAATCACAGTAATTGCGACAACTTTTGGTGGCTACGTCGCTCTTCGATCCTCTGATCGATTCCATCTCGTACTCGGACTATCAGCTGGCCTCTTACTCGGACTCGTTGGCTTTGATTTGTTGCCTGAAGTATTCACAATGAATAAATCTCAATGGCTCGGTGTTCCTGCAGTTTCGGTGGCGATTCTCATTGGTTTCTTATCACTTCACATCATTGAAGGTGCATTTGGTTCACACGAGCCAGCTGAATCAGATTATGGCCATGATCATGAACACCACAACATCGCAGGCGCCGTTGGTGCAGTTGCGATGGGTGGCCATGTATTCCTTGATGGCGTTGGTCTTGGGGTTGCCTTTCATGTGAGCAACGCACTTGGTTTTGCAGTATTTCTTGCTGTGCTCGTCCACGCATTTAGCGATGGCCTCAATACTGTCTCACTCATGGTCAAGAGTGGACATTGGACTTCTCGCTCTTATGCGCTGCTCGGAGTCGACGCGGTTGCAAGAATTGGTGGCGCAACAATTGGAACTTATTTGGCGCTGAGCGAATCTTTGATGTCACTTTATTTAGCGCTCTTTAGTGGTTTCGTAATTTATCTCGCAACTTCTCATATCTTGCCTGAGGCACATTCTCGTCACTCAAGTAGATGGACCTTCGGTGCAACGGTTCTTGGAGTTGCGATTATGTGGGTAATTGTTTCGGCACTGAGCTAATCAAGCCTTTCCGCTAGCTCTTCAATTTGGAACGCTACGCTTTTCCAAATCTTCTATCTCGCTCTGAATACTCTTCAATTGCTTTCCATAATTGATCTGGATTCATATCTGGCCAAAGGACATCCATAAAGACAAACTCGGCATACGTTGCTTGCCAAGGCAGAAAGTTGCTGGTGCGTTGTTCACCGGATGAACGTAAGAATAGATCTACATCGCTCATCTTTGGAGAATAGAGATACTTCTCAAAAGTTTTCTCAGTGATGGAGTCGGCTTTTACTTTGCCACGCTTCACATCTCGAGCTAATTCAGCTGCAGCATCAATAATCTCTGCCCGCCCACCGTAATTAACACACATGTTAAGAGTGAATTTCTTATTTTTTTCGGTGAGTTCTTCTGCATCCTGTAATTCTTCAATTACTGACTTCCATAATCTTTGGGGGCGGCCTACCCATTGCACTTTCACGCCGAGATCATGAAGGCGATCTCTGCGATTGCGAAGTGATTGACGGCTATATCCCATTAGAAATTTCACTTCTTCTGGGGAGCGTTTCCAATTTTCAGTAGAGAAGGCATATGCGCTCATCTCTTTCACGCCGAATTTAATCGCCGCCTCTACAAGTTCAAAGAGAACTTTCTCGCCAGCTTCGTGTCCGGCCGTACGTGGAAGTCCGCGCTGTTTTGCCCAACGGCCATTTCCATCCATCACTACCGCGATGTGGTTAGGGACTTCTATCTTCTTACTGCTCATACACGCTCCACCATTGGCAGACTTCGGAGTCCTCGTTCAAGGTGCCATTGTAAATATGCAGCGATTAATCCACTCGCTTCTCGACGATTGCGTGGCTCGCTTGCTGAGGCAAAATCCCAATCCGAATTGAGCAGTGCATCCATTAATTGGAGCGTCTCCGGGGTTGGCGTGGCAGAAGCAGATGGTCGGCAGTCATTACATACTGATCCGCCGCCCACCAGTGAGAAGTATCGGTGCGGTCCCGGCTTTTCACAGCGAGAGCATTGTGAGAGTGATGGCGCGTATCCTCCAATGGAAAGTGATCGAAGCAAGAATGCATCAAGAATCAGTGATGGGTCGTATCGATTTTCTGCAAGTGCACGCATTCCACCAACAACTAGTGCAAATTCTTGCGGCGCCGGCTCTTGCTCATGTGGTGAAAATCTTTCCGCCGTCTCAAGGATTGCATGGGCGATTGTCCACCGTTGATAATCATTTGATATCTCTTCGCCGTAATTCATCAGAGCTTCAACCTGTGTGATGGTGTCAAAGGTGCGCCCTGAGTGCATTTGAATATCGATATGGCTTCCAGGTTCTAAACGAGCACCAAACTTCGACATTGTTCGTCGAACACCTTTTGCGACCCCGCGAATGCGACCATGTTCTTTTGTGAGCATCGTAATGATGCGATCTGCCTCGCCGAGTTTCTGGGTGCGAAGAACTATCGCTTCATCACGATAGAGGCCTGCCTTTGTACTCACGGCGCTTAAACTATCCTGCGCCGCCGATCTGAGAGGGCTATGACGCTACTTCTTCTAGCGCCAATATTGAGCGTTAGTCGGCGCGATAATTTTGTATTTATAGGGGTGATGGAGGACGTAGTCATATTTTTGACTATGCCGCTGATTCCAAAACTTATTCGGTTTCTGTAACCTTTTCCCCTATGTGGAGGCGCCTATGTCCGAAGTACTCTGCCTTTTTACTCTTTTTACTGGCAGCGGCCATGGTCTCACTTTCGCTCGAGCCAGCGATAAGTGCTTTTAACGCGCAACCAGTGGCAGGAATCTATATAGATGCTCCATTTGTTCAAGGAACTTACGCAACTGGGCCAGGAGTTCTTAAAGAGAATTTCGACACTTTAACCGACGGAAGTTCTCCATGCCCCTTCTCCTCTGCCATTGGAGATTTCTCTGGCAGCGCCGCGGGCGGATGTCACGTCTATCTCAATGAGGCATTTAGTGCTTCTTCAGATATTTCAACCTCAAGCAACGATGGAACTATTACTACATTTATGAGCGGTGGAGGTCTTGATGATGCAGCCATCTCCGTTCAATTCGCAACTCCTCAAAAATATATTGGGTTCTGGTGGGCGGCAGGATCTGCAGGCAACAAGGTAAGTTTCTATTCCGGCAGTACCAAAGTTGCAACGCTCAACGTCAATCAAGTCGATAGTAAAATTGGCGATTTTCCCACCGACTATCTCGCATCAACTGAGTCAATCACATCTATGGATGGACAAAGTTATCCAACTAAATATTATTTTGGAAACCCACGTGGGTACCCTACTTTGCAGCCAACGGCTCCAACTGATCCGGCATATGTCCCACAGGAAAAATTCGCCTACATTCATACTTTTGCATTAAATGGAGCTGCATTTACTAGCGTGCTTTTTGAAGGCAAGAACTTCGAAATCGATAATGTTGCAACTTCAAGTGACGATGTTGCGATTTCACCAAGCCTAGTGAAGATTCAAGAGCTCATCCCTATGGAAGTTGCTTTTGATTCCAATGGCGCCGGCCAAGATCCGACATCGGTAACGATTAGCTTCGGCGATGAAATTACACTTCCCGAAGCGCCCACATTCAGTGGTCGCATATTTCAAGGTTGGTTTGATTCATCTTCTGGTGGAACTAAATTAGGTAACCCAGAGGACATTTACACGCCATCCATAGCAGGTGATTTAGTTATATACGCACAATGGCAAGTGCCCCCAACGCCAACTATTTGGCTTCGCGTGACAGCATCTGACTCTTCTCACGACACGGTTACCGCACTTATAAACCCCCTCGCTTCATCACCGGAAAGTCCAGACAGTAACTCGGTCACAAATAATCTCTACACATTGCCCTCAGATGCACTTGAAATAGATCTCTGGATAGAAGATGTCTGGAATGACAATTTTTCTAACTATCAATTCGAGGCATACATGGATAATTTCTATCCGTCCGGCGGCGCTTCGGCTTCACGTTATTCAGTGGCGACACCCACTCCGGGAGATTCTTCGGGACTGCAAGTCAATGTCCTACCGCACTTAAATCCAAGCAACATTGTTGATAATGCTTCGCTCATCCAGGGACTCAATCATTTTTCATTACAGACTTTTGGTGGTTCCACCAACTACATATTTGTAGTCCAGCTCAACCTTCCTGAGCCAGACCCAACTCCTTCGCCATCTCCCTCTTCGTCTGATAGTTCATCGCCAACGCCTTCACCATCGCCTTCAGAAAGTAGCTCACCGTCGCCAACGCCAACGCCAACGCCAACGCCAACGCCAGAAGTGCAACTTATCCCTGGAATCACGTGGCAACCAGAAGATATGTACGTTGGGGAGAAGGTTGGACCTTCGCAACTCAATGCAAAATTCTCAGTAGCTGGCAGTGCAATTTACTCAGCCGCAGAAGGTGATACTCCAGAGATTGGAGATAAGACAGTTGAGGTTGTCTTCACACCCAATGATCGTTCGAGATATATGGTCTTATCTACTTCGAGGACTTTTAAAGTGCTACCAAAAATAATTCCTTCGAACTCGCCCACGCCTACACCGTCGTCAGTCAGCACGCCGACCATTACACCAAAGCCAACCACGGTGAAAATTTCACAGCTAAAAAAGATTGCAACGATTTACTTCAATACAAATGAATATTTTCTTGACTCGAAGGATCGGCAAGATCTATTGAGCGCCTCCAGATTGATTTCACGATCAAAAGCTACAGTCGTTTATATCGAAGGAAATACCGATGTGAAAAAGGGAGTAGATAATATGCAGCTCTCTCGTGCTCGAGCAGAGTCGGTTTCAAATCGTCTACACCAATTAATAGCCAAGCCAACGCTTAATCGCATGTGGTTTGCAGCTTCACGTCCTGCCTCGCCTGGAATAAACAAAGCAAGCCTTGCTTTAAACAGAAGAGTAGACATCTACATCCCGATGGTAATTGAGAAGCCAATTGAAGAGGTTTCCGCCACTTCTTCGAATGCTATTTCAATCGCATTTCCAACAATTTCATTCAACCGAAATGACTATTTCCTAGATGCTTCTGACCGTAAAATTCTTAAAGAGATTGCAATTCAGGCTTCTTCAAAAAAATGTTTCAAAATATCTCTAGTAGGAACACGTGACCAAAGCTCTGGAGCTCCAAACCTAACAATCGCCTCAAATCGTATAACGGCAGCGAAGAATTACCTGAGAGAGATCTTTCCAGCATTTAAGTTTGTACTGGAAAAAATTGAAATTTCCTCCGTGCGAGAAGTTCGAATTAGTTGTACTAATTAACGTATTGCACGGTTGATTGCAGAGACAACCGCTTTCAGTGACGCAGTTGTTGTATTTGGGTCTATTCCAACTCCCCAATAGACATCTCCACCGATGGCACATTCAAGGTATGCGGCGGCAGAGGCATCACCACCGGAGGAGAGTGCATGTTCGTGGAAATCGAGGACACGAACATCAACCCCATAGTTATTGAGGATGTTGCAGAATGCTGCGATTGGTCCGTTGCCATGACCAGCGAGTTCAATCGCTTCGCCACGATCAGTCATTTGCACCGTCAGCTGAACATCTTCATTCATGACAGATGTCTGTGCTAAACCTTTAAGTCGGAATCTTCCCCACGGCGCTGATTGGGTTGGTAGGTATTCATCTTCAAAGATCTCCCACAACATATCTGCGGTAACTTCACCGCCATCGTTATCGGTCTTTGCCTGCACAATCTTAGAAAATTCAATCTGCTGACGTCGTGGCAGATCAAGGTGATGTTCTGTCTTAAGTAAGTACGCAACGCCACCTTTACCTGATTGAGAATTTACGCGAATGACAGCTTCATACGAGCGTCCGATATCTTTTGGATCGATTGGAAGATATGGAACAGCCCACGTGTGTTGATCTGTTGGAACTCCGGCTGCTTTCGCATCGCGCTCGAGGTGATCAAAACCCTTCTTGATTGCATCCTGATGTGAGCCTGAGAATGCAGTAAAGACTAGGTCACCACCATATGGATGGCGTTCTGGAACCTTTAATTGGTTTGCGTATTCAACAGTGCGGCGAATTTCATCGATATCGCTGAAATCAATATGGGGATCTACGCCATGTGCGACGAGATTCATGCCAAGGGTTACGAGGCAGACATTTCCAGTTCGCTCACCATTTCCAAATAGAGTTCCTTCGATGCGATCTGCACCGGCGAGATATCCAAGTTCGGCTGCAGCAACGCCAGTTCCACGATCATTATGTGGGTGTAACGAAACAATTACGGAATCGCGATTGTTGAGGTTGCGACACATCCACTCGATCGAATCTGCGTAAACATTTGGTGTCGCCATCTCGACAGTTGCTGGAAGGTTCATGATTGTCTTCCATTGCGGGGTTGGCTTCCACACATCATTGACGGCATTACAGACCTCGACAGCAAACTCGAGCTCTGTTCCTGTATATGACTCGGGTGAGTATTCAAATGAAATCTTTGTCTCAGGAACTGTCGCCATCAAATCAAGGCAAAGCTGCGCACCATCTGTTGCAATCTTCTTGATACCCTCTTTATCGAGGCCGAAGACAACGCGGCGCTGCAGCGTTGATGTTGAGTTGTAGAGGTGGATGATCGCCTGCTTTGAGCCGGCGATTGCTTCATAGGTACGACGAATGAGCGGTTCGCGAGCCTGCGTCAAAACTTGAATAATCACATCATCAGGAATTAAGTCTTCATCAATAATTTTGCGAACGAAATCAAAGTCGGTCTGGGATGCTGAAGGGAAACCGACCTCAATCTCTTTATAACCCATTGCAACGAGCAATTTAAACATTGCAAGCTTTCGTGGGGTATCCATTGGATCAATCAGTGCTTGATTTCCATCGCGAAGATCTACAGAAGACCACTGTGGCGCTTTCGTAATTTTCTTATCTGGCCAAGTGCGATCTGGAAGTTCTGCTGGAATAAAAGATGCATAACGATGCACCGGCATCTTTGATGGGATCTGCTTTGGAAAATTCATTTCGTTGCTCCTAATAGTTCGTGGCCGTTGGTGTAACTGGCAAGACCGAACTCCGCAGCGAGGAGACCAGTTATTAGGCCTCGCTACGGCGGATAAGGAGGAGTCCGCGGAGCTTCATAGTGGGGTAATCCTAACCTGAACCTCGCCCACTGCCAATACCGTGAGGGATTATCGGGGATTCCTAGTTTCACACTTTCCCAATAGTTGGAAGGCTACACAGAATTTCTAGCCAAAGGTCTTCTCAATGCGTCCGTACAAAACATTCATGATCACATCTGCTCTTTTCGCCTCGCAATCAACGGCAATGGCAGACCCACCAGGATATATAGATGCCCAAGACCGATTGACCATAGAGGCCTGCATTCTTACCTCAGAAGTTCCACATGTTTCAACTCATGTACCGGGAACTGTAAATGTAACTGGAAGAACTGTTTGTAAAGGAATATCTGCAGGTCGACATCTCAAAGTAACGGTTACATTAACTCGAATGGATGGAGGGAATACTCCACCCATTACTAAGAGTAGTTCCGGTGTCGGCACAGTAGTTGTCAATGTTGCCATGCCATGTATTTGGTCCCGCAAGCAAGCCTTAATCAAATATACGATTACTACAACTCATAGGATGTCTAATGGAAAAATTAGTATCACGAAGAACAAGGCGGATCTCCAATGTTGAAACACTTTTCGGAGTCAATGGATAATTATCTTTGGCGGCTTCCACATGGTTCCTTTAGAGTCGAAACTCGCCGAGCTGTTCGCGAGGAAAGATTTAATAAGTATGCAAGAATCCCCTTAGTTCGGTTCTTTTTAGCTCTATATTTCATTGCCAAAGACGATGCATATATTCGTCCCAATAAGCCGGATCCAAATAAACCCATGTTTTATCGACGAGGTCTTTGGAAAGTCCATAACTGCGGACAACGAAAAGACGGCACTTTTCTTACATCAGGAAATGCAGCTGTAATCGTTTATGGAAATAGTAAAGAAATTTACAATTCCACCGACGGCGATCTAACTTACTCAGAACTGAAATCTAGATTTGGAAGAGCTATCCCTTAATCAGGAAACGAGAGTCGAAGCGAAGATCTGCCAGGCAAGAGCTGACTTAGCAATCAATGAGAGAGTGATGTAAGTCTTCTCGCCTCGAATGTAATCGCTCCATTTGCCGACCTTCTTATATTGCAACCATTGCACGAGTGCAAAGATATTGAAGAGGATGAAGAGCGATATCACGATTCCGTAAACAAATGCAGGTGCTGATGTATCTGCCGGTCCGCCAACACTGAGGACGTAAATTGAAATTGCTATCCAAGGCACGATTCCGGCGATACATCCAAATATAAATGGGAGCCATCCTTTATCGCCAGGATTTTCATATTTCTCTTGTAACCAACCAAAGAGAATCATCGAAGCATTTACACCAAAGAGCGCAATGATTGCTGCAATATCTGAGATTCCACAGATGAGTGCAATCAACGCAATCATCACTGAAGAACTAATGGAGTACTCGACCCAACGGAAGTAATTGCGCTGCGCAATTAGGCTTCTTGAATATCGTGGGAAGAATGCAGGCGATGCCACCACAAAATGGAAGAGCGATGAAAGTCCAAGAAATATAGCGACGGTCAATCCAATTGGTGCATTGAACAAGACAATTGGCTCTGCGAAAGTCGATCCTGGAGGACCTGCCATATATCGAGCCACTATCGGCAAGGTGAAGTCATTGGATAGGACAAGAACAACAATCATTTGGAGCAGGTGGAGTGTGCCTGCGATGAGATTGGATTGACGAAGAGATTTAGTCGTAACATTTTTTGCCATAGAAAAATCGTACGCGAGCCTCAGAGATTAGCCTTGCTGAATTGCCAGTTTTAATGCGTTAATTTCATTAAAATCTTTGATCTCAAAAATCCAACGCTTGAATTCCCCGCTCTTTAAGTTCACAATTGCACAAGGACGTCGCTTATAGATGACACAAAGGTCTTTGCCCCCTCGATATCGCATCGTGCCAAGCATCACCACCAGCGGAATTCCAGTACCTGGAGCACGTACTCCCTTTAATACTTGATTAGTCCAAGGGTTTTCAACAATCTCAACCGATTCAATCTGCTCGAGATTTACCTTTGGTGATAGATGAAATGCGCCAAGAACTTCAAGCGGGGCAAGGCGCAAGAAAACTATTTCACCATTACGAATCAAATGCGCCATGGCTTAAGAATATAGCTTCTGCGATTTAGAGAACCGGTAAATAACGATCGAGTTCGAATTGGCTCACCTGACGACGATACTCCAACCACTCTGCTCGCTTATTACGCAACACATATTCAAATACACTCTCGCCCAGCGTCTCGCGAACTAACTCGCTCTTCTCCATCACACCAATTGCTTCATCAAGGTTTGCTGGCAGAGATGCAGAATCATTTGATGCTTCGAGCTTGTACTTACCTTCAATTCCCTTGAGGCCAGCGGCAATCATCACTGCATAGGCTAGATATGGATTACATGCAGAATCAGGTGCTCGGAACTCAATGCGTGTTGAATTCTCCTTATTTGGCTTATACATGGGAATACGCACGAGTGCTCCACGATCATTGTGACCCCAGTTAATAATTGCTGGCGCCTCTCCCCCGCCTTGCAGGCGCTTATAAGAGTTGACCCATTGATTCGTCACCGCAGTGATCTCTGATGCATGTTTCAAGATTCCTGCAACAAATTGGCGACCAACCTCCGAGAGATTGAGCTCTGCGCTGGCATCATAGAAAGCATTCTCTTCGCCCTTAAAGAGCGAGACGTGGGTATGCATGCCAGAACCTGGATGATCGGTAAATGGCTTTGGCATAAAGGATGCGTAGAAGCCTTGCTCCAACGCAACTTCCTTAATGACATGGCGGAAAGTCATGATGTTATCGGCAGTACTTAAGGCATCTGCATATCGCAAATCAATTTCTTGTTGTCCTGGCGCACCTTCGTGATGACTGAACTCAACTGATACGCCCATCGCCTCTAACAAGGTAATTGCTTGGCGGCGGAAGTCATGTCCAACAACTGCAGGTGTGTGATCGAAGTAGCCACCTTGATCTACCGGAATTGGTGCCGAACCTTTTTCGGGCTGTGATTTAAAGAGGAAGAATTCAATCTCTGGGTGGGTGTAACAGGTGTATCCCATCTCTGCTGCCTTTGCCAAAGTGCGACGTAAAACATTGCGGGGATCAGTCGGTGATGGTTCGCCATTTGGCAAAGTTATGTCACAGAACATTCGCGCAGCGCCTGGCGCCTCTGTGCGCCATGGCAAGATAGAAAAGGTTGCCGGATCTGGCTTTGCCAACATATCCGATTCAAATTGGCGAGCAAATCCTTCAATGGAAGATCCATCGAACCCAATGCCTTCTTCAAATGCACCTTCGAGTTCAGCTGGTGCAATCGCAACTGATTTCAAAGTTCCCAAGACATCGGTAAACCAGAGTCTGATAAATCGTATGTCGCGCTCTTCAATTGTGCGAAGAACGAACTCCTGCTGCTTGGACATGCTGTCGCTGATCATGCGAGCATCCTGCCAATGTCAGATTACGGGCGTGTTAAATCTCTTTCCAGTGAGAAGTCATTGGCAAGCGGCGATCCTTGCCGAATGCCCGCTTGGAGACCTTTGGTCCAGGTGGATACTGGCGACGCTTATATTCAGCCTTATCGACCATTCCAATAACACGCTTTACCAGCGTCGCATCAAAGCCCATCGCGATGAGTTCATTGTGGCCATGATTTTCATCAACGTAATTGCGAAGCAACTCATCAAGAATTTCGTATTGTGGCAAGGAGTCCGAATCTTTTTGATCAGGGCGAAGCTCAGCAGATGGTTCTTTCTCAATGGAGTTGACTGGAATTGGAGGCTTCTCGCTCGCTTTGATTGCAACTTTATTGCGCCAGCGAGATAGCGCCCAGACGTCAACTTTATAAATATCTTTAATCGGCGCATATCCACCGACGGCATCGCCATACAAAGTTGAATAACCGCAGGCGAGCTCTGACTTGTTGCCTGTCGCAAGTACCAACATATTCTCTTGGTTAGAGATTGCCATCAGAGTTGTTCCGCGAACTCTTGCCTGCACGTTTTCTTCTGCCAGTCCGGTGAGGTGGAGTTCTTTCATATAAGCATCGACCATTGACTCGATGCGTACAGTGCGAAGACCAAGGCCAGTATTGCGAGCCAACTCTTCGGCATCATCGATGGAGTGTTGGGAAGAATATTTACTTGGCATCGCAACGCCATGCACGGCCTCTGGACCTAGAGCATCCACTGCCAGAGCTGCCACCAATGCAGAATCGATACCACCAGATAAGCCAATTAAAACCTTGCTAAAACCATTCTTAAGTACATAATCACGAAGGCCGACGACGATTGCGTTCCAAATCTCTTCTTCATCGCCTAGTCGCTGTGCAATACCTGGTGTGAGAACTCGATCCAGCTTGGTTTCGGTTTCACTGATCACCAGATCTGGCGTACTTGTAGCGCCTACAGCCTCAATATCTAACAGCATCATTCCATCTTCGAATTGTGGAGCGCGACCAATGATGTTGCCCGCTGCATCAACGGCCAGGCTGTCGCCGTCAAAGACCAAATCATCTTGGCCACCTGTCATATTGACGTAGACAAGTGGAGCGCCAAATTCGATGGCTCGCTTCTTCACTAAAGTTGCGCGAATGTCATCTTTATCTCGCTCAAAGGGCGAACCGTTTGGAACCAGCACGAGTCCCGGTTTGCGAGTGGCAAGTTGTGATGTTGCGCCTTGATCAATCCAGAGATCTTCGCAGATCAAGATTCCGACATCGATGCCGTGGATACGAATTACCAAACTCTGATCGCCAGGTACAAAATTTCGATACTCATCGAAAACACCATAATTTGGAAGGTGGCACTTTGTATATGTGGCAACAATTTTTCCACCGGTAATTACCGCCACTTTATTTTGTGGCCCACCATCCACATGTCCGAGAAAACCAACAATTGATACTAGCTTTGCTGGAAGTGATGCCGCGAGAACTTCGATCGACTTTTCACTCGCCACTTGAAATGAGGGCCGCAACGCTAAATCTTCTACCGGATATCCAGTCAGCGCCATCTCTGGAAAGAGCGCCACGTGGGCTCCGCTGATTGCAGCGGATTCGGCGTGCGCCAGAATGAGTGCAGCGTTGCCTGCTAAATCACCCACGGTTGGGTTGATCTGGGCGAGAGCTACTCTCAACTTCATAGTTCAAGAGTAGAGGAGTATCGTTTCTTATTGAACCTATATAGCCCGGGGATCAGAAATGGCTTCGAGGTCAGGAGAAATAAATGTCATCTACGACTCTCTACGGCGGAGCCGCGCACCGTCGCATCACAATTCTCGATCTCAAGGCCGCAAAAGAGCGCGGCGAAAAGTGGGCAATGCTCACCTCTTACGAACAGATGACTGCATCAATCTTTGATGAGGCCGGCATTCCGGTTCTCCTCGTCGGCGATAGCGCTGGAAACAATTTTCTTGGTGAAGAGAACACCATCCCGGTAACGGTAGATGAATTGATTCCACTGACTCGTGCCGTCGTTCGCGGATCGACCCGCGCACTAGTCGTTGCCGACTTTCCCTTTGGTTCCTATGAATCTTCGACCGAGCAGGCGCTGGCAACTTCTATCCGATTCTTTAAAGAAGCCGGAGCGATGGCGGTAAAGCTAGAAGGTGCCCACCTTGAGACGGTGAAGAAATTAACTTCCTCTGGCATTCCAGTCATGGGCCATCTCGGTCTTACTCCCCAATCACTGCATCAATTAGGTGGTTACAAAGTTCAAGGCCGCACCGATGGAGAAGTGATGAAAGCTGCCGCCCTTGATCTCGAGAAAGCTGGCGCCTTTGCAATCGTGCTTGAATTAGTTCCAGAAGAGCTAGCGAAAGAGATCACCGAATCACTTTCGATTCCAACAATCGGAATCGGAGCCGGAAAGGTCACTGATGCCCAAGTCCTGGTCTGGACTGATATGGCGGGATTGACGGCAAAGCCACCAAAGCTGGCAAAGGCATATCGAAATCTTCGACAAGAGTTAATGAATGCGACCAAAGAATTTGCGGAAGAAGTCCGCACCGGCCAATTTCCAACGCAGGCCCAGACTTTTCATTAAAGGTAAACGCTCTTACTAATTTGTGGAAGCGGCCTTAAATGCTCTGATTGGCCAAGTTGGATTGTTATCTAACTTGGAGCCGGTCTGAGTTGCGACCTGTCCCAATTGGGCAAAGTAAAGCCCCCAGTTTGAAGATGCTGCAACTTCAGATGATGAGTTGAAGTAGGCCATTGTCGAATAAAAATTATTGCTGATAGCGAATTTATAGAGTTCAAGTATTTCATCGCGCGAAGGCATGTACCAATCATTGAGCGAGGCGCCTGCATAAAGACGAGCTATTCCTGCCTGATACGTTGATTGCGTAGCCCCCAAGACGCCGGTGTACTGATTCACAATTGCGATGGAGTTCGCGTAACCACTTCCAATTGCAGTGCGCTGAGCCGCACTGCCAATCAGGATTGACGGCTGGCTTTGAGGAGCCCAACGAGAACCGGCCGCCCCAGCAATGCTTCCCGCTGGAGAATATTCCAGGGCATTACATCTATCGGAAAGGGTCGGACCGCAATCAAAATCAGAGGTTGATAAATAGAAAATTATTCCCCCACCTGGGCCGGTCGCTCCAACAGAATAAAGATGATCTGCGCTTTCCAGAGTAATGCTGGAAATCCTGCTCGAATCCAGAAGGGAATGAGAGGTATCAAAATTTAAATTAAAGGTAGAGGTATCTGTAGACGATAACGTCACCCCGGAAATCGCATTGATTGCGAAGCGATTTCCAAAATCTCGCACTGTGATTGCAGTGTAGGTATCAATGAGAGATTGTTGCCCGTCTAAGTTCTTGTAATAGGCCTTGATTACGAAATCCTTATTCGCACATGCACCAGCGCTGCTATCAATTTCAGATAAGTTGATATTGGTAAGGCCATAACTGCCAGCACCAGCGGAATTCAAGAAGCCGGAAGTAAGGCGAAGCTTTACATTGCCGTCGCATGCGGTGGTGCGTGTCATGCCCTGGCCGAATTCAACCCCACTGCCATTGTTGAGTGAAATATTTGCAGAAAGAGTCGTCGAAACGAAGTGCAGTCCTAGGAATAGAACGGCCAGCATTGCGAAGAACTTGGGAGTTAGGTTCTTTTGCGCTGCTACCGGCCGGGGTGGATCATCGCAGTATGCCGCGGGAATATCGTGATTATCTGACATCAGCCACCTCCCTCCAAATGAATATCAGAATCTTACTTCTATATTCATAAAGTGAGCTACAAGCCCGATAGTGGGAAATATGACGGCTTGCCTCGAGTGTCAGTGCGCTTTAGCGTGAACTCAATTAACCTTCGCAGATGTCGAAATTCGCAATTGATATCTCGCCGCTCAAGAAATATCGAGATTTTCGCAATCTATGGACTGCAGGTTTAATCTCTTATCTCGGCTCGATGATCACCTATGTGGCTCTCCCCTTTCAGCTAAAAGAGATCACCCACTCATATGTCGCAGTTGGCGTCTTAGGCGTGATTGAGATTGTGCCGCTGATCATCTTTGGCCTCTATGGCGGAGTCTTAGCAGATGCAGTCGACCGCAAGAAGATGATCTGGGCGACCGAACTTGGCGCCCTAGTGATTGTTTCAATCCTCCTGGTCAATTCTTACCTACCTAATCCAACAACAATCATTATCTACATCTGCGCTGCCCTCTTCGCCGTAGTTGATGGTTTGCAGCGGCCGTCGATGGGGGCGATTCTTCCAAGATTGGTCAATCATGAAGACCTTCCGGCTGCTACAAATTTGCTTACTCTTCGTTGGCAATTTGGATTCATCCTTGGTCCAACACTTGGCGGAATTATCTTCTCTACATTCTCCATTCCCTCTGGATATATTTTTGATATTGCAACATATTTAATCTCGCTGGTTTTCCTTGCGCGAATTAAAAAGATTCCACCTTCACACGAGGCTGAAAAGCCTTCATTTAAAGCACTTTGGGAGGGTGTGCGATATGCCTTTAGTCGCCAGGATTTACTTGCCACTTACATCATTGATCTTGCTGCGATGTTCTTTGCGATGCCGAATGCACTCTTCCCATTCTGGGCAGATCTATTGCATGCTCCGTGGGCGCTTGGCATGTTTTATGCCGCAGGTGTCGCCGGTGCGATTGCTGTGACACTGACCAGTGGCTGGACAAAAACTTATCGATTCCACGGCAAGGCAATAATTTGGGCTGCTATCGGGTGGGGTTTGGCTATTGCCCTCAGCGGCGTAACCCATTCTTTAGTGATTGTCTTAATCTGTCTGGCAATCGCGGGAGGTTCTGATCAGATCAGCGCCCTCTTCCGGCAGACAATTTGGAACCAGACCATCCCGGATAATCTTCGAGGACGTCTGGCTGGAATTGAATTACTTTCCTATTCAGTTGGACCACTTGCGGGGCAACTTCGAGCAGCTTCAATTGCAGCTGCTACCTCTCTCTCATTTTCGGTAACTTCAGGTGGGGTAATTTGCGTGATTGTGGTGGGAATTTTGGCCCTTTTAATGCCCGATTTCCGCAAATATGACTCCAAAACCAATAAATATGCCGTTCAAGAGCGCGAAAATCGGAAAAAT
>CANGJV010000025.1 GCA_947454425.1 Candidatus Nanopelagicaceae bacterium
CGACACTTCGCAAGTACATCTCAGATCGCGGAAAGATCCGCGCTCGCCGCGTCACAGGCGCATGTACACAACATCAGCGCGCAGTAGCTACAGCTGTTAAGAACAGCCGTGAAGTAGCACTACTGCCTTACACATCTTCAGCGCGATAAGGGGGATTGACTACTATGAAGCTCATTCTTACTCGTGAAGTTGCAAAGCTCGGCACAGCCGGCGACGTTGTAACAGTAAAAGATGGATATGCACGTAACTTCCTCCTTCCACGCGGTGCAGCAATTGCATGGACCGTTGGCGGAGAAAAGCAGATTGAAGGAATCCGTCGCGCACGTGCTGCACGCGAGATTCGCGATATCGATCACGCAAAGGAGATCAAGGCTACTCTCGAAGCAGCTAAGGTCACTGTTGCAGTTAAGACAGGTACAGCAGGTCGTTTGTTCGGTTCAGTTACTGATAAGGACATCGCTGCAGCTATCAAGTCTGTGACAAAGATTGATATTGATCGCCACGCGATCAAGACAACAGGTCACATCAAGAAGACAGGTAACTACTCTGTAAAGGTTTCACTCGGACACAATGTTGTCGCGACTGTAGCTATCACAGTAACAGCTGCCTAATCTAAATAAGTTCCTAAAGTAAAGCCCGCTACCTCATTGGTGGCGGGCTTTACTATTTATAACCAGCCGGATTTCTTAAACTTCCGATAGAGGAACGTCGTAATAATTACTAGAGATCCAAGCACTAATGGATAACCAAACTTCCAACGAAGTTCAGGCATAGTGTCAAAGTTCATTCCGTAAATACCGGCGACCATTGTTGGCACCGATGCGAGCGCAACGTAAGCGGTAATTTTGCGCATATCTTCATTCTGTTGCAATTGAACTTGCGCAAGCTCTGCTTGTAGAGCGGAAGAGAGCAATGAATCTAGCGCCGATGATGCATCGGATGCGCGAGATAGATGATCTAAAGTATCGCGAAAGAATGGCGTCAATTCAGCTGGCACATGCTTTGTTCCCACACTTGCAATTTGCTGAAGCGGCGACAAGAGCGGATCAATTGCATGTCGGAACTCAATGACTTCGCGCTTCAAGAGATAAATCTCTTGCGAGACGCTTTCTCGGCTTGTGCTAAAGACTTTCTGTTCTGCCTGATTCACATCGGTCTCAAGTTCAATTGAGATATCGATATAGCAATCAATAACATGATCCAAGATTGCGTGAAGTACAGCGTATGGACCCTTTGCTAAATGTTCTGGGTTGAGTTCTAAGTTGTGGCGAGTATGTGCAAGCGGTGCGCCATTTCCATGACGCACAACGACAATAAAGTGCTCACCAATAAAGCAGAAGATTTCACCCGTTGAAATCTGGCTACCCTTTTCTTCATAGAAGGCAGTCTTAAGAACCATCACCTGCACATCTGGGTACTCTTCAAATTTTGGTCGCTGGTGGGCTGCAACTGCATCCTCGATAGCGAGTGGGTGGAACTGAAAGTCACCCATAATCTTGCTGAACTCTTCTGTTGTTGGCTCTGCCAAACCAAGCCAGACAAATCCACCCTCTGATCGAGCTTTTGTAATTAACTCACCGAGATTTGAGGCCTCTTTAAAACGCTGGCCATTTTGGTAGAGGGCGTAATCAACAATCATGGGGTTAGTCTCCCTTAGAGCCTGCGATTTTGAGCGAAGGTCCACTATCTGGGATAGCGGTGAGGCAATTCCTTCCACAAAAATCCACGCTTAAATCACGAGTTATCCACCTTAAAAGATGGTTATCCACACTTTATCCCCACCCTTGCACACAGGAAAGGGCGAGTTACACACACCTTTACCCACATGGCGAGTAGTAAATGTCAGGGCTCGAAGCCACTATTGCCCACGTGAGCATCGCAGAGTTTCCGACCAATGGACCCCGCCAAGACCGGGGCGCGATGAACGCTGTCGGCGTTGAATTTGAACGCACTCCACCGCAAGATCTCCAAGCAGAACAATCTGTTCTCGGCGGAATGTTGTTATCAAAAGATGCAATTGCAGATGTTGTCGAACTACTTCGCTCACGCGATTTCTATCGCCCTGCGCACGAATTAATCTTTGAAGCAGTTCTTGATCTCTATGGTCGCGGCGAACCCGCAGATGCAATTACCGTTTCAGCAGAACTTACAAAGCGTGGAGAAATTGCGCGCGCAGGTGGCGCTCCATATCTTCACACTTTAATCTCATCAGTTCCGACCGCAGCTAACGCAGGTTATTACGCAAAGATTGTTCTTGATCATGCAATCATGCGCCGCCTCGTTGAGGCAGGAACAAAAGTTGTACAACTTGGTTACGACCAAAATGGTGAAGTCGATGATGCAGTCGATGCAGCACAAGCTGAGATTTACGCAGTCACCGAACGCCGTTCATCAGAAGATTATGTGCAGTTAAATACTTTACTTCCACAAGCGCTCGATGAGATTGAAGCAATCTCAAAGGGTGGTGGCGTTGAAGGTGTGATGACTGGATTCCGTGATCTCGATAAATTAACGCACGGACTTCATCCCGGTAATATGATTATTCTTGCTGCTCGTCCTGCAGTTGGTAAGTCAACGCTAGGTCTTGATATTGCGCGTTATGCATCAATTCATGCAAATCAAACAGCGGTAATTTTCTCACTCGAAATGTCTAAATCCGAAATTACAATGCGTATGTTATCTGCCGAGGCGCGAGTAGGACTTAACAATATTCGCTCAGGACAACTCAGTGATGACGAGTGGGCAAAGCTTGCTCGCCGTATGGGTGAGATCTCTGACGCGCCTCTATTTATTGATGATTCACCCAACCTTTCCATGATGGAGATTCGCGCAAAGGCCCGTCGTCTCAAGCAGCGCCACGATCTCAAACTCATTGTGATTGATTACCTGCAGTTGATGACATCCGGTAAGCGCGTAGAAAATCGTCAACAAGAAGTATCTGACTTCTCACGACAGATTAAGTTGATGGCTAAAGAGCTTGATGTGCCCGTTATTGCTATCTCTCAGCTCAACCGTGGTCCAGAGCAGCGAACAAATAAGACTCCGATGCTCTCTGATCTTCGTGAATCTGGTTCTATCGAGCAGGATGCTGACGTAGTTATTTTGTTACACCGTGAAGATATGTATGACTCACAGAATCGTGCAGGAGAGGCGGACCTCATCGTTGCTAAGCACCGTAACGGTCCAACGCGAACAATTACAGTTTCCGCCCAACTTCACTTTGCACGTTTCTTTGATATGGCCGAGGCGCAACAACCACGCAATTGGAACGAGCCAGCATCGGTACCAGTAACAGCTCCAGCTGGATATGTTCCAGAGTCTCCATACGGCGATCAACAACCAGCCGAATCAGGCGATGGCGGTTGGAACGAATAACTTAAGAAGATGCTTTAGATCTATCGGCGAGATAGATTCCAATCAGAACAATTGCAGCACCGATTAATTGAATCAAGTCCCAACTCTGTCCCAACCAAATCCAAGCAAATGCGCCGGCAAGTACCGGCTCTAACATTCCTAGAACACTGCTTTTAGAAGCGCTTAAAATACGAAGCCCGCTAATGACAAAAAGGTAGGGAACGATTGTTCCCATCACAATTACCCAGAGAAGAAGCGCCCAACCAGGAAAGAAGTGCCCAGCTAGATATCCGTGGATATCCATCTTCGCCGTCAGAACTTTTGTAGGAAATTTCCAAATTGGTAGAACGATTAGCCAGAATGCACTTGCGACACCAAGACCAAGAATCGTCGAGCCTATCGGGTGGCGATTGGCTCCAACCTTCTCGCCGATAAGAAAGTATGCAGTCAAGGCAAATGCGCTACCGAGTGCGCCGGCCAAACCAAGTAAATCAAAGGTAAATCCATCCCAAATCTTCGTGACAAGTATCAATCCAATGAGCGCGATGATGATTGCAAACCACATATCGCGAGCAACAAATCCCTTGCGGACATATTTAATCCAGAGCGCAATCCAGATAGGCGCTGTAAATTCGAGAACGAGGACTAAGCCAAGAGGTAGACCTCGTTCGATTCCAAGAAAATAGCCAACGTTTACGAGCGCGAAACCGAAAACACCGTAGGCAATAACTACCGGAAGATCTTTCTTTGCCAGAGTCAATAATTCTCGACGGCGGATAAATGCATAGGTAAAGAGAATGAGAAAAGCAGAGATGGCGCGGATTTGAGCCAAGCGAAATGCTGACATATGTTCAAGGACAACGGTTGAGAAAATTCCGTTGACCGAGAAAGTAAGCGCTCCCAGAATGAGATAAAGCTCGCCGCGATGATTCTTTAGCACCGGACGAGCCTATCTCACTTACTTGAAGTTAATTGATTTTAGAACGCACCCTCTGGGAGATCCATAATCGTGTTATCAGTTGCTTCAACAATCTTGCGATCTGCAGTGATGTGAGGCAATACGTTATGAACAAAGAAGTGGGCAGCTGCAATTTTGCCAGTGTAGAAATCCTTATCCTTACCGGTCGCAGTTGGAAGCTTCTCTGTTGCAATGTCTGCCTGGCGAAGAAGTAACCAAGAAATAATAATGTCACCAACCGCCATCAAGGCACGTGAGGTATTGAGACCAACCTTATAAATCTCTTTTGAATCCTCTTGTGATGCCATTGCATGTCCAACAAGGACTCCAATAATTCCATTGAGATCACCAAGTGCTTTAAGTAGCGCTTGCTTCTCTGCTTCATTTGCACCGCCTGCTTCAGCAAATGCTGCAATCTCTTTACCAAGCAATCCAAGTGCCTTGCCGCCATCTTTAACAACCTTGCGGAAGAAGAAGTCGAGCCCTTGAATCGCAGTCGTGCCTTCATACAAAGTATCAATCTTGGCATCACGTACATATTGTTCTAGCGGCCAATCTTGTGTGAATCCTGAACCACCAAATGTTTGAAGCGATTCAGTACCAAGAAGTGTCCAAGCACGCTCTGAACCAAAGCCCTTAACAACTGGAAGCAATAAATCATTAAGCGCTTCTGCCTTCTTTAAGCGATCTTCATCGCCTGCTGCACGAGCAAGTTCGACTTCATCTTGTTGGGCCGCAGTAAAGAGAACAAGCGCTCTCATGCCTTCTGCATAAGACTTTTGGACCATCAAAGAGCGACGCACATCTGGGTGGTGAATGATTGTCACACGTGGCGAAGCCTTGTCATTCATTACCTTCATATCGCCACCTTGGACGCGTGACTTTGCATAGGCAAGTGCTTGCAAATAACCAGCTGAAAGCGTTGAAATTGCTTTCGTGCCAACCATCATGCGTGCAAATTCAATCACCTTAAACATCTGTGCGATACCTTCATGAACATCTCCGAGCAAGTAACCAACTGCTGGCTCTTTCTCACCAAGGTTCATCTCACATGTAGCAGAGACATTAAGGCCCATCTTGTGTTCTACATTGGTGACGTAAACACCGTTGCGTTTTCCGAGTTCACCAGTTTCGAGATCAAACATAAACTTTGGAATCAAGAACAATGAGAGACCTTTTGTTCCTGGTCCGCCACCTTCGCGACGTGCAAGTGTGAAGTGCATGATGTTGTCGTAGATATCTGCATCACCAGATGTAATAAATCGCTTTGTGCCAGTGATGTGCCAAGTGCCATCAGCTTGTTGCACAGCTTTGCTGCGACCTGCACCTACATCTGAACCTGCATCAGGTTCTGTCAATTGCATGGTTGCGCCCCAGTGGCGATTGACCATGTGCCCGGCCATCTTCTTTTGCTCTTCAGTTCCAAGAGTGTAAGCAACTTGTGCAAATGCATAACCAGATGCGTAGATGTGAATTGCTGGGTTTGATCCGAGCACCATCTCTGCAATTGCCCAGCGAAGTGAAGGTGGAACCTTTGTTCCGCCAAGTTCTACTGGAGCATCAAGACTCCACCAGCCTTGATCAACAAATGCTTTGTATGACTTCTTAAAACTTTCTGGAAGCTTTACATCACCAGTTGCTTTATCGAAGATTGTTCCCATGCGATCGCCATCAACAAAAGATGCAGCGAGATCATTTTCGGTCAGACGCTTAATCTCTTCTAACATTCCCATCGCAGTATCGCGATCAAGGTCTGAGTAGAGAGAATTTCCTAAGACCTTTTCACGACCAAGAAGGTCGAAGAGGCAGAATTCGATATCGCGCAAGTTGGCTGTGTAATGGCTCATGGCGTAATAGTTCTACCCGCCGGTAACTTATGCAAGGGTGGCGGAGAGTTATTTTTCGCACCCCCGGATATATGGTGGCGCCGTGCTACTAAGTGACCGCGATATACGTACCCAGATCAACGACAAGCGTGTGGTTGTCGAACCTTTTACCGAGGCAATGATTCAGCCTTCATCGGTTGATGTCCGCCTCGATAAGTTCTTCCGCGTCTTCGAAAACCATAAATATGAGGTCATCGACCCCGCGCTTGAGCAGCCAGAACTGACTCGCGAAATCATCGCCGAAGATGGCGAGGCCTTTATTTTGCACCCGGGCGAATTCGTACTTGCATCAACATATGAGGTAATCACTCTGCCTGACGATATCGCTGGCCGTCTCGAAGGAAAGTCATCCCTCGGTCGCCTCGGCTTACTTACACACTCGACTGCAGGATTTATTGATCCCGGTTTCTCAGGACATATCACCCTTGAACTTTCAAATGTGGCAAACCTTCCGGTCAAGCTCTATCCGGGTATGAAGATTGGTCAGCTCTGTTTGATCAAGCTCTCATCACCTGCCGAGCACCCATATGGATCTGCTCAGTATCTCAATCGCTACCAGGGACAGCGTGGGCCAACCCCAAGCCGTTCCTTCATGAATTTCCACCGCAGTACGATTAAGTAGCCGTCTGGGAATACAACCCAGAGAAAAAGGGTTGAAGACATTATGAAAACTATCGTAGTAATTGCTCTCCTAGCACTCATCGCTCTCTTCGTTATCGCTCAATACAACCGCCTCGTGCGCCTGAACATCACAGTCGACGAAGCATGGGCTCAAATTGAAGTCCAACTTAAGCGTCGCGCAGATTTGATTCCCAATCTGGTTGAAACAGTTAAGGGATATGCAAAGCACGAGCAAAGCACATTTGATGCCGTAGTTGCAGCACGTGCAAAGGCAACAAGTGCAAACACAATCGGTGAAGTAGCGGCAGCAGATGGCGCAGTCACCAGCGCTCTTCGTGGATTGCTCGCAGTAGCAGAGGCATACCCAGATCTCAAAGCATCAGCGAACTTCTTATCACTACAAGAAGAGCTCTCAACCACCGAAAACAAAGTCTCATTTGCGCGTCAGTTCTATAACGATAATGTGCGCTCGCTCAACCAGGCGGTAAAGACCATCCCGACAAGTTTCTTTGCAGGACTTGCAAAGGTTAGTGCTCGCGCATTTTATGAAATCGAGAACGCTGCAGATCGCGATGTTCCAAACGTCAAGTTCTAATTGAAATCAAAGGACTTTATCAATGGCTAGTAGCTCCAATTTTCGCCAACAACAATCTGCAAATAAAGGTAAGACTTACTTTCTCCTAGCTTCAATGGGGCTACTTACCGGCCTCGTTGCATTTGCAGCTCTTACTTACTTTGGTTCAGGTACAACTACTGCAGTCGTACCAATTGCAGTAGGTATTGCACTTGTTGGCGTCTGGGGTTCGTATTACGGCTCAGATAAGTTAGTTCTGACGATGACAGGCGCAAAGTTAATTCAACGCGAAGATGCGCCACAACTTTTTAACATGATTGAAGAAGTTGTGATTGCTTCAGGACTTCCGATGCCTAAAGTTGCGATTGTTCAAGATGATGCGCCAAATGCATTTGCCACCGGTCGCGACCCAGAACATGCCTTGATTGCCTTCACTACACGGATTTTGGAAGTTATGGATCGCGATGAACTTCAAGGTGTTATTGCACATGAGATGAGCCATGTGGCTAACCGCGATACTTTGGTTTCAGCGGTTGCTGCAACCACAGCTGGTGCAATTGCGATTTTATCTGACTTCCTTACCCGCATGATCTGGTTCGGTGGAGGGCGCGATCGTCGCGATAATAATCAGAATCCAGTTGCACTTATCATCTCGCTCGCCGTTTTAATCCTTGCGCCAATTGCTGCGGTACTTCTCAAATCTGCCATCTCACGTAAGCGTGAATCACTCGCGGATGCAACAGCTGTTCAATTTACTCGCAACCCTGCGGGACTTCGTAAGGCGCTTGAGGTGCTTGCCTCAGATACAACCGTTGTTCGCCAGAAGTCGAATGCAGTTGCACATATTTGGATTGAATCACCATTGGATGGAAAGTCAGTCTCTAAGTTATTTAGTACTCACCCACCGATTGAAGAGCGCATCGCAACTCTGCGGGCGATGGAGTCTTTGGGTCCTGCTCAGTAATTATTTTTCGAGCGGGAAGAACAAGGTAAATGTTGCACCTTTGCCGAGTTCTGATTGAACGGTGACAGTGCCACGGTGCGCTGACATCACTGCATCAACGATAGATAAACCAAGTCCGCTGCCTTCGCCATCAACGCGTACGCGAGATGGATCTGCGCGATAGAAGCGTTCAAAAATTTTCTTTTGATCTTCTACTGATAAACCTGGGCCGTTATCGCGTACAGCGATACGGATACCGTCAGCATCTTGCATAAGCGAAACATCGATTGCAGTGCCGGCTGGTGTATGTGTACGTGCGTTAGCAAGCAAGTTGGCTAGAACTTGGTGTATTCGCGCTTCGTCTCCGAGGGTAAAGAGTTCTTCGGTTGAGGGAGTAAATGAGACGGGGTGCTCAGGGCCGGCCGCGCGAGCAGATGCGACTGCGGATTCAACGACGCTCTCGAGATTTACCGGTTTAGATTCCATCTCACGAGCTTGATCAAGTCGAGCGAGAAGTAAGAGATCTTCAACCAAAGAACCCATCCGCTTTGATTCACCTTCGATGCGACCGATAAGTTCACGAGTGGGCGCTTCTCCAGCAACAGCTCCTTGACGATAGAGCTCGGAGAATCCGCGAATTGCAGTTAATGGTGTGCGAAGTTCATGGCTTGCATCGGCCACAAAGCGACGCAATTTATCTTCGCTCTGAGTGCGAGCAACAAATGCACCTTCAATTCGAGCAAGCATTGAGTTAAGAGATGTTACAAGTCGACCAACTTCGGTACGAGGGTTTGCATCAGGCATACGCGCGGATAAATCTCCTGCCGCAATTTGCTCGGCAGTTTCTTCCACCGCCTCTAAAGGTCGCATACCCACCTTAATCACGATGCGAGAAGCAATTGCAATTAAAGTTATGAGTAAGAGTCCGATTAATAGGAAGAAGAAGCCAAGCTTCTTTACGGTCTTATCAAGTTCGCCTAAAGATTGCGCAGCAACGACCGTTCCTGCTTTATTGGGAAGCACGAGCGCTACCGCTCGAAAATCCGCGCCCTTGGCCTTGATAGTGAATGCATCTCCATGATGGGTTGCAGCTTCAGTGGGGGTGATTCCGCTTAAATAATCAGTGACTGGCGCTATGTTGAGATCGCCACCAACTGCTCCGACTACGGATCCACTTGCATCAAGCAGCGTTACAGAAGTCGATGTTGGAATTCTTTGAAGTGGTGTTCGCACTATGGGACCACGATTATCATGCCCGCGCACAGTATCTCGGTTATCAATGAGATCATCAGGATCCCGGGCGATACCTGCCTCGGCAACACGTGGAAGTGAGCTGCCAGATAGTGAGAGAAGTTCGGTATCAACTTGCCCCAGAAGATAATTCCGGAGAGCATGCTGAGCGACCACACTTGAGAGCACAAATCCGGCAGTTGTAAGAAGTACAACTCCGAGCACTAGTCGGCTTTGTAGGCTCCAGTTACCGAAAGGGCTCTTCATGGTGAAAGTCTATTGCTTACTTCGCTGGAGCGATGCGTAATCTATAACCAACACCGCGAACAGTATGAATAAGGGCTGGTTCGTAAATATCAATCTTCTTTCGAAGGTATGAGATGTAAGTTTCTACGATTCCGGCATCGCCACCGAAGTCATAATCCCAAACATGATCGAGAATCTGCGCTTTAGAAACGACTCGGTCAGCATTAATCAAAAGATAGCGAAGCAATGTAAATTCAGTGGGAGAGAGTTCGATTAGGTTTCCAGCACGTCGAACCTCGTGGGTAGCATCGTTGAGCTCGAGATCTGCAAAAGAAATCTTCTCATCATCAACTGCTTGCTCAACGACGCCAATACGACGAAGCAACGCCTTCAGCCTCGCAACAAGCTCTTCCAAGCTAAATGGCTTTGTCATGTAATCATCGCCACCGATTGTTAGGCCTTGGACTTTATCTTTCATCTCATCTTTTGCAGAGAGAAAGAGAACGCCAATTTGATGACCTTCATTGCGAATCTGTTTACAGACTTCAAAGCCATCAAGGTCGGGCAACATGACATCGAGAATCATTGCGTGAGGTTTAAATTCTTCAGCGATGGCAAGTGCTTGTGATCCAGTTGCTGCAGTGCGCACATCAAAGCCAACGAATTTCAAACTCGTTGCAATGAGGTCACTGATATTTGTCTCGTCATCGACAACAAGGATTCTGCTTGCATTCTTCTCTTCAGCCATGGCGTTATCCTCCTCGCTCACCCTGAGCCTTTGCTGAGAATGGAAAGGGAAAGGACGGGGAGCTTCTAATTACATCGATGTAATTCATCCACAGTGTGGGTAACAGTTGTGGGTAACTTAAGCGTGTAATTCTTAACGACCCTAGAGGGAACCTTAGGAAGCGGGCTAAAACCTGCCGATTTCGTCCACCCAAGGCTTTTAGCGGTATTTACAGAAGCGATTAACCACTAGGATAATTGCCTAGCAAGAGTAAATCGGGCTTCTAAGGCCCCTAGCGTTGATTTAGCTCGAGAGCATTTTGGATCTAAGGCAGTTGGAGGCGAGATGACAGAGAAGAAGCAGGGCTACGACGCCTCTTCTATCACCGTCCTCGAAGGCCTTGAGGCGGTCCGCAAGCGGCCAGGTATGTATATCGGCTCAACCGGCGAACGCGGCCTCCACCACCTTGTCTACGAGATTGTCGATAACGCAGTTGATGAGGCGCTCGCAGGTTATTGCACAGAGATTCAAGTAACGCTGATGCGCGACGGTTCACTTCAAGTAATCGATAACGGTCGCGGAATTCCAGTTGATATCCACCCAATCGAGAAGAAGCCAGCGCTCGAAGTTGTTCTTACCGTTTTACACGCAGGTGGAAAGTTCGGAGATGGTGGCTACTCAGTCTCCGGTGGCCTTCACGGCGTTGGATCTTCAGTTGTTAATGCGCTCTCAACAGATTTACATGCAAAGGTAAAGCGCGATGGATTTATTTGGACGCAAGAGTACAAACTAGGTGTTCCGACAGCTCCAGTTAAAAAAGGTGAGGCAACAACAGAGACCGGGACAACAATTCAGTTCTGGCCATCTGCTGACATTTTTGAAACAACAGATTTCTCATTTGAAGTTCTCTCAACTCGTTTTCGCGAAATGGCTTTCCTTAATAAAGGTCTCATTTTAGTTCTTACAGATATGCGCGATGGCCATGTTGATGAAAAGGGCGATCAACTTACAGTTCGCTACCAATATGCAGGCGGAATTACTGACTTTGTAAAGCACCTTAATTCAACTCGCGGCGAACTACATAAGTCAGTTATCGCAATCGAGTCCGAAGATAAGAAGGCGCGCCTTTCTCTTGAAGTTTCGATGCAATGGAATCAAGGTTTCTCAGAATCTGTCTATACCTTCGCAAACACCATTCATACACATGAAGGCGGAACACACGAAGAGGGATTCCGCACCGCCCTTACCTCTGTTGTTAATAAGTTTGCCGAGGATCAGAACCTCATTAAGAAGAAGGAAGACCGCCTCACCGGTGACGATGTCCGCGAAGGTTTAACTGCAATTGTTTCAATTAAACTTGGCGAGCCACAGTTTGAAGGACAGACAAAGACAAAGCTCGGCAACACCGAAGCAAAATCGTTTACTCAGAAAGTTGTCACCGAACAATTGACTGCTTGGTTCGAGCGCAATCCGCAAGAAGGTAAAGACATCATCCGCAAATCGATTGATGCAGCATCTGCTCGTGTTGCAGCGCGTAAAGCTCGTGATTTAGCTCGTAACCGAAAAGGTTTACTAGAAGGTCGCGGAATGCCAGGAAAGCTCGCTGATTGTCAGTGGACAGATCCAGCAAAGTGCGAGCTATACATCGTTGAGGGAGATTCAGCGGGTGGTTCAACCAAGGGTGGTCGCGATTCTCGCAATCAAGCTGTTCTTCCGATCCGCGGAAAGATTCTTAATGTTGAGAAGGCACGTATTGATCGCGTGCTGCAGAACAACGAAGTCCAAGCGCTTATCACCGCGCTCGGCACCGGTGTGCATGATGATTTTGATATCGAGAAACTTCGTTATCACAAGATTATTTTGATGGCAGATGCCGACGTTGACGGCCAACATATCCGCACACTTTTGCTCACTCTTCTCTTCCGCTTTATGCGTCCGCTGATCGAAAACGGTTTTGTTTACTTTGCTCAGCCACCGCTCTACAAACTTAAGTGGGCAGGTAAAGATGAAGTCCAGTACGCCTTTAGTGATCGCGAACGCGATGCGATGATTAAAGATGGAATCGATGCCGGAAAGCGCCTACCTAAAGATGACGGCATTCAGCGCTTTAAAGGCCTTGGCGAGATGCCAGCGAAGGAACTCTGGGATACAACAATGGATCCAGATCACCGCGTTCTCATTCGTGTAACGCTCGATGATGCAGCTGCAGCAGATGATTTATTCTCGGTTTTGATGGGTGAGGATGTAGAAAAACGTCGCGCATTTATTCAGCGCAACGCTAAGGATGTTAGGTTCTTGGATATCTAATGAGCGATGAAAAGATAAACGAAGCTGGTTTGAATCCGGACTCATCTGGCGCAACATATGACCGTATCGAGACCGTTGACCTCCAAGTTGAGATGGCACGCAGCTATCTCGACTATGCAATGTCAGTCATTGTTGGTCGCGCCTTGCCAGATATTCGTGATGGCTTAAAGCCAGTTCACCGTCGTGTTTTGTATGCGATGTTTGATGCGGGTTACCGCCCTGATAAGGGTTATTACAAATCTTCTCGTATCGTCGGTGATGTCATGGGTAATTACCACCCACACGGTGACACTGCGATTTATGACTCCGTTGTCCGCTTGGCTCAACCGTGGTCACTTCGTTATCCATTGATTGATGGAAACGGTAACTTCGGATCTCCTGGTAATGATCCAGCTGCAGCAATGCGTTATACCGAAGCACGTCTGGCGCCATTGGCGATGGAGATGATGCGCGATATCGATGAAGATACCGTCAACTTCTCACCAAACTATGACGGTCGTTCACAAGAGCCAGATGTATTGCCATCACGCTTTCCAAACTTGCTCGTAAATGGTTCTGCTGGAATCGCAGTGGGAATGGCTACAAATATTCCGCCACATAACCTTCGCGAAATCGGCGAAGCTGTTATTTACACACTCGAACACCCAGATCAGTCGAGTGAAGAATTACTGGCACACCTCTTAACAGTTGTGAAAGGTCCAGATTTCCCAACTAAGGGCCTCATTGTTGGCCGTGGTGGAATCGAAGATGCTTACCGCACAGGTCGTGGTTCAATCACAATGCGCGCTGTCGTCAATGTTGAAGAGATTAATAAGCGCACCTGCCTTGTCGTAACCGAGCTTCCATACCAAGTAAACCCAGATAATTTAGCTCTTAAGATTGCAGAGCTCGTTAAAGATGGAAAAATTAAGGGAATCGCAGATGTGCGCGATGAAGGTAACGAACGTCTTGGACAACGACTTGTAATCGTCTTACAGACCTCTGCAATCCCGAAGGTTGTTCTTAATAATCTTTACAAGCAGACACAGTTGCAGGACACATTTGGCGCCAATATGTTGGCACTTGTCGATGGTGTTCCACGCACACTGCGCCTTGATGAGTTCATTAAGTATTACATCGAGCATCAAATCGAAGTTATTGTTCGTCGCACAAAGTTCAGACTTGTCGAAAAAGAGAAGCGCGCTCATATCCTTCAGGGTTATCTCAAAGCACTCGATGCCCTTGATGCAGTTATCGCTCTGATCCGCGCTTCTAAGACACCAGAAGAAGCGCGTACTGGGCTTATGAAATTGCTCGATGTCGATGAAGTACAGGCAAATGCAATCTTGGATATGCAGCTTCGTCGTATCGCGGCTTTGGAGCGTCAGAAGATCAATGATGAGTATGAAGGCTTAATGGCTGACATCATCGAACTCAATGCAATCTTGGCCTCAGAGGCAAAGCAACGCGAAATTGTGAAGACAGAGCTTTCAGATTTAGTTGCCAAGTACGGCGATGAACGTCGCACCCAACTCGTTGCATCAGAGGGCGATTTCTCTGCCGAGGACCTGATTCCAGATTCTGATGTAGTTGTCACAATTACCCGCGGCGGTTATTCAAAGCGCACTGCAGCAGATCTTTATAAGTCGCAGCGTCGCGGAGGTCGCGGTGTTAAGGGTGCGTCTCTGAAACAAGATGATGTTGTCGACCACTTCTTTGTTGCATCAACCCACGACTGGTTGTTGTTCTTTACAAACCAAGGCCGCGTCTATCGTGCAAAGGTTCACGAACTTCCTGATGCAGGTCGCGATGCGCGCGGACAGCACGTGGCAAACCTTCTGGCATTTAAGCCAGAAGAGTCAATTGCACAAGTTCTTTCATTTAAGGATTACAACGCCGCACCATTCTTAATCCTTGCCACAAAGGGCGGTCTCATCAAGAAGACCCCACTTATCGAATACGACTCACCTCGTACCGGTGGCTTAATTGCAATCAACCTCAAGGGTGATGATGAAGTTGTATCTGCAACTCTTGCGGCAAATAGCGATGAGATTCTGCTGGTATCTCGTAAGGCGATGTCAGTTCGATTTGTATGTGACGACGAATCACTTCGTTCAATGGGACGCTCTACATCTGGTGTAATCGGCATGAAGTTCCGCGAAGGTGATCAACTTCTTACGATGTCACGTGTTGATGGCGAGAATTCTTTTGTATTTACTGCAACCGATGGTGGCTACGGAAAGAAAACTCCAATCGAGGAGTATCGCCTGCAAGGACGTGGTGGAATCGGTATTAAGGCTGCGAAGATTGATGAGGATTCAAGAGGAACTCTCGTCTCTGCACTCGTTCTAGTTGATACTGATGAGATTCTTGCAATCACCAGCGCTGGAACCGTAATGCGCACACAAGCTTCTGAGATCCGCCAGACTGGCCGTGACTCAATGGGCGTACGCCTGGTCAATCTTGACGAGGGTGCCACCCTTTTGACAGTTACTCGCAGCCGGGAAGATGAGATTTCGGAAGAAAAGTAGTACTGTCTGCGCCTGTAGTTATCGGTTCTAGACCAATAGAAATATTGGGCGTTTTGGCTACTTGGTGAAAATCAAGTAATCTACGCATTCTGCAAATGAACGAAAGTTTATCTGCGGGCCTATAGCTCAGCCCGGTTAGAGCGCTTCCCTGATAAGGAAGAGGTCGATGGTTCAAGTCCATCTAGGCCCACCCCGCA
>CANGJV010000026.1 GCA_947454425.1 Candidatus Nanopelagicaceae bacterium
CGTGCCCCCAACGGGATTCGAACCCGTGTTACCGCCGTGAAAGGGCGATGTCCTAGGCCCCTAGACGATGGGGACGTATGAGGCTGGGAAAGAATACCGGTTCAGCACCCATGCTCCAAACTCGTTAAGAACCTAGGTGAAATAGAGGTTCTTAACGAGTTATAGACGAGTTAATCGTAAGTTTAGAGCGCCCACTGAACTGTGATTGAGACGGTGACATCCTGGCGACCAAGATCAACAACTGTCGCATCAGACTCAGTCTTTGCTGCCGAAGCGTAGAGAGGTGGTGTGATTGAAGGGCTTCCATTTTCGGTGAGGTAATTGACCTTACCTAGCGCAACTCCCAAGAGCTTCGCGTATGAAGATGCCTTCGCCTTTGCATTCTTAACCGCAACTGCGCGAGCTGATTCAGCAGCCTTTGATGCATCGAGAATAAATGGTGAGACAGAGTTGATTTGCACTGCATCGCCACCGGCGGCAACAACTGCATCTACAACAGCACCGGCAGTTGAAGTTGCGCGAATAACCACATTGAAACTTTGTGAACCGCGGTAACCAATCGCAGTTGAACTGCCATTGGTTTCGTACTTGTATTCGGGATAAGCAGTGATGTTCTGAGTCGCAATATCCTTAGTTGAAATCTTCGCTGCAATCAACGCTTTACGCACTGCAGCGGCAGCTGAAGAAGTTTGAGCGAGTGCCTCTTTATTGGTTGTCGCTACAACAGATACCGTTGCATTGAGTCGAACTGCATCAGGAGTGATCTTTACTGTTCCTTCGGCGTTGACTGTGATGTAACGAGTAGCGGCAGCATTGGCAGATGCAGGAATTGTGATTGCAGCGATAAGTGCAAGCACTGCTGCAACTGGGAGTGACTTCTTAATCAGTGAGGTTTTCATACCTCAAGTATGGCTTATTGTTTCTGAGAATTCACATAGAGATTGGCATGGTCAGCTAGTGACTTTGCCAATGAAAAATTCTTACCTGCGAACGATTTGCCAGCAGAGCCTAATTTTGCGCGGAGGCTTTCATCACCAACCAAAGCACTCAGAGCACTAGCCATCGCACCTGCTTGGGTGGAGGTGAGAAAGCCGGTCTGACCATCTAAGACTATGTCAGCAATGGATCCGACTCGAGGCGCAACAATTGGCAGACCAGCTTGTGCGGCTTGAATCAAAGTAAGCGGAATACCTTCGTTATCACTGGTGAGGATTGCAATATCGCTGGCAGCAAATAATTGGTCAATATCCTTACGCCAGCCTAAGAAAGTAACAGGAAGATTTTCAGTCGCTGCACGTTCTCGGCAACTCTCCAATAACTCACCTTCTCCTGCTACCAGAAAATGAATATCCAAATTACGCGCCACCGTTGCGGCTACAACATCGAGTAATCGATCTGGTCGTTTTATCTGAGTGAGACGTCCAACAAAGGTGCAGTAGAGCTGATTAATATCAAGTGACAAATTCTTCCGTGACTGGACTTTGCTTGGCGCTGCTGGTGCTGGTAGCCCAGGGAAGAAGACGAAGTATTGCGAAGGCTTTCCAATTCCCACTTGCAAGAGGTCTTCCTTGACTTGGGTACCGACCGCAATCAAATGATTGGTATGTGAAGCTAGGAATTTTTCAATTGCGATAACTAACTTGATTTTCCAACCGGCGAAATAACCATGGAGCAAATGGCCGTGGAAGGTATGAATTCGAACCGCCTTAGATCTTGACAGCATTACAGCAGTACGACCAAGGACACCAGCCTTTGCAGTATGGGTATGAATTACATCTGGTTTTTCACTCTTAATCTTATTGACGAGTGCAATAAAAGCTTTGAGGTCAGCAATTATTGAAATGGATCGCCCTAATCCTGCGATGCGGGTCGCCTTCACATCTGTTGCAACGGTTTCTAAATAATCAGCTTCATTTTCATCGCAATATCCAGTGACCAAGATTTGCTCGAATTGAGTGGAATCTAATCCACGCATCAGGTCGGCGACGATTACGGCAGGACCACCCACATTCATGCGGGCAATAACCTGCATAACTTTGATCTTCCCGCCCTGGCTCATGTGGTTATCTTCTCGCAAAATACGGGGATAATTGGCATATGAGCCAGGGTCAATTCATTTCCCACTGCACCGCAGATGCCCTTGCCGGCGCAGCGCAGCAAATAAAGGCTGGCCGATTGGTTGCAATCCCAACCGAGACTGTTTACGGCCTTGGCGCAGATGCAACTAATCCAGAAGCCGTGGCGCGAATTTATTCAGTCAAAGGCCGTCCGGCCGATCACCCACTCATCGTTCATCTCGCCGATATGCAAGATATCGAGGAGTGGGCGGAAGATATTCCAGACTTTGCAATTGACCTTGCACGGTCGTTTTGGCCAGGTCCAATGACATTGATTCTCAAGCGAAGTGCTTTGGCAAAGGATTTCATTACCGGGGGACAAGAGACAGTTGGTCTTCGCGTTCCTGATCACACATTGGCCCTTGCATTTCTCAATGAGTTTAAGAAGATTGGCGGCAAAGGTGTTGCCGCACCTAGCGCCAATAGATTTGGCCATGTATCTCCAACGACTGCAGTTGCAGTTCATGAAGAGCTTGGCGATTACTTGGATGGAGATGATTTAATTCTTGATGGCGGAGCTGCAAAAGTTGGAGTCGAGTCAACGATTATTGATTGCACTGGTACTGCGCCTCGAATCTTACGACCGGGTGCAGTCACAGTAGAAATGATTGAAGCAGTAACAGGTCTAAAAGTTGCAGAACGCGAAGAGGTCATTCGCGTAAGTGGCTCGCTCGAAAATCATTACGCACCTTCAGCCCAGGTAATTCTTGATGGATACCCAAGACCTGGCGATGGGCTAATTGCCCTTGCTTCACATCCAACTCCAGAGGGCGTCGAACGCCTAGCTGCTCCGATTAATAATGAGGAATTTGCACGACAGTTATATGGCGCCCTGCGCGAGGCAGATGCCCAAGGGATTGATCAAGTCATTGTTATCCAGCCAGATGGATCAGATATCGCAATTGCGATTCGGGACCGGTTAGGACGCGCCGCCCAAGGTCGATGACCGATTGACTGGTCGCCGACCATTTCTTCAGGCTTAGTCAAAGCGTTTTATGACCCCTTTTTGATAGTTGGGCTATCCCTCTATACCCTTCTCACCTGACTTGAAAGGTCCCTCATTGATGTCAAAAATCACCCGTGCACTTCACCTTATTCTTGCGACAGTCCTGGGGGCTGCATTTCTGGTTGGGGTTGCCCCGCAAGCAAGTGCGACATCGCCTACCTGTCCAACCACCTACTGCGTCTTTGACAACGGGGTAATGCGATTTGGAAACGGCAGCGAAAATTCAGTCAACGCGGTCGGCCTCTTCAATCAACCTTTCTACAAATCAGCAGATGGCAATTGGTACAAATTAACTTTCAGTAATTATCCACTTGATATGGCAATTGGTAGTGGTACCGGTGGCGCCAACTGGACCGGTAATACAGTGCTTGATTTATCAACTACTTCAGGTATGACAAGTCAAGTCATCGATTACTCGGGTTTTCACGTAACTGGGACATCCGTTGATGGCACAACTTGGTCGAAAGGTTACGGAATTATTACCGTAACGGGAAACTTTACCGTCAACGGTCAGCTTGTTCAGGTAAAGCACATTTATGATCTTGGGCAGAATGCAAGCTTTGTAAAAGCAACATCAACTGTAAAAAATATTACAACTGACTCATCAGCAATAGATAATGTGCACGTTTGGGTTGGAACGCGAGATGATTATGTCGGTTCAAGCGATCGGCCAAAGAAGCGACGCGGAAATCTCACAGAAGCTAATGGTTTCGTAGAGTTAGCAAATGCATCAGATGAAGCAAAGGCGCTTGAAATCACAACTGCCAATGAAGGCGCGCTCTTTTACTCAACTACACCTCACACCGATATGTCATTTAATCAGTGCTGTTCTTTTTCAAGTGCCTATAACCAGAACCCTGCCACTTCCCGAAGTATGCGTAGTTCGGATGTTATCCCCGGAATTACTACTGGATATTACGATGGTTCATATGCGGCAGTTCTTACTTACGGCGACCTTGCTTACAATGCACAATCTCAAATTGTCTGGTTCTACGCAGCAGGTGCCATCGCAAACCTTGCTGCAGTAGCACGCGCAGTTGCTTCTGCTGCAGCTCCAGCTGTACCTCAAGTGACTCGTAATGACCAAGGCGTAGTCGTCACTTGGGAGGCACCGAGCACTTCGGACCCAATCACTAACTACTCAATTCGCTATCGCAGTTTGGTTCCGGGAGAGACTTGGACCGTTATTAATCGAAGCCCGGACAGTATTGTTCAAGCAGAGACGATTACTACTTTAAATAACACTCTCAGGTATGAGTTCCAGGTCTCTGCTTGGACCACCACCGCGGGATCACCGCCGGTGACAACGCAAGGTGATTGGTCGCAATCTTCGGTTGCAGATATTTTGGGATCGCCATATGCGCCTACAAATGCAACGGCTGTCGGTGGTGACCAATCTGCAGTCATTAACTTCACTAATGCCGCAACAAATGGAACTGAAACTGCAACGGTTACCAATTATGAGTATTGGTTGGGCGACCCTGAAACGTGGACCGCACTATCACCAGTTGATACTTCTTCTCCAATTACAATTCCAGGACTAACTAATGGACGCACCTACACAATTCAGATTCGGGCAGTAAATGCTTGGGGTCCTGGTCCATCAACAACTATTACAAATGTGCGGACACTTCCAGTCTTCACCGATCTCACACTTAATCCGCTTATTGATACAGCAACTGCTTATACAGATTCTGTAACAGCAACCGATGGAGTCACTTACTCGATTTCATCCGGATTTATTCCAACCGGTTTGAGTTTCAATACGACTACCGGTCGCTTTAGCGGAACTCCAACAACCAGCGGAAGTTACACATTCACCATCACCGCAACAAACTCTGCGGGTACTGTTTCACAGACCTACACATTGGCAACAGCTGATGCGACCGGACCAGCGCCTGCACCAGCACCGGTAATTATTCCGAGCCCTTCATTTACCTCGGTACCGACTTACACCGGCGTTGAAGGCGCCAAGACTTCCATCACCATCTCCGCTACAAATGCTGATTATTATGAAGTTCAAGGCACTTTGCCCGCAGGCATGACATTTGATGGAGCTACCGGAATTCTTTCCGGAGTACCGACGGCACCAGGTACTTATTACGTCACAGTTATTGCTCGCAATGCCGGCGGAGGAACTTCTGCCACCTTCCCATTTATCGTCGCTCCCAAGCCATTGCCACCTATTCCTGCACTGGATGCGATTACCCCAATCGCAGGCAATGTTGGATCTCCATTTGTCACACTCAATGGTGTTCAAATTGGCGCAACAATTCTTCCAAACCAAACTGTTAACGGTATTGAAGTTAAGGCCCCAGGTTGGAATCTCTCGCTCACTGCGACCGAGGCGTCTGGCAAGGCAGCACCACTTAATGACCAAAACCAATTACTTCTGAAAGAAGGGCAAGGTGTTTACGTTGCCGGAGAGGGATTTAAGCCACTTTCCGAAGTTCGTGTTTACATCTTCTCAAACCCATTACTTATTGGAACAACTACAACAACTGCTTCCGGATCATTTGCAGCATTGTTCCCAATTTCAGCTTCGTTGGAAGAGGGCTTACACACTCTTCAAGTAAATGGAATGTCGAGTCAGAATGATTTACGCTCAGCATCTATTCCTGTTGTATACGAGAAGAATAAAATTGCTCCGACTCCTACACCTACAGATGGAGATTCAACTGGAACCGAGAGCCCAACCGGTTCGAAGGTAACTCAGTTGGTAATCCCATTTGCATTCAATAAATATGCGATTGGTGTATCTCAAAAAGCAATTATTAAAGCGTTAGCAAAGAAATCTGGAACATCAGTTCGAGTGATTGGTTACGCGCAACCTTCAAAAGTTCAAGCAGATATCGCTCTTTCACTTGATCGTGCCCTTGAAGTTAAGTTTGCAGTCGCAAAACTTATTTCGAAGGCAACTTACAAAGTCGTCGGATCTGGACCAAAAAATAATCCACTATGCGCTCCATTTAAGAATAAGTGCGTAGTAGTCACTATTACTCAAAGCTAAGGAGAGAGTCATGGCGGAAAAGAAAGCTCCAACGAAGAAGGTTGCTAAGAAGGCACCTGCTAAGAAGGCACCTGCTAAGAAGGCTCCTGCTAAAAAGGTGACGGCAAAGAAAGCTGTTGCAAAAAAGTCTCCAGCAAAAAAGGTTGCCGTTAAGAAGGCTGTTGCCAAAAAAGCGCCTGCGAAAAAGGTTGCCGTTAAGAAGACTGTAACTAAATCCGCGGCGAAGAAGTCTCCGGCTAAAAAGGTCGCAGTAAAGAAGGCGGTTGCCAAGAGAGCCCCAGCAAAAAAGGCTTCCGCAACTAAGCGCAATCCTCGTGTCAGCTTTGACTCGCTAGCCCCGGTTCCAGAGGTACCAGTTGCCATTCCAAGCGCCCGTCCGCTTAAAGGTGGAAAGGTTCGTGGAGCTACAAATGAAGCCACAGCCAACCTTGTTACAACAAACATTCAGCCTGAAAAACGAAAGGGCAAGGGCGCAATTGTCTTAGCACTTTTGCTTCTTGCTGGTGCCGGAACGTATCTGTTTTCGCAGCAGAGTGAAACTGGAAGTGGATCTGAGCCAACTCCGACGGCATCAGTAAGTGCAAGTGCAACGCCAGAGTCATCAGTAAGTGCAACTCCAGTGGCATCTGTTACCGCAACTGCTAGTGCATCGACTGCACCTGTCATTGCATCTGGTTTGGTTGAATCTACATTTAGATATACATCAACCGGAATTAGACTTTCTTGGTCCGTAGAAGGCGCAGATGTTAAGTCAATAGCAATCAGCTCATCAGAGGATGCAAAAGATTTTGCACCTGTTGCCAAGCTTGCAGGCGATGTTCGATCTCTTCGACTCATGAAAATTGATACAAAGGGATGGACTCAATTCCGAGTGACAGTGACACCAGTTCAAGGTGAAGCATTTACATCAGTCATTGGCTTACGAGGTCGCTTCACGCTTTAGTTCATCGAATAAAATTTGGTGCATCTGTTACCCTCGGGCTACACATCATTGATAAAGAGGAATGCATGAATACAAAAGGCTATGCCGCGCTGTCAGCAGGTTCAGATCTAGTTCCGTTTGAGTTCGACCGTCGTACGGTTGGTTCTCATGACGTCGAGCTCGACATTAAATTCGCAGGCATCTGCCACTCTGATATCCACCAAGCACGAGAAGAGTGGGGACCGGCAATCTTTCCAATGGTCCCTGGCCATGAAATAGCTGGCGTCGTTACCTCAGTGGGTTCATCTGTAACAAAGTTCAAGGTTGGCGATCACATTGGCGTCGGGGTGTTTGTCGATTCGTGCCGTACATGCAAGCAGTGTCAAAAAGGTTTGCAGCAATATTGTGAAAATGGAATGACCGGTACCTATAACGGTCACGAACGTGACGGCAAGACTGTTGCGATGGGTGGCTATAGCAACCGTTTTGTTATCAATGAAGATTATGCAGTTCATGTGCCTTCAAACCTTCCACTCGATGGCGTTGCTCCACTTCTTTGTGCCGGCGTAACTCTCTATTCACCAATCAAGCATTGGAAGGTTGGCCCAGGTAAGAAAGTTGCAGTGATGGGTCTTGGCGGTTTAGGACATATGGGCGTGAAGTTTGCTGTTGCGATGGGCGCTGAAGTAACAGTTCTTTCACATTCACCTGCCAAGGAAGCCGACGCAAAAGCAATGGGTGCACATCACTTTGTTTCAACAAAAGATCCAGAGAACCTCAAAGCAATTGCAAAGAGTTTTGATTTAATCCTCAACACCGTCAGCGCTGAAATTGATATCAATCAATATCTCAATTTAGTTGCGCAAGATGGAACCCTTGTTGTGATCGGTCTTCCAGGCAAGCCATATTCAGTCCATGCAGGTTCTCTCCTGAGTGCACGTCGCTCAATGGCTGGCTCGATGATTGGTGGCATTCCTGAAATGCAAGAGATGCTTGATTTCTGCGGCCAGCACAACATCCTTAGCGATGTTGAGGTCATCAAGGCTGATTACATTAATAAGGCTTACGAACGCACAATTGCAAGCGATGTGAAGTACCGCTTCGTGATTGATGGCTCTACCTTCTAGGTTATTTGGGAGTTAGAAATAGCGTAAGATTTGCAACGTTTGCATCTCGGTGCAGACGGTGGGGCCTATAGCTCAGTCGGTAGAGCAACGGACTTTTAATCCGTGGGTCGACGGTTCGAGCCCGTCTGGGCCCACTTTCATTGCCGTAAAAATCGAACATATTTCGGGCTCTTTGGTTTTTTGTGCGAAAAGAAATTTAGTCGCGCTGCATTCCGCGACGGCCCCAGAACTCCCATAAACCCATCACGCTGAGAACGAGCGCAAAGCCAAATAAAAGATCCTCGGCAGGTGCGCCACATATTCTGGTACCGGTGATGGCATCGGGGTTGTACATAACTATATTTCGCGAAGTAAGCCACCAATTTGTGAGTAGTTGAAATGGCAAGATAATCGCATAAGAAGTCCAAAAAGCCGCTCGAGTGAGCATCGAGTTCTTAAAGAGAAAAAGGTCTGCCATCACAGCTACGGAAAAGGCAACGATTGCAATATCTGAATATGTCACTCGCCAAATTCTCCTTTGCGCCAATGAGGCTTAACAGTTGTTACGCCCTCTATCGTCAAAATGGCTGCAAGCGGAACAACCAGGAAGAATAGATATTCTTCTAACGGAATACTGAATGGTCCATAGATTCCCAAAATCTGGGCACGATCAAAGAACCAATGGCCCTGAGCAATCGCATAGGCATCCCACGTGAGAAATAGAATGCTGATTGGAAAAATACTGAGCACTGCGCGCTTAATTCTGCGCAAGACTCCGGTCTTCAGCACAATCTCAAGCCACCCCGACCCACACAATGTAAAGATCAACATCGCCATGTAGGACCACTGTTTCATGGTTGCATTTTTGCATACTCTCGCCCACAACTTGCTAATGTGGGCTTTATGAATCGTTCTCAAATAGCGCTTTTTGCTCGAGTCCGCTTATTCTCAAGTGCTGCTGTCTTAATTGCGACAATTCTTTCAATTCTCTTTTCAACATCGCTCGGCAAAGATTCATTAAATTGGCAAATTGTTCTGGCGGTAATTGCTCTCGCCATTGGAATCCCTCATGGCGCACTCGACCACCTGGTAACTCTTCGTGGAAGTACGCCAAAGAGAATGACAGTTTTTGTTGTCATATATGTCGCAACCGCGCTCATTTCAATCTGGGCAATTCTGCAATGGAACGTTTGGGGCTTTATTGCAGTCGTTCTCATGAGTTCAATTCACTTTGGAATTGGCGATAGCGCATTCATTGCAGAGCTAGACAGGTTAGAAAATCGAAGTGGCCACTCAATTCCAGTCTTGGCGTATGCAAGTGCTGGGGGAATGCTTCCTGTCGTCATTCCGCTGGTAAATAATCGCAGCACATCTGCGCTGGAGAAGGTAAATAGCAACCTGATCAATTGGCATTACGGTCTTACCTCTGAGATTCTCATTGCAATTGCAATCATTTCAACACTTTCGTTGATGTACTTAATCTCACGCAAGCGATATAGAGATGCAGTAGATATCGCGTTATTGGCGGCGCTTGCATCATTTGCACCGCCACTTGTCGCATTCTCTGTTTATTTTGGTTGCTGGCATGCAATGCGTCATACGGCACGCCTTACATCAATGCTTCCGAACTCTCTCAAAGCCTACGAAGGCGAGAGTGCGATTGGAGCATTTAAATCGGCGGTATTGCCGGGACTGCCGGCACTTTTTGGTACCGCAATCTTCGTAATCTTTTTAGCTGGTTTCTCACACCAAGATGTAAGTAACTCATTTCTCTGGCTCTCGCTGGTCACTATTTGGGCGCTCACCGTGCCCCATATGATTGTGACTGCAAAACTAGATCGAGCAGCATTGAGAAGTCAGTAAGGAGCGCCCTCAAATTGCAGTTGTGAAGGTACCAATTACCTCAGAAATCTCCGGCCATAAAGCTGTTCGGGATGCTCTAAGAAAAACCGAAATCTATTCTTCCGACCTCCAGGGCGATGCAGATGTCCGCGACTATCGACAAATTCCACTCGAAATAGATCCACCACGTCATCATCTATATCGCGCCGCACTCATGCCTTATTTCGTCCGACCAGCAGTAGAAAAGCTCATTCCGCAATTTGAGAAGATGAGTCAAGACTTACTTTCAAATTTCTTTGCACAAGAGAAGGGCGAGGTTGTTTCGGAATTAGCATTACCGCTAGTTATGGAGAATCTCGGAATTCTCTACAACCGTCCGCAAGATGTAAGTGAATGGATTGGCTGGGGTCCCGATGTTTGGACAGCGGCAGGACCGGTTCGTAATGGGGATGTGCTTCATGGATACCTTGATCGCGTTTATCAGGAAGCAATCTCAGAACCGAGTGAAGATATCTGGAGTCAAATTTCTCAATTGGTTATTGAAGATAAAGTTATCTCTCCGATTGAATTTCGAGGGATTGCTGGCGTACTACTTGCTGGCGGGCGGGACACAGTCGTGAAACTGTTAACCGGAATCATTTGGCATTTAGGCGAACATCCCGAAGATATTCAATTGTTGCGGGCTCAACCAGAACTAATTGAAGGTGCAATTCAAGAGCTGCTTCGGTTTCTCACACCTTTGCCTGCGATGGCGAGAACAACAACGCCCGAAAGCAGCACTTCTGAATTACCGCTAGATAGATATACCCAAATTAATTTCATCTCTGGAAATTTTGACGAATCTGTCTTTGCTAATCCTTATGCGGTCGATATTAAGAGGACGCGTAATCCACATTTAAGTTTTGGATTCGGCCCACATACATGTCTTGGAAACCATGTTGCAGAGATAGAGGCGAAGGTTTTCCTTAAAGCACTACTTGCCCTAGATATTGATTGGAAGATCCTTTCGCAGTCGCATATTAAGTTTTATGGTGGGCAGATGACGAGCGTTCCTGACCACATCTCTGCTCTCTGGGTGGCGAAGAGCTAGCTAACCCTTTTGCAGAAAAGTGCCTTGTGATACTCTCATGTGAGCGCTCTCATCTATGAGCGCTAGAAGTGAGGAGTAAGCGTGGAGAAGAGCTGGACTCTTTTGGGGCAGTACGACGCAAAGGCTCGTACGAGTTTCTTTGGAATGGCTCTTGCCGTCTATCTTGCGATTGAGACCTTTGGCTCGCACAATTATCGGTATTCGGTCACGATGTGCGTGATAGTTCTTCTATCGTCTGCTTACCTCGCCAAGAAAGCATTTCTCTCAAAATCGATTATCGGTGCGGCGACAGCGCTCTTTGGTCTGATCTGGATTGCGCCAATTATTGACTCATCAATTTTCTATAAAGTTGATCTCTCATTCATGTTGGCACACTCAATACTTTCGATTGCAATCGCAGTAGGAGCATTCTCCTACCTCAAGAGTTAATTTTAAAAATGGCCAAACCAAGTTTTGTCGGCTTTCAAGAAAAAATCGAAATTCCAGAAGGTTTCGAACTTCTTGAGATTAATGAGATTATCAATGGAAGCAAAAATAGAGATGAGCTTTTCTCGCTACTGAGCCAGCCCAACCTTGTAACAAAATGGCTCTACCAGGTTGTTGATTTCAATTTGAAACCTGGCGGAAAAGCCAACTTCCTCAATGATGACGGCTTACCGTTTCAGGCAGTGTGTACGGCAGTAGATTTTGGTAAAGAAATTTCCTTTATCTCTGACATCTTCGGAAATATAACTGCCAAGATTAACAAGTCAAAGAAATTATTTGCGGTGGATATTCAATTTAAAATACTCACCGATGATGCAAATGCGAAGAGCGAAAGAATTCAGTTTTCGATACAGAAGTTACGTGAGCTTGCACGATGACGCGGAAAGCAAATATTTACGATGTCGCAAAGAGCGCTGGGGTATCTCACCAGACGGTCTCTCGCGTACTCAATAACCACCCAAGTCTTAAGCCAGAGACTCGCGAAAAGGTAGAGAAAGCAATTGCAGAGCTTCACTATCGTCCGAGCCAGGCAGCGCGCCAATTAGTAACATCTCGAAGCCGAATGATTGGGATCATCATCGCAGGCACCGAGTTATATGGACCGTGGGCAATATTAAATGCGATGGAGCGCGAAGCCCGAGTCGAAGGTTATTCAGTAATTTCTATCTCAGTACTTCCCGAATCTCCAGAATCATGGCGAGAGGGCATCGAACAATTGCGCAACCTTGATATTGATGGCGTTATCACAATTGCACTTCCAAATGTGATTGTTAAAGCGGTCGAAAAATCTTTAACAACTGCGACAATTGTGATTGTTGATGCAGAACCAAGTAAGAAATTTGACTCAGTTAATATTGAGAATTTCATCGGTGGGAAAATTGCGACCGAACATCTTATTTCGCTGGGACATAAGCAGATAACGCACATCACCGGGCCGAGCGATGGTTATGAAGGCCAAATGCGACGAAAAGGTTATGAAGAAGCTATGCAGAAAGCAAAGCTCAAGCCTGATGTAATCGAAGGTGATTGGTCAATTGCAACGGGATATAAAACGGGCCAAAATCTCGCAAAGCGAAGTAATAGACCTACCGCCGTCTTCGCTGGAAATGATCACCTCGCGCTTGGCGTCATTAAAGCGCTCAATGAAAATGGATTAGAGGTGCCAAGAGATTTGAGCATAGTTGGCTTCGACAATATTCCTGAGGCAGAGTACGTGACACCATCCTTGACGACGGTGCATCAAAATTTCGGTGAACTCGGTAAATTTGCAATTGAAAAAATGTTAACTCAGTTAAGGCAATCAACGAAGGCTGAGGCGCTCACGATTGCTCCTGTACTCATGATTCGCGAATCCACAGAACCACTCAAGGCTACAAAGGGGAAATAAAATGGCCGACAAATATGTAATCGGAGTCGATTACGGAACTCTTTCGGGACGTGCGTTGATTGTCCGCGTCTCTGATGGAAATGAGATGGGCTCTGCCGTCTTTGACTACCCCAATGCAGTGATGGATCGCGTGCTCAATGCCAGCGGCGAGGCGCTTGGCCCAGATTGGGCGCTGCAGGACCCCAACGATTATGTAGAAGTGTTAAAGCATGCCGTTCCAGAGGCGCTCCGCCTTTCAGGCGTTGACGCAGCCGATGTTGTCGGTATCGCTACTGACTTCACTGCCTGCACAATGATTCCAGTTTTGGAAGATGGAACTCCGCTCTCAGAGTTACCTGAATTTAAAAGGAATCCGCATGCATATGTGAAATTGTGGAAGCACCATGCAGCTCAACCTCATGCAGATCGAATCAATGCACTTGCACGTGAGCGAAATGAGAAGTGGCTTCCTCGTTATGGCGGACAAATCTCATCCGAATGGGAACTCGCAAAAGGTCTACAAATTCTGGAAGAGGCGCCAGACGTTTACAACCAGATGTGGAAATTCGTAGAGGCAGCCGACTGGATAATCTGGCAACTATGCGGCACATATGTTCGCAATGCATGCACTGCCGGATACAAAGGAAATCTTCAAGATGGTCAATATCCATCGCGCGAATATTTTGCTGCACTTAATCCTGCTTTCGAAAATTTTGCAGTAGATAAAATTGCACACACAATTGGAGAACTTGGTGATAGTGCCGGACCTCTTACTGAAGCTGCAGCTAAGTGGACTGGACTGCCTGCAGGAATCGCAGTTGCAGTAGGAAATGTTGATGCGCATGTCACCGCACCGGCTGCAAAAGCGACTGAGCCAGGGCAGATGGTTGCAATTATGGGAACATCGACTTGCCATGTGATGAACCATGATGCCATTACTGAAGTGCCTGGAATGTGCGGGGTAGTTGATGGCGGCATTGTCAGCGGGCTCTATGGGTACGAAGCCGGCCAATCAGGCGTCGGGGATATCTTTGCTTGGTATGTAAATAACCAAGTCCCACAACGTTATTTCGACGAAGCCAAGGCGGCAAATACTTCGATACATCAGTATTTAACTGATTTGGCTGCCTCGCAGGCAGTCGGTGCCCATGGTTTAGTCGCACTTGATTGGCATAGCGGCAATAGATCCGTGCTGGTCGATCACGAGCTCAGCGGAACGATCCTAGGTTTAACTCTGACCACAACTGCTGATGAAATTTACCGTGCCCTACTAGAGGCGACAGCATATGGAACAAGAATGATCGTTGATACTTTCGCCGCTTCCGGCGTTCCAGTCAAAGAGTTCATTGTCGCTGGTGGCTTGCTCAAGAATAAGTTTTTAATGCAGCTTTATTCAGATGTGACCCGATTGCCGATTTCTACAATCGATACCGATCAAGGTCCTGCACTTGGCTCTGCCATTCATGCAGCAGTTGCGAGCAAACAATATTCAAATGTCAATGCGGCGGCAGAGGCGATGGGCAAAGTGAATAAGCATGTGTACTTGCCAAACGAAGAACGTTCACTTCAATATGACAAGTTATATCGCGAATATGTCGAACTCCACGATTACTTTGGTCGTGGTGCAAATAATGTAATGAAGCGTTTAAAGCAGATGAAGCGAGAGGGATAGCGATGTCGAGCAAAGAGAAAGTAATCCAAGAGACGCAAGAGCTCTTAGTTGAACTTCATCAAGAGTTGGTGCGATACGAGTTGGTTGCATGGACCAGCGGAAATGTTTCGCAACGAATCACTTTTGACGATGGTTCGCCAGATCTATTTGCAATCAAGCCTTCCGGCGTGAGTTATAACAAGTTAACTGCCGATGCCATGGTCATCTGCGATCTCGACGGCAATCTCGTTTCGGGAAAACTTTCGCCATCTAGTGACACAGCAGCTCACGCCTACGTTTACCGAAATATGGCTGAGGTAAATGGAGTCGTGCATACCCACAGCAATTACGCCTGTGCCTGGGCGGCTGTCGGAGAAGAAATTCCGTGCATTCTCACAGCGATTGCAGATGAATTTGGTGGACCTATTCCAGTGGGCCCCTTTGCGATCATTGGAGATGAATCCATTGGCAAGGGGATCGTTGAAACCTTGAAAGGCCACCGTTCGCCCGCGGTTTTAATGCAAAATCACGGCGTATTTACCATTGGGCCAGATGCCCGATCTGCCGTTAAAGCAGCGGTGATGTGTGAGGACAACGCCAAGAGCGCCTTCCTTGCCCGCCAGCTCGGAACACCAATTCCCATCCCGCAGGAGGCGATTGAATCTTTATTCAATCGTTATCAAAAGGTCTATGGAAAATAGCCGAAAGTAGGTAGATTTCCCACTAGAAATGTGAGCGCTC
>CANGJV010000027.1 GCA_947454425.1 Candidatus Nanopelagicaceae bacterium
AGAGAGTGATATCGCGATCTTTACAGATACGAATCAGTGCACCTGCTACCTCACGAACCTGTGTGACGCCGCCAGGTGCGCCATCAACATTGGATGATCCAATTGTTTGAATTGAGTCGATAATCAGAAGTTCTGGCTTAACGGTATCGATATGTGAAATGACCGCACCGAGATCGGTCTCGGATGCCAAGAATAAATTTGGATCTATCGCCTTAATGCGTTCTGCGCGAAGTCGAACCTGAGATGCAGATTCTTCACCGCTGATATAGAGAACTGGTATTGATTTATTTGCTGTCTGTGCCGCAACGGATAAGAGAAGGGTGGACTTTCCAACGCCAGGTTCGCCAGCAAGCAAAATTGCCGCACCCGGAACAAGTCCGCCGCCTAGGACGCGATCGAGTTCTGTAACACCGGTTTCACGTGCATGTGCGGCAGATAAATCAACATCGCCAATTGCAGTAGCTTTTGCAGAGATTGGACCTGCTTGAAGTGAAAGTTTCTTAGGGGCGCCGATTTCTTCAACTGTTCCCCACGCTTGGCATTCGCCGCAACGTCCGACCCACTTCTGGGATGTCCAACCACATTCAACGCAGCGGAATGGATCTTTCTCTACCTTGGCCATGAAAGTAGATTACTTGGGTGCACTGACAGTCGCTGGATGTTGAATTACAAAGAGTGGAAGTGAACGTGCTTGGGCATCGCGAATACCTGCCATGCGCTTATCGCAGTGATCAGCCAAGATTGCATAAGCCTCGACGCCCATCAATTTCTCGAGCTCTGCCTTATTGGAGATGTAAACAGGCTTCTTACCAACATGTGCTTCGGTATTGCTGGTGCAGTACCAATCGAAATCTTCGCCACCGTCACCCCAAGCAAGACGTTCGTACTCACCAATGACAGTAATTGAGTATTCGCGTTCTCCAACTTCACGAGTTTCATAGCTACGACGAAGCGGGAGCTGCCAACATACATCTGGTTTGGTATCTACAAAGTGCATATCGCGCTTCTCGGCGAGGTGATGGAGCACGCAACCAAAAGATCCGGTAAAGCCTTCTGCTTCATATCCTTTTCGATTAAGAAAGATACATGCATCATCTACCGTGCGAGTCTTTCGTTCATCATCTTCATCTGTATCTGTGATGCGAAGTTTTCCACCGGGCTTCTTTGGGCGAGCTTCGTTATAAAACTGCCACATATCCGGGGTAAGAAATTCAGCTGCTTTGAGAGTTCTTTCCTCATCAGCTGCATCTGAATACATCGCACCTTCGGTACAACATCCGTCATTGGGGCGATCTTTAAAAACACCTTTGCAACCATCGCCATAGATACATGTCCAATTGGAGGTGAGCCAGGTGAGATCACATTTAAAGATTTCTTCGGCGTTATTTGGGTCTGAAAATTCAATCCAGTCGCGCGCGAAACCTGCTTTAACCTCTGACATAGGGTGAGAGCCTACGCGTACTCTTACGCCATGGCTAATCACATTGGAGTTATCGGAGCAGGAGTAATGGGCGAGGCGCTCATTGCGGCTCTGATTCGTAGCGGTGTAAATCCAGCCGATATTTCATTTGCCGAGAAGCGAGACGAACGAGCAAGAGAGCTCGAAGGGCGTTATTCAATTGTTCATAAGAAGTTAACTGAAGTTGCCTCGGACTCTTCAATAATTCTCTTAGTCGTCAAGCCACAGGATATGGAAGCCACCTTGTCTGAGGTTGGGCCCACGATCGCCGATAACGCTTTGGTGATCTCTTTCGCCGCCGGAAAGAGCATCGCAACTATTTCAAACCTCCTTGGTACCAAGAATCCAATTGTGCGGGTAATGCCAAATACACCTGCACTTGTTGGCAAAGGCGCTTCCGGATACTCACTTGGCGCTGGCGTGACTTCCGAGCAAGGTGACTTCGTTTCGCATCTTCTTGCCGCAACCGGCAAGGCAATTGAAGTTCCAGAAAGTTTGCAGGATGCAGTTACCGCAACAAGTGGATCAGGGCCAGCCTACTTTTTTGCATTCGTTGAAGCGATGGTAGATGGCGCAGTCGCACTCGGTTTATCTCGCGATGATGCAACGTTGCTTACCATTCAAACGATTGTTGGCGCAGCGACGTTGTTAGAGACATCCGGTGATTCGCCAACGACCCTTCGTGAAAAAGTTACTAGTCCCAATGGAACAACGGCGGCAGCCCTTGCCTCGTTTACCGAATCAGGTCTTTCTGCAATCGTCGCAGATGCGATGGTGTCGGCAGCAAAACGTTCACAAGAACTTGGTTAAGATGAAGCGCGTTCTTGGTTATGCACTAGTGCTCTCTGCCGGGCTCTCTATGGCAAATCCAATTGCAGATGCAGCCCCAAAATCAGTTGTGACACAACTTGGATCAATTTATTCAGCTCCGGCAGGCACCGAAGGTTTTGTAGTCGTTGGCAAGAGCGCTATCTACTTTCAGAATATCGTTGGAAAAAGTTCAGATATAGTCCTCACCTCAATTGATATTACTGGCGCTCAGCTTTGGCAGAGGACAATTGATTCAGGAGTTGATGAGATTGGCGCGGTTATCACAGCGGATACTCTAGGAAATATTTGGGTTGCAGGCGCCTCGGCACTTGCTGCAACCATTGAGAGTGCGACATCAACAGCTGGCATTGATAATCCTGATGCGGTAATCGTTGAAACTAAGACTGCGCTACGCCCTGATTTAAATCAACTAACGCTTTGGAAATTGAAATCTACTGGTGAAGTTGCCGCGACCTATCTCTACCCAAGCAAGAGCTTGCCTGAAATCAATGGCATAGCCGCATCAAGTTCTGGTGTATCAATCATCGGCAATCTTGACCACAAACCATTCTTAATTACCAATATTTCCGGAATATTTGGAAAGCCAATATTTATCGGAAGTGAAAAGACAGAGTTCAACTCTGTTACTCGCAACAGTGATGGCAGTAGCTCTATCTTCGGATCAAGTTCAGAGACTATTTCAGGTAAGAAAGTTGCGGGAATCCGAGATGGAATTTTATTAAAAGTCTCTAAATCCGGTGCAATCTCTAATCTCGTGCGAAGCTCTGCAAATAAAGCATCGAGAAGTTGGATCTCGGGGGATTCAGCTAACTTAGTAAGTGGACCTGTAATCACTGGTAAGAAGATCGAGAGCGCAATAACAAAATTCAGCGCAACATTTTCTCCGCAATGGACCCTGCGAGTTCCAAGCGCTGGACCTTCAGTGACTCTCACAGCTAATGGGAATTCATACCTAGCCATTTCCAGCAATAGCGCGATTCCAGGAATCTCTAATTGGAAGCCGTTGGCTCCTTCACTTTTAGTTATTACCTTTGATGGCAAAGGTGTGATTAAGGCTGCAACGGCTCTTCCAGGGCTCGTATCGCCCCTCTCGCTTCAGTATTCGACTTCACGAGGCGTTACAGGGTTGGCTGAATCAGCGGACGGAACCGTTTCGATTTTTACCCTCGTATCGCGGTAACCTTAACCATCGTTTAAATCCGGGCTAATGAAGTCCGGGCACTACTACTAGGAAGAGCGTGACTTATGGGTTCCGTTATCAAGAAGCGACGCAAGCGTATGGCGAAGAAGAAGCATAAGAAACTTCTTAAGAAGACTCGTATTCAGCGACGTAACGCCAAGTAAGAGCGCGTAGCTTAAGGACGGAGCATCGAAAGCTGGCCATTTATGCCAGCCACGAGATACTTCACACGATTTACGAGAACCCAGGTGGAACTTATTCCATCTGGGTTTTCGCTTGCCCCAACAAAAGAAATTTTCGATGTGCTCTTAGATGTATCGGCCGCACATAATCTGTGCTCGCAATTGAAGGCAATCGAAGATCCATCGAGTGATAGATATTGAGAAGGCTTACCAAAACCATCTGTTGCAACGCTATTGATGGTTGCACTTGAATCGAGATAACTCCAACGAATAACTGATGCATTTGGTAGAGAGCTAGATGTCGAACTCAACCAGGTCGCCATAATTCCTTTTGGATTCTTAATCAGCGCGACATCATAACCGAGCACTGGATTTGCAGGTGAAGTTGCATCCAATGTTTGGTAGCTCCAATCATTTGGTAAGAAGCTTGTTCTATTTGCAACTCGAACTTCGCCAGTCGTTGCTTCTTTCCGCTGATTAATAGTTAAGACTGAGTCGTAGATAAAGTAACTCTTCTTGCCATCAACAGCCGCACTGATATGGAAGGCAACATCGCCCGTTGTACGACCATCAGTTTTGCGATCGCCATCAACGAGTTCATAACTCCAAGTACGTGTTGTAGCTAGCTTGACCGCACCAAGCAGAATTCCTTGGCTCTCGTCACGGTAGAGCACCTGAACTCCAGTAGTTGATGCGGTACAGGCACTGGAAACGCTGAGATCAGATGAAGTTCGAACACGAACTGAATCTTCATAGCTATTGATTGCCGGGCCGTTGCCATCAACTATTTCATAGAGGAATTTCTTACCATCGTATTTTGCATAACGAAGATCTGTATCTTGTGCATCCGAATAAAAGATATGAAGAGTTTGGCTCTTCGCACTTCCGCTTACACAGAGCGATAGCGCGCCTTTGATTTTGGCGCTGGTACGTCCGGCCGATCCACCGGCACCGTCAACGGTTACCTTTACCCATACCGAACCACTCCAGGTCGCAAGCTTGAGATCGCCACTCTTTGAATCAATATAGGCCAGAGCTGGTTGGCCATTAAATGTCGTACTTACAACTTGAGTTGCATCGCTCTTCGAATCGATGACAGTGCGCTTCCAACTAGCCTGTGGTGTGACCGCTGGAGTGACTACTGGATCTGAAGTTCCATTGGAGTTTGAAGCGGTAACCGAAAATGTATAAGAAGTGCCATTCTTAAGGCCAGTAAATGTCACTGGCGATGAAGTCGTTGATTTAACCTGATTATTCTTAAGATTGCGGACCGAATAACTTGTGATCTGTGCGGTCCGAGCGTTTAACGGTGGATCAAAGGTAATGAGAGCAGCGCTATCAGATACAAGTGCAGAAACATTTCGCACTACTTGAGGAATACCAACAGCGATACCGATTGGAGGTTTGCGTCGCATATCTTCCATCATCGCCAGAAGTAGCGGTCCAGGTAAGTGAAAAATTTCGCCAGCATCAAGGTTAGGTGTCATTACTGCATCAAATTGCGACTTCGAGAAAGTCGCTTCATCAAGGTGGCTTACTGATGAGCCATCTTCATAACGGGTAGGGGAGTAGAGCAGTGGTTTAACTCCACCATTTGCTGCGATTCCGAGCGTGCCCGACCAAACAAGTGGGGATGTCAGTGCGTTGCCAAGTTCGAGCGATGGCGAAGGCAGGTCAGATAAACGTCGTCCATCTTGTACCTGAACGTATGCATCATAAGGAGTTGGTTGTTCGATTGATCCATAACCAAGATATGAGTCATAAGTATCAGTGGAGAGAAAACCTAACCCATGTCCCATCTCATGTAAGAAGACAGACTCGAGGTCATATTGATTTATATGGGATAAGCCATCGTTAGTTGTATTCCACTCAGCAAGTGAATTTACTTGAATAATAATCTCTGACTGTCTTGTATCTAAATCTTTTCCGGCAAGCGCATTTGCTAGTGCTGATGGATACCAAAGGCTTGAATCTGGAGCGCCATCGAACCCAGCGAAGTAACTTCCAGGGCGAGCACTTCCTAAGACGCCATAACTTGCAATTCGGTTCCATGTTGCATCAATTGTGATCGGCACTGAAGAAGAGAAATTTGCCGACCAAACATCGACCGCAGCTTGAAAATCTCGCTTTGCCCACTCTGGGAAATTTTTGTAATTAACAATAAATTTTGATTTTGCATCAATGTGGCCAACTTTGTCGCGAGGCGTTTGCTTCACATTGGTATTCGGCCCAGCATAAATTGAGCCCCACTGCTTTGCCTCAACCTGCAAGAAAGGAGTCAGCGCTTGTGCTTGAACTGGCAGCAGAAGTCCCGCCAGCGTCACTAATGAGAGAAGAGATGAGAGTGCGACGAATCTCGCGCCCTTAAAGATGCTCCTCATAGCGGATAACGCTATCAGGATGCGAGAATATATTTATGGTCACCGTTTATTCACGTCATGGATGTCATCTCTGCGAGGATGCGGTGAATATTCTTCAAGGACTCCGCGAAGAGCTCGCATTTGAGATTGAGATTATCTATATCGACGGCAATCCGGAGCTAGAAAAGTTATATGGAGAGCAGGTGCCAGTGACTCATATTGATGGCCAGCATCATAATTTCTGGCGGGTAGATCCAGAACGCTTTAGATCTTCCCTTGAAAAACATCGTCAGCATCAATAATCGTGTAGCTATAGCCTTGCTCGGCTAAGAAGCGTTGACGGTTCTGTGCAAAATCTTGATCGATTGTGTCTCGTGAGACTACCGAGTAAAAACGTGCTCCACGACCATCTGCCTTAGGGCGAAGAACTCGGCCGAGTCGCTGAGCTTCTTCTTGACGTGAACCGAATGCACCTGAAACCTGAATTGCGATAGTCGCCTCTGGTAAATCAATCGAGAAGTTTGCAACCTTAGATACAACGAGACAAGAAATTTCCCCGGTACGAAAAGCTTGGAATAGCTCTTCGCGAACCTTCTGCGGCGTTGAACCTTGAATAACTGGAGCCCCCAAAGTTTCACCAAGGTCATCCAATTGATCTAGGTACTGCCCGATTACCAAAATCTGCTCTTTTGCATGAAGACTTACAAGTTCTTGAACTACATCTCTCTTGGTGCGAGTGGTTGCGCAGTAGCGATAACGCTCTTCAGGTTCTGCGGTTGCATAAGAGAGACGCTCAGCCTCGGTGAGATTGACGCGAACCTCGATACATTCTGCTGGCGCAATATATCCCTGCGCTTCAATCTCTTTCCAAGGTACATCAAATCGCTTGGGACCAATGAGTGAAAATACTTCACCTTCCATCCCATCTTCGCGAACAAGCGTTGCAGTAAGTCCGAGACGACGACGGGATTGAATATCAGCGGTGAAGCGGAAGATAGGTGCGGGAAGAAGGTGCACCTCGTCATAAATAATTAATCCCCAATCGTGACTGTCGAAGAGATCAAGGTGTGAATAAACACCATTCTTCTTCTTTGTCATCACTTGGTATGTAGCAATAGTTACAGGGCGAATCTCCTTCTTGGATCCGGAGTACTCGCCGATCTCATCTTCAGTAAGTGTTGTGCGCTTGAGTAATTCGTCGCGCCACTGTCGAGCAGCAACTGTGTTTGTTACCAGAATTAAAGTTGTAGCTTGTGCGTGAGCCATCGCAGCTGCACCAACAATTGTCTTACCTGCACCGCAGGGAAGTACGACTACGCCAGAGCCACCATGCCAGAAACCTTCTGCTGCATGCTCTTGATATTCGCGAATCTTCCAGCCTTCTTGCTTAAGCTCAATCGGATGCGCTTGTCCATCAACATATCCTGCAAAATCTTCAGCCGGCCAGCCCAATCGCAATAGAGATTGTTTGATAGCCCCGCGCTGACTTGGGTGGACTGCAATTGTTTCATTATCGATACGAGCGCCAAGTAGTGGTGCAATCTTCTTTGCGCGAATTACCTCTTCCAAAACTGCAGTGTCGGTTGTTACGAGAATCAAGCCATGAACTGGATCTGCCTCAAGACGTAAGCGGCCATAGCGAGACATCTGCTCGGCAACATCAATAAGGAGCGCATGTGGAACTGCGTAGCGCGAATATTTAATGAGCGTATCAATAACCATCTCGGCATCGTGGCCGGCAGCTCGAGCATTCCAGAGCCCTAGATTTGTAAGGCGATAGGTATGCATATGTTCTGGTGCCCGCTCGAGTTCGGCAAAAGGCGCAATAGCGCGGCGGCATTCAACAGATAAAGGATGATCTATATCAAGAAGTAGCGTCTTATCGCTCTGGACAATCAGTGGTCCATCGCTCATACGAGTAACTCCTTTATAAATGAATGTAAGAAAGCACTTCTGGATTCGATGCTAGAAAGACTTACCCATTCATTAGCGGCATGTGCGCCACCACCAACTGCACCAAGTCCATCTAATACACGTGCGCCAGCTACGGCTGCAAAATTGCCATCACTTGCGCCGCCAACTTCGGCACTACCTAGGGGCGGCATTCCGAGCTCTGCTGCAACTTTTTCTGCGATTGCATAGAGCTCAGCAGTTGAAGATGGTTGTAGCGGCGGACGATGTAGCCCACCAGAAATTTCAATACGCGCACCAGGCAAAGTTTCTTTTAAATTCTTGATAGCTTCATCAACGCGGACCAAGTCATCGTGCGAGAATGATCGTGCATCAATCTCTAGCACTGCTAAATCTGGAACAGTGTTATTGGTAGTTCCAGAGCGCATAATTGTGGGAACAACAGTTGTTCCGTGTTCTTTATTTTCAAGGGCCGCAAGAGCGAGAATGAGATGTGCCATCTCGGTAGTGGCATTAATTCCTTTTTCAGGTTCGAGTCCTGCATGTGATGCTTTTCCATGAACAGAGATTTGGTACATCGAAGTACCTTTACGGCCAGTCTTCACTTTGCCATCAAGTGATGCCTCTAAAACGAGAACTGCATCGGCGCCAGCTGAAAGTTCTTTAATGAGAGCTAAAGATTTATGGCTGCCAATTTCTTCATCAGTTGTTGCGACCAGAGCAACTTCGCCCGCAATTCCTTTTAACGCATAGAGCGCTTGTACAAAGCCGGCTTTCATATCGAAAACACCAGGTCCACGAACAACGTCACCTTCAACGCTCCACAAAGGTGAGTAAGAACCTATGGGCCAGACTGTGTCGAGGTGGGCAAGTACAAGGACCTTTGGGCGTTCGCTTCCCCACCAAAAAACAGGACGGCCTTCGATCTCTTTTATTTGCGCCGGAGTTCCAAGTACGCGAGTGGCAATATCGCTGGCAAGTGCAACGACAGAACGGCAGGCATCGATATCTTCACTCGGAGATTCGCATTTCACCAACGCTTCGATTGCTGCCAACATGGGGGCAATTCTGCCGTACTGATCGATGTTCTCGCTTGTCATAGCGCTGCGACCCCCGTTATACGAGGAATTCTGAAGGTAAGGACTTCACCAGTAGCGTGATCTCGAGCCATAAGTGAGCCTGCTGAAATCTGCAAAGGATCAATGATGCGATGGGAGACAAGTCCATTGTTATCGGCATAGCCAATCGAAAGCGATTTGCTTGGATTCTCGCGTAGATGTTTTGTGAGCAGCTCTAATGTCTCATTTGCAGTTGTTCGTGGAAGTGAGCCAAGAGCTTCTTGGGAGATATCTCGAAGGGTGCTCTGTTTTGCACTCGACTTTTCGCCAGTTCGGATTGTGCGAACGGCAATCTCTAAGAGTTCCACCGTTGGTTGTTCAAATTCGCCGAGAATGCGCGGTGGTCGAGCTTTTGTTTGAGCACGTTGGACTCGAGGGCCACTGAGAAGCAATCCTTGTGAATCTTCGCCGGCTGGAAGATAACCCGCTGATCGCAAAATATTCATTGCATCAATTGCATCATGAGAACAAATCATTACCTCAGGAGCGATTCGTCGCAATCCAAGCGCTTCAACTTTTTTATCTTTAATAATCTGCGTGATGAGTGCAGTGTCTTCACATCTGATAAAAGAAGATGCATTACCTACGCGCAGCTTGCCGTGCTTCTTCGAAATATCACCGATGAGATATTCCAGTGGTTGTGGAACAGGCGTCTTTGAACTCTTCTTTAAGAAGGCAAGAATTTCCTCGCCTGTTCTTCCGTGGTCAAGCCCGCGTCGTAATGATTGTTCGCTAAATCTAAATACGGTTGCAGCTCCGCGAGATTCAATATCTGCAATGAGATCAAGTTCTTGTGCAACTTCATGTTCGAGCGGTCCGGGAGCAATTGCAGTGTTATCTCCTTGGATGAGGATGTGATCAACATTCTTAGGTAAATCTTGATCAACCATGGATAAGTCATCACCATTGAGAAGTGCAAGCCCATAAGGAGAAAGTGCGCCTTGCGCAGTTATTCCCAACCACTCAGCCTCTCGGCTAATCCATTGCACGTACTCCGCTGGAACTCCGCCAGTTCGACGGTAAGGAATATTCCATTGCAGGGCAGCGAGAAGTGACTCTGCAGTTGGCGCAATCGATTCCGCGCTCTCAAGAAGTGATAAGACTTTGCGACGAACGATTGCGGCGATACTTCGATCAAGCTCTGGACCCATGGGCGTTGCATCTAATCCACTTAAGCGGGATGTGATTAACCAGGCAGAGGTCAGATTCTCCCATTTCGCAGATGCAGGAAGCGATAACCAAATATCAAATTGGTGAGTAGGAAGAATGCGGTCATCCGGATCGATAGTGACTAATCCACTTATATAGGCAACCTCGGCGATAAAAGATGCGCATGCACTTTCGACTCCAAGATGTTGAGTTAATTCGCGAAGATCGCGAATGCCAAGTCCGCCAGCTTTCAGTGCAACCGGAGTTGTCTGCCCCCAGAAATTCAAAACTTCCTCTGTCCAACGTAAGAAAGTTGTGACATTTGAAATCGCTGCTAACTGCAGACTCTTGTTCTCAACCTTCCGTCCTGTTAGCTCTGGTTGTTGCATCAGCAATTCACGATGGACTTTATTTCCGCGCAGGTGAAGTGCAACTTCTCGGTGGAGTACGACAGTCTGTTGATTTACCGGAGAGACAAATCCTTCATCCAACAACCACTTTAAACCGGGATTTGGCTTCTTCACATCTGCCACAGCACCGCGTGGAGGTCCCCAGACCATCGCATCAAGTACCTTCTTTGATGCTGTTGGTGCGTTCTCGAGATCCTTTAACTTCAACTTCTTTGGGGCAGCAGTACCAAGACCGGCAATTTCATTTCCAAGTATTTCTCGAAGGTTACTTGGAAGTCGATAACCATCGTGCGCCAAATAAATTAGTCCACGATTTACAAGAGCTGCAAGAGCAAACTTTGCAGATTTATCAGTGTGCTGAAGTAACTCTTTCTCTGTAAAAGGTTCAGGCAGTACTGCTGCTGCTTCTAGAACTTGTAACTGCCAACGGTTGAGTGAATCAACAGCGCGAACAAGGCTTGGAATTGATGCAGCGCGTACAGCCAAACTGGCAATATCGGATGGAACTGGTGAGGTGAGATCACTGCGACTTTCGAACAAGGCGATTAACGCTGCATCATCGAGTGAGCGCAGATAATCGGCGTAAGAACGAATTTCCATAACCTGCCTACATTAGCGGGGTATGACCTAGTCGCGCGAATTGAGTCAGCGGCGCTTGCGTGGAACGAAGATCGTGCCAATCGCTGCGAGGCGACTTACCGCCGGGCCTAGGAGGCGATTGAGATAGCGCGCACGACGGAAGTCATAAATTGGCCAACCTTCAGCCAAAGCTTTAATTCGAAGAATTGCATCAGGATTGATTGCTGATGGATGACCAACGGCGGTTAAGAGTGGAAGGTCGTTATGGCTATCTGAGTAGGAGTAGCACTGGCTGAGATCGTAACCATGTTCGTCAGCAAGTTTCTTGATTGCTACTGCCTTCTCGGATCCATGCAATAACTTGCCATCGAGTTCGCCAGTATAAATTCCATCCTTAATTATTACCTTGCTACCGATAGCACCAGTTAAGCCAAGTCGTTGCGCGATGATGTTTGCCATATCTTGTGGCGCAGCAGTAACCAACCAGACTTCTTCGCCCTTGGTCATATGTTCATTTGCAATTTCGCAGGTTCGCTCCCACAACTTAGGGGAAACGTATTCATCATAAATTTCTTCACCGAGTTTAAGAATGTCAGTGACTTGATGTCCGCCGACAAAATCAGTTGCGGCATTCTGATAGCGATCAATAACCTCTTGCTTCTCCATACCGGTCATGCGAAAGCGGAGATTGGCAACGACAAAGCGCGAGATATCTGCCTTCGTGAAATATCCACGTTGGTACATGCCTCTTCCAAGAAAATAGAGAGTCGACCCACGAACGAGGGTGTTATCTACATCAAAGAAGGCTGCACGAGTAGTTTTGAGCGCCATGTGACTACCTTAACCATTGATTAACCATTCCTGAGTGATAACCCCATCCAACCTACGCTTTATGCTTACTCCATGAGTTCAACAGTGCATGTGGTGCGTCATGGAGAAGTAGAGAATCCGCAGAAGATTCTCTATGGACGTCAACCTGGATGGCGTTTATCCGCACGTGGTCAAGAGATGGCAGCTGCACTAGGAGACTGGTCTAAATCAATCAATCTCGGCGCATTACATGTTTCTCCACTCCAGCGCGCACAAGAGACTGCAGCTCCAATTGCTAAGGCGCATTCAATCGAAATTCATACAGATGAGCGATTAATAGAAGCAGCAAATATCTTTGAAGGAAAACCATTTGGAATTGGAGATGGGGTCCTCAAACATCCATCCGCTTGGCGACATCTCTATAACCCTTGGAAGCCATCTTGGGGAGAGCCGTATGAAGAACAGATCAATCGCATGCTCGCAGCCGTCTTTGCGGCTCATGCGGCAGCTGGCGGAAAAGATGCAATTGTTGTTTCGCATCAACTACCAATTTGGATTCTTCGTAGCGCGATTGAAAATCGACGGTTGGTACATGATCCACGTAAACGAGAGTGCACTCTTGCCTCTGTGACAAGCATTCACTTTGATGATGATGGCTTAATCTCAGGAACCTCGTACTCCGAACCTGCCGCACATTTATTGCCAAAGAAATAGGGAACCCGTAATGAAGAAGTTAGTCGCTGCATTTGCTGCACTCCTTCTTCTTTCTGGCTGCGGAAATTCTGGAAATCCCACTGCGCAAGAGAGTTTTATTGCAGGCAATGGCGCTACTTCATATATTGCACCGGCTGATCGCGTTGCCGCACCAACTCTCTCTGGCATGACCCTTTTAGGTACACGATATTCATTGCCTAAGAATCATCTCTCGGTAATCAATGTGTGGGCATCGTGGTGTTCACCTTGTCGCGCAGAAGAACCAACCTTGGCAGCGTTATCGACTAAATATCCCGAAGTAAACTTTCTCGGAATCTTGACTCGCGACAATCCAGTTAACGCAGAAGCATTTGTGAGAAAAAACAAGAGTCCTTATCCAACATTGATCGATGACTCACTTCTGATTGGCTTTAGTAAATCACTTCCCGCCAATGCAATTCCCACCACTTTGGTACTTGATGCTAAGGGGTTGGTCGCTGGAAGAATTTCAGGAGTAGTCACAATTGCATCAATGACCGAGTTGCTAGAGAAGATAAAGTCGGAATGACCAGCTTTATCGTTGATCAATTAGCTGGCGGTACTTTGCTTGCAGCATTGCCAATCGCGCTCTTCGCTGGATTGCTTTCATTTATCTCTCCCTGCGTTCTTCCACTGGTGCCAGGCTATGTTGCCTATGCGACGGGCTTCTCAACAACTAAAGGGCGCGTTCTCCTTGGCTCACTCCTTTTTGTTTTGGGTTTCACATTTATCTTCGCGTCATACGGTCTCGCCTTCGGTGGCCTAGGAAGTCATATCGCAGCACACGAAGAAGTAATTACAAAGATTCTTGGAATTTTCACAATCGGGATGGGAACAATCTTTCTCGGTCTATTTCCATTTGCTCCGACGTTACAACCGAAGATTTCGACTACTGGTGGAATTGCTGGCGCACCGTTACTTGGAATCCTCTTTGGAATTGGTTGGACACCATGTATCGGGCCGGCACTTGCAACGGTACAGACACTTGCATTTACAGAATCCAGCGCCACTCGTGGCGCAATCCTTTCGATCGCATATAGCGTTGGACTTGGAGTTCCATTCATCCTCTCAGGCCTCTTCTTAGATCGAAGCAAAAAAATTCGTTCCTTCTTCCTTACTAGAGGCTCTCTTATTAGCAAGGTCGGGGGAGTCTCGTTGATTATTATCGGCCTTATGCAATTCACCGGAATCTGGTCAGATCTGATGATTAATTTGCGTTCAGCGATATCTAGTTTTGTGCCGGTGATTTAATGAGCAATAAGACTGTTCTTCCTGAGTTAGGTTTCTTTGCATCACTTCGATTTGCCTGGCGCCAACTTACAAGTATGCGCACCGCGCTCACTCTCTTACTCATGCTCGGAGTAGCAGCAATACCTGGTTCGATTGTTCCTCAGCGAATCAGTAATCCCATAGCAGTACGTGACTTCTTCGCCACAAATCCTGGTCGGGCGGCCTTCTACGACAAGCTCTCTCTCTTTGATGTCTACGGCTCACCATGGTTTAGCGCAATTTATATTCTGCTTTTTATTTCACTCATTGGATGCGTGCTTCCGCGAACGCTCGAACACTTTCATGCAATGCGCGCGATGCCACCGGCAACACCTCGCAATCTCAATCGTATGGAGCACCACGTACTTTTCGATAAGAATGGCGATGCACTTGCTGTCGCGCAGGAGTGGTTTAAGAAGAATCGTTTTCGAGTTCGAATATCAGAAGATTCAATCTCCGCCGAGAAGGGATATCTTCGCGAAACTGGAAACCTGCTCTTCCACCTCTCTTTGATCCTCATTCTTACTGGCGTAAGTCTCGGTTCACTCTTTGGGATGCAGGGCGAAACCATCATTAATACCGGTGAGAGATTTGTAAATGTTCCTACCAGTTACGACAACTTAACTCTCGGAAAGTTAACTAAAGATTCTGACTTATCACCTTTTATGATCACAGTAGATAAATTTGTTGCAAAATATGACCCAAAGACAAATATGCCGCAGGATTACACCACTTACGTAACAACTTCCGAAAATGGCGTAACCAAGAAACAAATTATCAAAGTTAACTCACCACTTACCTTTGGAAGTACTCGCGTCTATTTACAAGCAAATGGTTATTCACCGATTGTTACAGTGCGTGATTCACTTGGACACATTGCATTTCAAGGTCCAGTACCTTTCTTGCCACAAGATGGAAACCTTCGTTCGATTGGCGCAATCAAGGTTCCTGATGCCGAGCCAGCAATTGGATTTGTCGCATCGTTCCTGCCCACTTACGAAAGAACAAAGACCGCAGGAGCTATCTCAATTTATCCAGAGCTACTTAAGCCACGTCTGCTTTTCTCTGCCTGGAGCGGTGATCTCGGTTTAGATTCAGGCGTTCCACAATCGGTATACAGAATCGATACCAAGAAGATGAAGAACCTTGGTCTTGGCTCAGTTGGTATTGGAGAAACTTTTAAATATCCAGGTGGAACAATCACACTCGAAGGTGTTGAGCCTTGGGTCAACCTTCAATTTGTAGAGGACCGCGGCAAGGGATTTGCCCTTGGTGGCGGAGTACTTGCGGTCTTGGGATTACTTTCATCA
>CANGJV010000028.1 GCA_947454425.1 Candidatus Nanopelagicaceae bacterium
TGCCTCTTTTAATAAAGACGAAAATATCATTAATCGCAAGATTGATGACCTGAGCAATCGAGCACCAATCGATTTCATAAGTGCGGTTAATCCAGTTGTCATCATGGATGAACCCCAGAAACTTGACGGTGACCTTTCTCAAAAAGCGATTGGTTCGCTCAATCCATTACTTCGACTTAGGTATTCAGCGACACATAAGAATCCTCATCATATTGTCTACAGGCTTTCACCAATTGATGCGTACGAGATGCGATTAGTAAAACGGATTGATGTATTGGCTATGCGTGCCGATTTAGATCTGAACGTGCCGTACGTTGAGTTGAGAAAAATAACCGCGTCAAAAGAATCAGTAACTGCAACTATTGCCATAAATAAAAACAATACCCTGACGCAAATGACCGTGAAGAGAAATGCAGATTTGCAGGAACTTTCGGGTAATAGTTTGTATGACGGCTGGATTGTGGAGGATATTTATACGTCTAGTGATGATTTTGCCGGAAAAATAGAATTCACAAATGGCCGAGTACTATTCTTAGGGTCGAATACTGGACTCGAGAAAGATCTTCTTCAGCGCGCACAAATTAGAGCAACTATTAATGATCACTTTGAAACCGAGCTGAAGCTGCGACAACGTGCCGAAATTGGTCAGATTCACCCAACTAAGCCGCTCTCACTATTCTTCATAGATAAAGTTGCGAATTATGCCTTCAGCGAGAGCAAGTTTCGGATTTGGTTCGAAGAAGAGTACGAGGGCATAAAGTCGCTTCGCAAATTCAGAAATTTGGATTTTCCAGACGTGAAGAAAGTCCATAAAGGATATTTTGCTTCCACAAAGAATGAGTTTAAAGATTCCAAGGAAGGCAAAGGGAATAAGGAAGATGAGGAAGCATATTTCCTTATCATGCAGAGCAAAGAGACGCTCTTATCCTTAGATGAACCTGTTCGCTTCATATTTTCTCACTCTGCACTAGCAGAGGGTTGGGATAACCCCAATGTCTTCACGATATGTAACTTGCAGGAAACTAAGTCTGAAATTCGAAGACGTCAACAAATCGGGCGAGGTTTGCGTTTGCCCGTGATGTCGAATGGCGAACGCTGTAGAGAAGATGATGTCAATCATTTGACAGTAATTGCTACAGAATCCTTTGAATCTTTCGCTCAAAACTTGCAAAAGGAACTTCAAGAAGACACAGGAATCGAATTCGCCGGAATGGTGAGAGACAAGCGGGAACGGGTAGAAATCACCCCAAAAGACAGATTCTGGGAGATTCCGGGTTTTCAAGAACTTTGGGACTCAATCTCCACGCGAACTCGCTATGACTTGAAATTTGAAAGTAAGGCTCTGATTGAAGAAGCCATCGTTCGCTTAAAGGCTTATCCTCAGATTTCTGAAGGGCGTTTCAGAGTTTCAAAACATCGCATTGATCGCGTAGATAATTTAATGGGAATTGTAGAAGGTGAAATTCGAATTCAAGAGTCAAAGGCGATAGCACCAATCGTTAAGTTCCCTGACATTCTCGGACAGCTGAGTCGTTCGACACCAGTCTCTAGATCTTCGATAAAGAGAATTATTGAAGGAAGCGGTCGATTTGAAGAAGCAAAGAAGAACCCGGCAGAATTTATCGGTCAAGTGAAATCTGCAGTCTTCGGAGCTCTTGCAGAGACACTGAAAGAACACCAAGGAATTAAATACAGTCCTGTTTCGATTGGCGGTCAATCAAAATGGAGCATGGAGTATTTCACTTCAAGAATATCCCTCGCTTACGAAAGCTCGCTCGTCTCAGTGAAGAAGAGCATTTACAATCGAATACCGGTTGATTCGCTTATCGAGCGAAACTTTGCTGAGCAGCTCGATGCAAGGGATGACATCGAATTCTTCCTAAAACTACCTTCCTGGTTCAAAATCGATACCCCGGTAGGTGCTTACAATCCAGATTGGGCAATCGTTCGAACTCTCGATGATGGTGCCAGAAAGGTTTATCTCGTGCGAGAGACCAAGGGAACCACCAATTTAGATGAATTATTCAGAGAGTCTGAGGTTTGGAAAGTGGTCTTCGGTGGGGAGCACTTTAAGGCTATCGACGTGAACTACAAGATGGTCAAGGAAGCAAGTGACTTGGACAAGGATGAGTATCTTGTCTTGCCGGGCATGGGCTGGCATGGGCATCGACAGGAAGAGAGCTGAAAATGAAATTCGAAAGCCTTTACTCACATAGATTTGCTAAGGATATTTTAGGCTCAGTACCTGAATTGAGCGCATTATGGAATGAAATTGAAGTCGCTCTGGGTGAAATTTCAGAAGAAGAGGTGGCTTCTGTTCACAATGATATTAATGATAGTGGCGAAATAACAAAGAGCCTAAGTAAAGCTATTAATTTTCTAATAGATGATCGACTAACGAGTAGATCTTGGATACCGCAGACGAGCCTTTTTTCGGCTCAGGGCTACACGTCAAAGAATGAAACCGCATGGACTTTAGATTTTTCGAAATCGGTGAGTTTGCAAGATGGCCGTCTGAGCGGAATCGCTATCGAAGTAGCCTTCAATCATGGAGAAGCAGCAGCATGGAATTTAATGAAACCTGTACTTGCAGCAGAAGTAAACTTCTTGCCGAAACAAGTGAATATCGGCGAAGGTGTCGGCGTAATAATAGTTGCAAGCCAGAACTTAAAAGATAAAGGTTCGTTTGATGGAGCAGTCGGTACATACGAGCGATATGTGAAACATTTACAAGCGATGCGTTCACATCTGACCACTCCGCTGTTGATTGCTTCCATTTCGGCCCCCGAGACATATTATGTTAAACCAGTAAAAGTTGAAGGCTCACGTAGTAAGCGTGGTGAGATTGTCTATTACTAAGAAATCAGCTCATTTGCGATTACTTTTCCTACCTTTTCAATAAGTCCAATAACGAGCGCATTTCCCATAAAGAAAGCACGCTTTCCATCCGAGACTACTTTCCCGTTTGCATCAAACTTGGTCCAATCATCAGGGAATCCATTGAGTCGCTCTAACTCAACCGGAGTAAGTCGGCGCCACCCATTCTTTGTCTGAATAATGTGCTTGAAGCGTGAGGGAGTTGTTCCACCTTCACCTGTGAGGATTGTGCGGCTTGGGTTTGTCAGGAGATCTGGGAAAGCCATCTTGCCTTCTGCATAGTTGTACTTCGTTCCTGATCCCTTATGCTCTCGCTCGATACTCTTAGCGCCCTTGAGGTACTTCCAATCCTTCAATTTAGTTGAAGAAACCCAATATTCTTCTGGAACTTCTGATTCCTTTTGAAGAACATCACCTAGAACCGACTTCTCGGCACTCTCTTTCGCTTGAGTCTTTAGCGTGTAAGCGATTCCATCTACAAAATAGCCAGCTGAAAGGAAAGGGCTCTTCTCGGAGCCTTTGTTGAACTTAGCGGAGATAACATCTGCATCATCGCTCAAATCAATTTCAGTCACTTCGTTCTCAGTGGATTCAACAGGTAGTGCTCGAGCGAGTATGCCCGACTTAAGAATTATCTGCTTTGGATTTTTCTTTCCAGCTTTCTTTTTACGTGCAACGATAAATACTCGAATGCGTCGTTGAGGGAATCCATATTCAGCTGAATTCACAACTCGCCATTCAATTTCGTAGCCCTCTTCTCCAAGAGTATTGAGCATTACGGCAAAGTCCCGACCTCGCTGAGAGGATGGTGATTTAAGAAGACGGTCGACATTTTCGAGAAATATAAATTTTGGCTGGTGTTGAGAAACCAGTCGCAGGATCTCCCACCAAAGGACGCCCTTCTTTCCACGAAGACCTTTAGAAGTATTTAGAGTTTTCGCGACCGAGTAGTCCTGACATGGGAATCCACCTACAAGGAGATCAACTTTCTTGGGAAGCTTTTCGACTTTAGATATATCTTCATTGCTATGACCTTCTTCGCCGAATTTAGCAATATAAACGTCTGAGGCATGTTGAACCTTTGTAGAGGGTTCCCACTGATTAGAGAAAACAGTCTTCCAACCTGCAGCGGCGAGTCCAATGCGAAATCCTCCAACACCCGCGAACAGTTCTGCGACTGTTCCAACTGGGTTAGCTGGCTCTTTATAAACACGCTTCTTGATAGTCATCGTTCCTCCGCGCTGAATAATAGGTACCTGAACAGACAAATGGTGGGATCGACGCGTTTAGCGTCCTAAACCCGCACCACACACTTAACAATCTCTTCTGCACTCGCATCTTTACCTAGCTCTGCCTCAACATTTGTAGGCATATCTCGTAGGGCGCTCTGGGCAAGGATTGTCATCTGTACGGCAATATCTGCCATCCAATAGAAGGCACCGGGGCCAACTTCTTCCATGAGTTCAGCTGCTTCTTCAAGGATTTCGTCATTGAACTTCTCTTGACCATCGATATCTTCTTGTAAGACCTTTAAGAGGAAGTCACGTATCTGTTTAGCGTGCTTGTGGGTGCGTTTGGCATCGGTGATGATCTCCTGGAGCTCGAGCTCCATCTTTGCGTTACGTAACCATTTGAACATAGGTAAAAGGTACGGGGGAGCGCCGACAGGTTGCGATCCAGCTTCATCTCTAATTCATTGCGCTCGTGCATGAGTTACCTGTTTCAAGAGGTGTGCTACCTCTGGAGCTGGCCCAGTTAGCCGTCTCTTGGCACGCTACTTGATTTTCAAAGTTCACTCGCGATAATTGGAAGAGTCCGCCGGTCATAATGGGCAGGTTCGACGGGTTAAAACTTTGTATAAGGGCGTCACATTTTCGAGTACTTTGAGTAGGGTTCCCCCTATGAAAACCTACTGGCAGTATTTCCCGAAGCATTCATCTGCCCCTAGTTTTCTTATTGATGTAGTTCAGGCTTTCAAGGACTGTGCTGATGCAATTGAGACTCCTGCGAACCAATTCTCAAGTAATGAAGTTTTGGAAGCCGTTGCTGATGGACTCGAATCAGTTGGATATCAAGTAGAGCGTGGAAAAGGAAAATCACAGAAAATCAGTCGCCCTGTTCTTTATGGGAAAAATGGCAATATCGAAAAATCATTTGAAGTGGATGCTTGGGATCCATTAAATCGTGTCGTACTTGAAGTGGAGGCTGGCCGAGGCGTGGTTAATCATCAGTTCCTTAAAGACTTCTTTGAGGCTTGTGTCATCCAAGACGCTGACTACTTAGTCATCGCAGTTTGTAAGGGCTACCAACCGCCTTCATATAAGAATCCGGTGAATGATTTTGAAACAGTTTCTACTTTCATGGACACTCTTTATTCATCGATGCGAATGCAATTGCCCTTAAAGGGCGTATTGATTATCGGCTACTAAGCTTTTTGAGAAAATGATTTGCCTTAGTTAAGAGTTGCGGGGATGCCGGTTCTCTAATTCACTTGGGGCGTGCCTGAACTACCTGAAGTCGAGACTGTCCGTAGGGGACTGGTGGCATTTGCGCAGGGGTACACGATTGCATCAGCCCAGGATCTTCACCCGCGGTTACTGAAGCCAGCATCTATTGCGCCTCTCGATGCTGTGGTGGGAGGTCGAATCAAAGAGGTAAATCGTCGGGGCAAGTTCTTATGGTTCACACTCGATAGAGATCTGGCGCTGGTGGCGCACTTGGGAATGTCGGGGCAGTTTTTATTCCCTCGTAAAGATCGGCCAGAGTCAGGGCATGTGCGGGCAAGGTTTGCGTTGAAGAGAGGCTTTAAGAGGCAAGAGTTGGTCTTTAGCGATCAGCGCACTTTTGGGTGGTTATCTGTTGAAGAGTTAAGAGATGGTGTTCCAACATCTGCGCTGCATATTGCAGTCGATCCCTTTGATGCAGCCTTTGATCGAGATGCGGTGATTGCAAAGATGAAATCACGTAAGGCACCGATAAAGAATGTGATTTTAAATCAAGAGATTATGAGTGGTGTGGGAAATATCTATGCCGATGAATCTTTATGGCGGGCGAAGATTCATCCTGAGATTGCAGCCTCTGATTTAAGTGTGAAGAAGATTGGCTCTTTGGTAGATGCTGCAACACAGGTGATGGCAGAGGCAATTGAAGTCGGAGGTACATCCTTTGATGCGATGTATATCAACGTCAATGGAGAGAGCGGATTCTTTGAGACTTCTTTGGCTGCCTATGGGCAAGAAGGTGAACCATGCCCACGATGTGGCAGGCAGATTAGAAGAATTGCCTTTGGTAATCGATCATCACACTTCTGTCCGAAGTGTCAGGTGCGGTGAAGCTAGGCTTCGTTAACAACCGCTGTCTTGACCCAGTAATCGCGTAGCGTGCGGCTACCCTTATTGAAGTAGAAGACAATCTCGACAACCACCCATGCGATAAAGCCGAGGCCAGAGGTAAGCGCAGATGCGAACCACACTGTCATTGGCACTAGGAACTCGCGAAGCGCCATATGTCCCCATGAAGCAGGGCGACCAGTTGTGGCGTCGAATGTGCGCAGTTTAAGAATCTGCTTTGCAGGAGTCTGGCCATTACCCCAAACGATCATCGACCAGATGAGCCAACCAATTCCGAGTGTGAGACATGCCAAAACGGTATCCAGTGCAATCGCTCCGAGGCGGTGCTGGAAAGTGGCATAACGGAAGTTGGTTTGGTAATCATTAGCGGGCGGAAGTCCATGATTGTAATTTCCGGAAGTAAATGGATTCTCAGTTGTCATGGCGCGATATTAGTTTCAATACGTCGGGGAGGCTAACCAACTCGACTTTCTGATGACCGGTCATTTTTGAGACGACCAGTCACACATTAGTCGATTGCCCTAATATGAAGGGAAATGTATAGATATTTACGCGTAGGTACTTCAAGATAGCGCTGAGGAAAACCCAGTCACATCTGAATTGCCTGGATGTTTTCCGATAGCGCTCGGAGGTTTCTGTCGTGTCTTTGGATGCTGATTATTCAACAGGTGTTGTAACTGGAACACCTAAGAATGCATCCAAGCTCCCGTTACTTCTTTCAATTATCTCCACAGTCATAAGCGTTGCGATTTACGCACTCTTTCCTCACGATGGCTTGATCATGTCTGTTGTTGGATATCTTCTTACTCCGATTGGAGCGACATTGGCCCTAGCTCTAGGTCAAACATTGGATGTAAGTGGACGTAGATCCGTTTGGTACTCGCCATCGAAGGGTTTGATCACCGCTCTTAAAATATTCGCAATCTTAGGTTTTGTTATCGGCGGATTACATATGTGGGATATCGCCACAATTATTGCGGCCAGCTCATGAAAAAGTTCCTTAGCTCCCTAGTAGTCTTCATCCTCTCGAGCTTGGCTCTTGCCATATTCCCACATGCAACAGCAGATGAACTCTTTCCAACTCAGCTGACATCGCAAGGCCAAAAAGCTGTGCAGCAAATTGGTGACTGCGTAAATTCAAAGCGTGACTTACAGGTTTATTACCTCATTGATGGATCAGGAAGTTTGAAGCAGACCGACCCTGAGAATTTGCGAGCCGAAGTTCTTGCCACGTCACTTGAGCAACTTTCGCCAAAAGATGATTCACTAAAAGTAAGTTATGCCGTCGGTACTTTTGGTACAAAATTTCGAACACTGAAAAGTCAGTGGACATCTATTACTTCGGCAAATGTCGCTGCCGAGGCAAACTGGTTTAGAAAGACAATCCCAACACTAATTAATGAAGGCAACACAAACTGGGAGGCGGGACTGCAAGGAGCCATCACAGCACTTGCTTCAGCAAAGGCTGCAGACCCTGGTGCCTGCCAAGTTGTCGTATGGCTGACCGACGGTGGTATTGATGTCGGACTTTCGAAGACTACTTATAAGTATGAAGGAATTTCTCTAGGAAATATTTGTGGCTCAAACCCAATGGATGGCAGCAGCGGGGGAGATGCGCTCATAAATCAATTGCGCAGTGCCAAAATTAATGTTATCGGTGTCCTTCTTCGCAACCAAGCAGTGATGCAAAAGTTCCAGGAGAAAGATGACGGTTCATACGACGAAGCTACCTCATCAATGTCGTTCCTCCTTCCAATTGTTGAAGGTAACGGAGCTGTTAGTGGGCGAAACTTTAATTACTCTGGATCGACTTTTAGTTGCGGGTCAACTGGCGATGCAATGGCTGCAGGTGCAGAACTTGTAGCTTCAGATTCACTGCAACTTGGTCTGCAATTTGCGCGAGTTGTCGCTCGCTCAAATAATGGAGCTCCGACAAGTGTTTATGGAGACTTTCCAGCGAAATTTAAGATTGATAAAGGAGTTGCTTTTTTTGATGCACTCATCGCTGCGAAAAATTGGAAATTAAAGTCCCCATCAGGTGAGTTAATTTCTTCACCAACCTCAGGCATCAAAGCCTCACTCTCTGCCGGTGCATATCTAGTGCGAGTTCCTATTCGTTCTGCAGCCGATCAGGGCGAGTGGAGTATCGAAGGCATCACCCATGCACAAGCTGACATATTTTTATATAGTGGCTTGCAGTTGAAGGTTTCGGTCCAAAATATTCAAGCTGGAAAGCCAGTCGGCATTAGAGGCCAAGTAATTGATAAAGATGGAAAGGCCGCAGATCTCTCTGTTTATAAATCCTCCGATGTTCGCCTCACGACATTTAATGCCTCAAGTGGTGTTGATGCGGCAGTTCCGCTGCAACTTAATCCAGCCGATGGAACTTTCACAGGCACATTCATTCCACCAAAGGGAATGTCCAAGGCCACCTTTGATGTCTCACTTGAGCTTGTGACTCAATCAGGAACGAAGCTTTCACCTCTTACTCTTCAGGTGGAGGCCCGAGTCGCACTGCCACCGGAGTATCCACATATTCAGGGATCCGGCCTCAAGCTTTCTACTCTCTCTGGCGTTAAAGGAGAGGCAACTGGAACGTTAATCCTTGAAGGTTCAAACCTGAACGATGGACAGGTTTGCCTCTCAGCACCAATTATCAGTATCGATCCAACCCCATCCCGTATTGCTGGATTTACGTGGACAAAAGCGGGCAAGGGCTGTGTCAATGTTGCACAGAATTCAACTGTAGAGATTGAGTACGCAGTCTCTAACGCTAAGCAATCTACTGGTCTCACAACAGGTGCGATTCCCGCGGTCTTCAAAGCTAACGTACCTGGCCTTGATCCCATCGCGCAAAACATCTCACTAACTTTTGATTCAAAGATGCTTGTTAACGAAGCAAAACGTTGGGCATGGCTCGTTGGATTGATGTTACTCGGCCTACTTATCCCGCTCGGTATTTTGTATTACTTCGGGTGGCTCAACTCTCGAATCATGTGGGGTGAAGGAATTCAGCGAGTTGCTGTTCCAGTTTCGATTTCTAACGACGGAACTATTACCCGTCGGGATGGAAAAGTTGCCGACGGTATGGGTGCAGGCGCTTCAAAGGGTGAATATGACTGGAGCGCACAGGCGACTGAGCGAGTCAGATCTTTTGATGACTACTGGTCCGATGGAGTAAATAGCGGGACTGTTCAAATAAAGGGTCGTCCTTCACGAAATCCATTTGGTGATCCAGTCGTTGTTGCGTCTGCATCTTCAGGTACACGATTAATTTCTTCTCTTGGCGGATTTACTAACGGTGGTCGTGAAGGTCGAATTGGTGTTGATATTGCACAGGCATGGTTTGTGGCGGTGCCAGAGTCAAGCGTTGTGAATTCTGAATCTGGACCCTATGAAGCGGTCGTTGTTTCCTATCTTCGCCATGATGCAAGTAAGGGCAATGCTCAGGCAACTGATCGCAACGCTGCTATTGCAAGCAACTCTGGTCTTTCATCAATCGAAAAGATTGCAGAAGATGTCCGCAAGCCAGCTCCCGTGGAGACTGGCACGACAAAAGACAAGAAGAAGCGTACGTGGAAAAAGAAGAAAGTTGCAGAAGTCGTTGTTACGCCACCTTCAGTGGATCCATTTGCTGGCGGTTACGGAACAAATGATTATGGAAGCACAAACTATGTTGCTGGCAATCCGCCGCAACAAAATACAAAGTCTTCAAATCCATTCTCGGCACCATCCGATTCAACGCCCCCATCAGGTGGCGATAGCTCAAACCCATTTGGTGGCAGTTACTAATGAAGCAAGGAAAGTAAGGGGAGAAAAATGATCCGTCCATTTCTGTTGGTAGGTATCGGTGGTTCCGGAGGAAAGACCTTGCGTGCATTGCGCGTTGCTCTCGAGCGTAAATTGACTGAGACACCAGGTTGGGATGGCGGCTGGCCAGATGCTTGGCAGATGATTCACTTTGATACACCGGTTGCGCAGGATGGACCTGAATTCCCAGCGCCATTCCTTGAAGATTCAATGTACAAGAGCATGGTGCCTCAGAACGTTCCTTATGAGTCACTTGTTGCAGGAATGGTGGGTCAACCACATTCGAATATCAAACTTTCAAAAGACGACATGGGTAAGTACGCAGGATGGATCCCAAATCCAGCAGCAGTAGTTGTACCAATCGAACAGGGCGCTGGACAATTTCGTGGAATCGGAAAGACTCTTACGGTTGCACAACTAGATAACGTTCAGAATTCTGTCAGAGCTGCACTTGCCAAAATTGGAACTAGTGGTGGAGAACTCTCTCGTCTAGCTTCCTTGATGGGAGCCAAGTCAGGCAACCTCGATGCGCCTGCAGTAATTGTGGTCTCTTCAATTGCTGGCGGTTCTGGTGCTGGAGCATTTATCGATGTCATTGAAGCAATTAAGTCTGCGGATAGTTCTAAGACTTGGTTGCAACGCGTTATCGCTTGGCTTTACACCCCAGAAGTTTTCGCAAGCATTGAAGGAAATGATGGAACTGCACCTAATGCCCTTGGCGCAATTTCAGAAGCGATGTCAGGCCTTTGGATTGGTGAAACATCGCCAGAAACTGTCAGTCTCTATAAGGGAATGAAGATCACGCCTTCATCTGGTTCCTCCTACACACTAGGTGCCCGTTATACATTCCTTATCGGACGTAGCAACAGTGGCGGAGTCGACTTTGGCGGGCAGACAGAGGTCTATAGCGCGGTGGCAAGTTCGCTCGCTGCAATGATGGCTGATGACAATGCGCAGAACGAATTCTTTAACTCCTATCTCAATAACCTAGATACAACCGGTGCAAGCGCGACTGCTGTACTCGACATGTCAAACCTTTACACTCGAACAAGTAATTCCAGTGGAAACAACCGACCACCGTTTATGTCTGGTGGATTTGGTCGCCTTTCGCTAGGTCGTGATCGCTTTCGCGAATACGCATCAGAACGTTTAGCGCGCGATGTAATTGAACGCCTTCTTTATCAGCACCTTCGCACTCTCCCTAAGAGTGATAATCGACCTGATGCAGAGAAATTAACTGAAGCAGTTGAGAATAACTGGGTACAGTTCTTGGAAGGCTCAGGTCTTAATGAGCGAAACCCTGCAAATGACGTTATCGATGCAATTCGCCCAGCAGATAGAAAAGCTCGTGCATCTCAATTTAAGCAAGATGCTCTCGCCAAGGCTGGGGGAGGCGTTGGCAGCGATGGGCTTGATGCAACGGGCTGGCAGACACGTTTGCTGACATTCTGGAATGCTGAGAAGGCTGGCTTCTTAATCAAAGAACAAGCATCACGTTATGAAGCAGCTCGCGATTGGGTAGGAAAGATTTCAGAGAGCTTCCCAGCTCATGTCTCTACCTCGATTTCAAAGTGGGGTCTGCCGGTAGTTGTAAGACTTCTTGAAAAGCTTGACGGCGAGATGGAATTCTTCATCGCAGAGCTCAAGAGCGAAATTGGTGAGAAGGAGCGCGTCCTCGCAAGTTTGCAAGGAAGCATTCACCAGAACCTCACTAAGAGCGGTCAGGCAAAGATGCCTTTGGCTCACCCCGATGTTGAGGCAGCAGCTAATACTTTGGCTGGAGCAATTGATCTCTTTGCAAGTGAAGTAGATCTAAGAAAGTCTGCAATATCAATTATTGAAGATTTACGTAAGAACCTGCTTCGTCCACTTCGTGAGTCATCAAGCCAGGGATGGTCAGCACTTCAGTTAGCAGTGCGCGATGGCAAACTTGCCGATGGTCGCAATAATCCTTTCTACACATGGCCAGATCCAATTGGCGGAGGATTGCCTAAGCGCTTTACTCCACCGCCTAACGAGCGCTTGCTTGCAGACGTTCAAACTTTCCCTAGTGAATTCGAACGACTTGTTACAGAAACTTTGCCAACAGGCTTGCGACAAAGTCCGGTGAATGACATGGACAAGATTGCTGCAATGGCAATGCTTGGCGATCTTGTTATCCCTGACGGTCAGATGAAACCCAATTACGAACTATTCTCGAAAAGTTCGGCATGGATTCCAACGGATAGCCTCCTGCACTCGGGTGCGATTTCTGGAAGTGCCTCTCCGGCACGTTTTGATTTCTCAATTGATCTAGAGGTTTATCAAAACCGCGCACGCAAGTGGTTAAGTCTCGACGGAAGTGCATTTGGTAATTACATGAAGATTTCGCTTGGCGAGTATCTTGCAGACGATGCTGCTCCTCAAGCTGAGCTCACACTTCGCAGACAAACCTTCTCATCACATATGGTGGAAGTTCTAAGAGCGAGTGCACCACTCATTCAAATCAACCCAACAATCCTGGCAACCATCCACCCAGGTGTGAACGCAACCGATAATCGATTTATCTTCAGTACGGTTCCATTCACTCCTTCAAGCACGATGGCCAGCCTCTTCCAAGGTGCGCTGACAACGTATGGCTTAAAGGATGCAAAGTTAAAACTTGCAATGAATGCTCTTGGTCAGACACAAGCGCAGAACATTGACATCTTTACCTTCCAAGAAAAACCTCTACAGCCCATGGTTTATGACTCAATCATGAAGCCAATTGCAAACGGCTGGGCTGGAGCCTCTGGTGAACTTACGCAGCGAGTAGCTTTCTGGAAGTATCGTCGCGCACGAGCTCTCCGTGAGTTCATTCCTGCAGATCCTGAGCGCGTACGCGAAATGGTTCAAGGATGGTTTGTCGCAACTGCAATTGGGCAGTTCCGGTCTGAGAAGTCTTCAACTCTTGGTCCGAAGATTGAAGTGTGGACCGAAAGATTGGGATGGGTTGCGTTTCCGTATCCACTTCTCTATCCAGGAAATGCTCCAGAGAAGGAGTATCTCGGTGTTGTATTAGAGTCGCTTTCAATTGCACTCGCTAATTGCAATATCACTCCCGGTGATCCACTTGGTCCACTCGCTCCTTATCACCGCTTGATGGAACTTGGAGCAACGACCGAAGAATCTGAACTAACTGCTTGGGTGAAGGAAGGCGTGCTTCCAGATGGTGCACCAAATCCCGCTGCAGATCGTGCCGGCACACTCAATGGTGGAGCTGCAGAGCGAAAGGGCGCACTCGTTGCGTTCTTTGATAAGCAAATCACAAGCTACAACGCAATCTTTGCTGAGTATGAGAAGAACGGAAACCCATATGTGTCACAACGCAATTGGGAGATCAGCAGCTACTGCATTAACAGCCTTAACCTATTGAAGCAGACAATTGAGCACATTGAATTGGAGTCATTTAACTAAATGGCACGTAATCCATGGCCAGGTCAGGCAGCGTCTGTCATCGTCTTACCTTCGGGTAAGCGCGGTGAGACCCTGCTTGCGATGGCTCAAAGCTGGAGCCAATCTGGAATCCTCGGGCAGGCTCTCTGGGTTCTGCCGGAAGACAATTTGGCTCAGTCCCATGGACTCGCAATCGGTGCAAAGATTTTCGGTAAAGAAAATACCGTCGATGTTGATCTTTTTCAGCAACTAGCGCAAAATCCACTGAAGACACTTCGCATCATCGCTGTGAGATTGCTCCTTGATCACAAGGACTTTGATGACACTCAAGACGCCGTCGTTACTGCTCTTGATAAGTTGGCGAATGTGGGCGTACCTGTTGTTGTCGGAGCCACAGGTCGTCAAGATTCAAGCGGAACTGAGATTCTAAGAATTAACATGATTATGGCGCCCAGTTGGATTGATGAAGTTAAACATCGCTCCATCACTGAGAAGCGATGGACTCATAACGTCATCATCTCTCCCGAGGACCGTACTTCGCCGTGGGGTATTGATGCCTTTGTGCGCGAGGAAACGAATCTTCACGGAATTACACTTTCAAATATCGCATCTGCTGGTGGCCTCTGGATGGGTGTTCCAAAGGGAAGTTTTGAGTTTTCCTACCAGAATAAGAGTTCGGCGCCAGGAAAAATTTGGCTACAGCGCACCTTTGCTCGAGGAATCCTGACTGAAGGCTTGGCAATTGAACAAGCCGTTAAAGCAATGGACTCATCTAGCAATCCAGATTCAAATAATCTACGACCTGAATATGGCTTGCAACCAACTGGAATTGCAATCCTTCCAGATTCTCAAATCAAAGATAAATTGAACTGGATGGCAGATACAGTATTTCAATTTGAGAATAACGCTCTTGGATTCCATGAATTTGTCCGCGGCCCAGAAACACAAAAGACCTCATGGGGCCTGGGCAAGCAAATTGTTGAGTTTATGAAATTTGCGTGGGATAAAACCAAAATGATTCCAATCTGGACTTTAGATGCGATTGTCGGATGGGTAAGTCGAAA
>CANGJV010000029.1 GCA_947454425.1 Candidatus Nanopelagicaceae bacterium
AAAGTTCAGTGGCTGAAGCAGCAGTTGCGCCCTTGACGGCAGCATCGAGCTGCCCACGTGCAGTCACAAGTGACTGACGGCTGCTTCCTCCGAGGTGAATTCTCATATCTCTTCTCTTTTAACCCTTACGTGCCTTTACTTAGACTTCTCGAGATCTTCGATAAAGCGATCGACGATCCGTGATTGACGGGCCTGGTCATCTAAAGCTTCTCCGACAATCTTTGATGCGAGTTCGACTGCAAGCGCACCGACTTCGTTACGAAGTGATGTCACCGCCTGCTGACGTTCTGCCTCAATGGATGCATGTGCCGCAGCTGTAATGCGGGCAGCTTCTTCTTGTGCCTTTGTGCGAAGCTCTTCGAGAATCGCTGCACCCTGAGCGCGAGCTTCGTCACGAAGACGTGAAGCTTCACCTTGAGCGGAAGAGAGCTGCTCGTTATATGAAGCGAGTGCGCGCTGTGCCTCAAGTTGAGCTTGTTCAGCCTTCTTGATTCCGCCCTCAATCGCTTCGGTACGAGCTGCAAATGCTTTTTCAAACATTGGCACTACTGATTTACGCAAGACAAGGAAGAGAAGTGTGAATGCAATAGCACCCACCACGAGTTCCGCGGTATGCGGAATAAGTGGGTTCACCTTCTCTGCCTCAGCAGCGAAATTAAATGTGCGCATTATTTATTCTGCTTATTCTTTGCGAATTAGAGAACGAATGCGAGTACGAGGCCGAAGAGTGCGAGAGCTTCAGCAAGCGCGAATCCAAGGAACGCGATTGGCTGGAGAACGCTACGAGCCTCAGGCTGACGTGCGACGCCGTTGATATAAGCAGCGAAGATCATTCCAGTTGCGATAGCTGGACCGATCGCTGATAGGCCAAAACCGACCAGGTTGAGTGTGCCTGTCATTTTTTCTTACCTTTCGTTTGGTGTTTCTTCTTAGTGCTCGTCGGCAAGGGCGCCGGCGATGTATAGAGCTGTAAGCAGCGTAAAGATATACGCCTGTAAGCATTGGACCATGAACTCAAAGAATGTGAGAACAATGCCAAAAGTAAATGAGAATGGAGCGAAAATCTTCATAATCATGTGTGAATCATGAACCATGTAATCGCCGCCCATAATAAAGACGAGCAATAGCAAGTGGCCGGCAAACATATTTGCGAAAAGACGTAGTGAAAGTGTCAGCGGGCGAACCAAGAAGAATGTTGCAACTTCAATTGGTGTGAGCAAGATGTAAACAGCCTTTGGTACACCTGGCATAAATGCGATGTCCTTGAGGTACTTACCTAAACCCTGCTTGCGGATACCTACGTAGTGGAAGATAAAGAATGAGAAGAGCGCAAGCACGTATGGGAATCCAACGTGTGACATGGCCGGAAACTGCAAGAAAGGAACAATTCCGAAGAGGTTATTTGTAAGCACAAAGGTAAAGAGTGTGAATAGGTATGGAACAAAGCGCATAAAGTCGTGACCGATAACGTCACGGGCAAGATCATTGCGAACAAATGCGTAAATTCCTTCGCCTGCAAATTGAAGCTTTGAAGGCACAACTGCTGCTTTGCGAGCTGAGAGAACGAAGAAAACTGAAACAACAATTACAGAGAGAAATACCAAGAGAACCGGCTTAGTCAGCCACGGAATATTTTCAAAGATAGGAGGGAGGTTGAAGTCGTTTGTGCTTGGTGGCACAAAACCTTCACCGCTGAAATGCAGGTTAATCACCCTGAACTCCCTCAATTTGTTGGGCTCAATTCACGTCCTTGAGTCAGGGCATAGATTAGGGGGTTAAGCCCTATCCTGAGAAATCTAAATCATTTCGCCTAATGTGTGGCGTATCACCATCGAGGACGGGTTGAGGGTCGCTCGAATCAGTCAAAGCTGCCTGCTATTGGCGGCCGAAGCGGAGCCAAATCAGATAGATGGCACCGGTGACCCCGAGGAGCAATCCGATCAGGGTCAGATAAGGCTTATCGAAGAATCGTGAAGCAAAGTATCCGACACCGCCCCAGAAGAGCAGCCCTGATGCGAGATATCCGAAGATTGACCAATATGCATCGGCTTCGTTCTTACGGGTCATAGCACGCTCCTTCTACTTGCTTCTTCTAGCTTCAAGATCAATCTAGGTGGTGGGAATTTTACTCTATCTCTACTTGGGCAATTGTAGGTGAGTTTTGAGCTTGAGATAAGTCGCTATCTCTCCCCCGAGCCAGGCAAATGTGGCCAATATGGCGCTGATTCCAAAGGTAGTTCGATTGCAATTTTCAACAGGAACCAATTTTGTAACTAATAAGAGAAATCCACCAAAGATGAAGAGTTTCACAAAATAAGAAGCCATAGCCAGGGCCATAGTTGTCATGGGATCGGCATCACGCGTCAAGCGCGCAACAACAAGATGTGCCGCAAAGAAAATGAGAACAATCGCCTGCGCCAGAATGGCTCCTACAAAACCTGAAAATCCTTTAAGAAAAGTTGAAGCAATAACAGATATCAAGCCGACGATAAGTGTGGGGATTAAAGCTCCGCGAAGTAATTGGCGCTCGCTGCTCATTTAACACCAGCTTCTATTTTTGAACGCTCTGGACGAATTCGTTGAAAGAGCAAAGTAAATGTAAGGAAGATTGCGAAGACAATGCCTGCAACCCAGAGCGGGGTGAATGCCGAGATTGAAACTGGAAATGCAATTGTCGCCGTCCATGAATACATAATCAAAGCGGTACGCGCTTGTGAATTACCGGAACGCATAATGCGATGGTGCATATGATCTTTATCTGATGAAAATGGAGACGTGCCGGCACGTAGGCGTCGAAGAATTGCTGAGAATAAATCAATGAGCGGTATTGCAAGGACTGCCAACGGCAGGGCTAGTGGCAAGAGAGTTGGTCCAAGTTTTTCAGCAGAGATTGCATTGGGATCAATCTGGCCAGTTAAGGTAATTGCAGATGCCGCTAATAAAAGTCCAAGTAACATCGAGCCAGAATCACCCATAAAGATGCGAGCTGGATAAGCATTATGTGGCAAGAATCCAAGACAGACGCCAATAATGATTGCAGTAATCAGTGATGGTGATCCGGCGCGATTAAAGCCGTATATAACTGCCAATAAGTAAGCGAAAGCAAAGAAGGAAGCCCCGGAAATTGCAACAATTCCCGCTGCCAGGCCATCTAATCCGTCGATAAAGTTAACTGCGTTGATTGTGACGAGCACAATCACAATTGTTAATAGTTGTCCGATACTAGGCGGCAGTGTTGTAACGCCATTGATTGGCAACCAGAAGATCTGCACACCATAGATAAGCAAGATTCCGGCCGCCATCGCTTGCCCGGCAAGTTTGGTGAGTGCATCTAATTCAAAGCGATCATCAATCATGCCGAGTGCCACGAGAAAGGTTGCAGCTAAGAAAATTCCAAAAGATTCTCGGGTAAAAGATTTACCCACCAATGAGAGATGGTTAACCATCAAGTATGTAACTGCCATCCCAATCCACATCGCAAAGCCTCCCCAGCGTGGAGTAGGTGTGGTGTGAACATCACGTTCGCGAATCTTTGCTACGACTCCGAAGTGAATTGCCCAACGGCGCACATAAGGAGTTACGACATAACAGATGGATGCGGCGAGCAGGAGAGTTACTAAATACTCACGCATCTTCTAAATAGCTTTCGCTTATGCCTGATAAATCGGGAATTGTGCGGTGAGGGCATGTACCTCTGACTTGATTGCTGCATGGGTTGCGGCATCATCACTCTTAATCGCACGAGAAATCAGTGAAGCAATCGTCGTCATCTCATTAACGCCCATACCTTGCGTCGTTGTTGCCGGAGTTCCTACGCGAATTCCTGAAGTAACAGATGGCGCTTCAGGATCGAATGGAATTGAATTCTTATTGAGAACAATGCCGGCAGCGCCACATCGTTCATCAGCAACTTTGCCATTGACGCCGGTTGCACGAATATCAATCAGCGCTAAGTGAGTCTCGGTTCCACCGGAAACAGCGCGCATACCTTCTGTTTCAAGTGCCGCAGCGAGAGACTTTGCATTGACGATGACATCTTTTGCATATTGCTGATAAGCCGGAGTTGCACACTCTGCGAGCGCAACTGCTTTACCGGCAACGGCGGACATGATTGGACCACCCTGCATGCCTGGAAAAACAGCTTTATCAATTGCGGCAGCGTGTTCTGCCTTCGACAAGATCATTCCTCCGCGAGGGCCACGAAGCACCTTATGTGTCGTGAAAGAGACAACATCTGCATATGGAACCGGTGAAGGAATTGCTTTGCCTGCAACTAGGCCGATGAAGTGAGCGGCATCAACCCACATGATTGCACCGACTTCATCGCAAATCGCGCGCACTTTCTCAAAGTCAATTAGCGATGGGTAAGCAGTGGCACCAGAGCAGATCATCTTTGGCTTATTTGCGATTGCAAGATCACGAAGCTCGTCATAATCAATGAGTTCATTATCCTGGCGGACTCCATAGGAAACGATGTTGAACCACTTGCCTGAGAAGTTGACCTTGGAACCGTGGGTGAGATGTCCACCATGAGGAAGTGACATTGCAAGTACCGTGTCACCTGGCTTGGTAAATGCTTGATAGACAGCCACATTGGCACTTGCACCTGAGTGCGGCTGAACGTTGGCGTGCTCCGCGCCGAATAAAGACTTTCCACGCTCGATTGCAATCGACTCAGCGAGATCAACTTCTTCGCAGCCTCCGTAATAACGCTTACCTGGATAGCCCTCAGCATATTTATTTGAAAGGGTTGAGCCTAAAGCTGCCAATACCGCGCGCGATGTGAAGTTCTCTGAGGCAATTAATTGAAGATTTGTTTGCTGGCGTTTGAGCTCTGACAAGAGCACTGCCGCAATCGCTGGATCCTGCTGAGAGAGAAGTTCGAAATCTGGGCCATAGAAGGTAGGGCCGGTAGAAGTATTGGACATACCCCTAGCCTATTGGCTTCTCACTAGAAAGTGCAGGCACAACCGCCGCTAACTGCGCACGCGAGATGGCGCCTTCTCGAATAATGGTCATCGCCCTGCTATCAGATTCAATGACGGTCGTTGCTGGACCTTGAGCCAATTCTCCACCATCGAAAATCAGAGCAAGTTCTGATTCAAATTCAGATGTTGAATCCAACTTCAGGAGTGGCTTTTCCCCTGCAGGAGCTGCACTGGCAACTGCAAGCGGGCCGCTCTCTTTAAGTAGCGCTGCAATAAAAGGTGACTCAGGAACGCGAACACTCAATCGATCGAGAGTGTTGTCATCGCCGAGGTCCCATCGCAATCCTCGCTGTGGCCGCACATTAAAAGAAATCAATCCTGGCCAGAAAGCATCCATCAGTGAGCGAGTCTCTTCGGTGAGATCACGAGCTATCCCGTTGATTGCTTCGCCAGAGTGAATTAATACTTGTGCTGCAACCCCAAGTGGGTCACCGCGCTTTACATGCATCGCTCTTACTGCAAATTCTGAGAATGCATCTGCTAGAAGTAAATATCCGTGCTCGGCAGGCGCACAGATGATGTATCCATCGCGAATGGCTTTTAATCCAAGTGCGATGTGGTTATTGATATCGCCTTCGAAAAGATTGATTCGCTTCATGGTCGGTTACTTCCTAATACCCGTTGTGAATCGCGGGCGATTAACTAAATCATGATGAAGTGATACCTCAACAAATTCCTCTGCCATTGCTGCCGCGATTGCCTCTGGCTGGCTCTCGTGATGTTCGATGGCAAAGAAACCACCACTTTTAAGCAAACGTGCTCCTGCCGCAATAAATCGAAGTGGGATATCCATTCCATCTGATCCACCAAAGAGGGCAGCGGCGGGTTCGTGTTCTGCCACATCTTTTGGTAACTCTTGACTATCAGGAATATATGGCGGATTAGCAATCACTACATCGCACTTCACACCAATTAATGCATCTGCCACGTTAGCTTCAAGAATTCGAACATCTTCTGAAATCAGAGCAACATTTCTGCGTAGCCACTCGATTGCTGCTGGATCATTCTCGACTGCAATCACATGTGTCTGCGGCGCCTCTGTGGCTATCGCGAGTGTGAGAGCGCCGGAGCCAGCACCAAGATCTACGACGCTGACGGCACCTTCTCGTTTTTCAATATTTTTAAGCACTGCTTCAACCAGCAATTCGCTCTCTGGCCGTGGCACAAGTACTCCGGGACCTACTTCGAGTTCGAGATATCGGAAATAAGCAACGCCGGTCAGATATTGCAGCGGCTCGTGTGCACAACGTCGATCGAGTAACTTCCAAAAATTCTCTTCAATTAAAGTTGTATCACCAATAGCTTTAATAGCATTTTCTACTGTTATTGGATTGTGTAGCTCCATCCGAGAAATGCCTAAAACATGAGCCAGCAAATGCTCAGCATCTACCTCTGGAAATCCTGCAGCAGTTAATTGATCTTTACCACTGCGTAAGAATTCCTTGAAAGAGAGATCCATAGCTATTAGCTTGTCGCGGAAAGCTTTGCCGCCTTATCGGCATCGAGCAGGGCTTGGATTACATCATCGAGCTCACCGTTGAGTACCGCATCGAGATTATTTGATTTGTAATTGACGCGGTGATCACTGAGACGGTTTTCTGGATAGTTATAGGTACGGATGCGCTCTGAGCGATCTACGGTACGAACCTGGCTCTTGCGTTCCGCAGCTGCTGCTGCATCTGCCTGCTCTTGTGCGTGAGCGAGAAGTCGGGCACGCAAAATTCGAAGCGCTGATTCTTTATTTTGTAACTGTGATTTTTCATTCTGACAGGAGACAACGATTCCGGTCGGTGCGTGAGTTAAACGAACTGCTGAGTCGGTGGTGTTAACAGACTGACCACCAGGACCTGATGAGCGATAGACATCCACGCGAACATCATTCATATTGAGTTCAACATCGACTTCTTCTGCCTCAGGCAAAATCAAAACACCAGCAGCTGATGTGTGAATACGCCCCTGGCTCTCTGTCTCTGGCACACGTTGCACGCGGTGTACGCCACCTTCGAACTTAAGTCGAGCATATGGAGATTCACCGGGCTGCGGAGTTCCCTTTGATTTAATCGCCATCGAAATATCTTTATATCCTCCGAGATCTGCATCGGTCAGGTCGATGATCTCAACCTTCCAATTGTGCTTCTCTGCATAGCGCTGATACATGCGAACTAAATCACCTGCAAAGAGTGCAGATTCATCTCCACCTGCCCCCGCCTTGACCTCCATGATCACATCGCGATCATCGTTAGGGTCGCGAGGAAGTAATAACTCTTCTAGTTTTTCTGCTGCAGCAGCAACTGTTGCCTCCATCGCTGGAAGCTCAGCTGCAAAATCTGGATCTTCTGTTGCCATCTCGCGAGCTGCGGCAAGGTCATCGTTTGCGTTCTTCCATGCATGAAAGCCCGCGACTACTGGGCCGAGTTGAGCGTAACGGCGACCGAGCTTGCGAGCATTTCCTTGATCTTCGTGAATTGAAGGATCTGCCATCTGCTTTTCTAGAACTTCGTACTCACGCACCATCTCGTGTGCGGATGCAAAACGATCATCTGACATTGAGCTTCTCCTTTCAAATAAAATTGGATTCTTTTAGAAATAAAAAAGACCGCGTCGCAGCCGGATCAAGGGCTGCGACAACGGTCTTTTTTAGAAAGCTACTTCTTACCGAAACGCTCTTCGAACTTCGCGACTCGTCCACCAGTATCAAGGATGCGCTGCTTACCGGTGTAGAACGGGTGGCAGACTGAGCAAACTTCAACGTAGATAGATCCGCTAGCAACTGTTGAGCGAGTTACAAACTTCTCGCCGCAACCACAAGTTACCTGGGTCTCTTTATATTCTGGGTGAATCTCTGGCTTCATTCTTCAACTCTTTTCTTTACCTGGGTCCGACCTTCAATTACTTGAAGGATTACGGTGAACCAGAAGGGCTAGGCGCAAATCATCTCGTAAAAGCAGTCAACCGCAAAATCCACGCGGAAGGATGCGTAGATTGTGCGGTTGATTCCCTGCTGACATCACCCCTGAAAGGTTGGGGAAGATTTACTTCGCCTTTGGAGCCTTTGGAGCTGGCTTTACTGGTGGTGTTGGGCGTACGCCAGCTACTGGCTTTGTTGGCTCAACTGGAGCAGCACCGAGTGCTGCAACTGCTGCATCACGCTTTGCTGTTGCTGCTGCAACTGCTGCCTTTGCTGCTGTATTTGCTGCAAGCTTCGCCTGAGCAGTTGTCGCTGCAGCGATTGCACTTTCGCGAGCTGCACGTACTGCTGTGAGATCCGCTTTAAATGTTTCAAGAATTGGCTTGCGAGCATCGTTAAATGCCTTGCGAGCTACGCCAAATGCCTGCATCGCAATCTTGTACTGCTCTTGAGATGACTTGCGGTTTGCAGCGTATGACTTCACTGCATCGCTGTAAGCAGCTCTTGCCTTCTGATAATCGGTAAGTGGCTTCGCTGTTGCAGTCGATGTAGGGGCTGGAGTCGTGTCAGCAAATGCTGAACCGGTACCAGCAAGCAGGCCAGCTGCCACTAATAGTGCCACGTTACGTGTGCTGATAAATGAACTCTTCACTTTAATCTCCTCTAATAATCAAGCACTTCGCCGAATGCTTGAGCTCCTGATACGTAGATTGGCCCCCGACCTTGTGGAAAGTCTGTGATTGATGCACGAGGGATATGTGAAAAGATATGAAAGAACCCCGTCAACGCGATATCGACGCGGCCCTATCAAGCTTTGGGATCAGAACAAACTAGTTATCAGATCCGCCGGTCGTCTTCTGAATCTGCATCAAGAATTCAACGTTGGACTTGGTGCCCTTCATCTTCTCAAGCAAAAGCTCGAGCGCTGCCTGTGGCTCGAGCGCGTGAAGCACGCGACGAAGCTTCCAAACGATATTGAGTTCTTCTGAACCCATCAGAATTTCTTCCTTGCGGGTTGAAGATGAAACAACGTTAACAGCAGGGAATATGCGCTTATCTGCAAGACGACGGTCAAGGATGAGCTCCATATTTCCAGTTCCCTTAAACTCTTCGAAGATCACTTCATCCATTCGTGATCCGGTTTCGATAAGGGCTGTTGCAAGAATGGTCAGCGATCCACCATCTTCAATATTACGTGCTGCACCGAAGAACTTCTTTGGTGGATAGAGCGCTGCAGAATCAACACCACCAGACAAGATACGGCCAGATGCTGGAGCTGCGATGTTGTATGCGCGACCAAGACGAGTAATTGAGTCAAGGAGAACGACAACATCGTGACCGAGTTCAACCAGACGTTTTGCGCGCTCGATGGCAAGCTCTGCAATCACAGTGTGATCTTCCGCTGGTCGATCGAATGTTGATGCGATTACTTCACCCTTAACAGAGCGAGTCATATCGGTAACTTCTTCTGGGCGTTCGTCGACAAGGACAACCATCAAGTGAACTTCAGGGTTGTTAATAGTGATTGCGTTTGCAATTGCCTGCAAGACCATGGTCTTACCAGCCTTAGGTGGCGCCACGATAAGTCCGCGCTGGCCTTTACCAATAGGTGCAATCAAATCGATAACTCGAGTTGTAAGAATGTTTGGCTCTGTCTCAAGGCGTAGTCGCTCTTGCGGATATAAAGGTGTGAGCTTTCCAAATTCAACACGAGGAACTGCTTCGGCAACTGGAACGCCGTTAACAGTCTCAAGGGTAATAAGTGGGTTGTACTTCTGCTTCTGCTCACCTTCACGTGCTTGGCGAACCTGACCTGTTACTACATCGCCCTTACGGAGACCGTACTTACGTACCTGTCCTTGTGAGACATAAACATCGTTAGGGCCTGGCAAGTAACCGGCGGTGCGAATAAATGAGTAATTTTCGAGGATATCGACGAGTCCGCCAACTGGAACGAGAATGTCATCTTCACCGATAACTGGCTCGCGCTCTTCACGGTTGTGGCGCTCGTTGCGCCCGCTGTTGCGATCGCGACGATTACGGTTGCGGTCGTTACGGTCATTGCGATTACGGTTACGGTCGTTACGGTCATTGCGATCGCCGCGGTTGTTATCAGAGGAATTCTCGTCGTCACCGTCATCATCGCTATTGTTACTTGAATTGCTGTTCTCTTCTTCCGAAGAATCAGAATCATCAGATTTCTTATTGTTGCGCTTTGCATTTCGAGCTTCGCGACGTGCTTCGCGTTCTGCCTTTGCCGCTTCACGGTTAGCTGCCTGGAGGTCACCAATCGCGGTAACAAGGGCATCCTTCTTAAGCTTTGCTGCGCCATCTATACCGAGTTGGGAGGCTACTTCCTTGAGTTTCGGAAGTGTCATTGCAGCGAGTTCTGTTGTTGTCATTGATTTCTTTTCTTGAGTGTCCCGCTACGTATGTAGAGAGAGAATTTGTAGAACATAGGTTTTACTTATTTTGAGATTTTCTTACTTGATTGTTATCAGTTAATTCGCCTCATTGATACCGGCGGTGCTGATGGGAAAACTATAGCAGGCTCGCTCCGCGGGATGCAATTTCAAGCGGGGTCGCTACAAAAGCCTTGCCGCCGGCTAATTTCAGCTCCTCCAACTCGCGTTGATCTGCGGTGTGTAAGGCTAAAACAGTTGGGCCAGCGCCTGAAATAAAGGCAGCAATGCCAGCGCCACGAAGTTTCTGCACAAGTGCATATGAGTCAGGCATTGCCTCTGCTCGATAAGACTGATGCAAGAAATCTTCAGTAGCCTTAAAGAGTAAATCTGGTCGAGTTGTAAGCGCGTGGCTCATTAACGCTGCATTCGTTGTGTTCTGAACTGCATCGTTAAATGGAATTGATTCTGGCAACATCTTGCGCGCCTTTGAGGTGGGTAGCCCCTTGGATGGAATGTATGCCAATGCATGGATTCGAGAATCAACACTAAGACGAACGCAGTGAGCTGAAGATTTATTCTTCTCTAACTCAAACCAAGAAATTGTTGCACCGCCAAAGAGCGCTGCCGAAACATTGTCGGGATGGCCTTCCATATCATTTGCCAACGAGAGTAATTGAATATCACTCATCTGATCTTCGCCGTTGAGAACAAGTGCGCGAGCAAGCACTAGCCCGCCGATGATTGCACTTGCAGAAGAACCTAGACCGCGTCCATGCGGGTTAACGTTGAGTGCGCGAACTGCCAGTCCTTTAGGACGGCCACCAAGCGAATCGAAACCTTTATACATCGCTTTGACAAGTAAATTCTTATCGGTGCGAGGAACTTCATCGGCACCTTCACCAGTGACATCAATATCAAGAATTACATCATCGAGTACTTGGGCTACATATCGATCATGCATTGCAAGCGCCAAACCAAATGAGTCAAAGCCAGGGCCAAGATTGGCCGATGTTGCAGGAACTTGAACCTGCATTGGCTTTGCTTTAAAAGTTGGTTTACTCATTGACTTAAGCCTTGCTCAATCCGAGCGCTGTAGCAGCAACATCAGCATTGACGGGAACAATTACTGGGTCCTTGGCACCTTCCAGCGCCCATGGAATATCTTTCAATCCATTACCGGTGCAGGTGATAACAATCTTCTTTCCGCGCGGTAGCTTGCCTGCAGCTTTGTACTTAATGAGACCAGCTAACCCTGCCGCTGATGAAGGTTCGCAGAAGATGCCCTCTTTGGAAGAGAGAATTCGATAGGCGGCCAATATCTCTTCATCTGTTACTGAATCAATTAAGCCGGCTGATTCATCGCGCGCAGCAATAGCTTGATCCCAAGAAGCAGGCTTTCCAATTCGAATCGCAGTTGCAATTGTCTCGGGATTATCAACTGGGTGGCCAAGCACTAGCGGCGCAGCACCTGCAGCTTGAAATCCCCACATCGCAGGTTTCTGCTTTGAGATTCCGTCGATAAAGTATTCGTTGTAGCCCTTCCAATATGCAGTGATATTTCCGGCATTACCGACTGGCAGAGTATGAATATCTGGTGCATCACCGAGTAAATCGACAACTTCAAAGGCTGCAGTCTTTTGGCCTTCAATTCGATATGGGTTTACTGAGTTAACCAATGAAACTGGATACTTCTCAGAAAGTTCGCGCGCCAAGACCAAGCAATCATCAAAATTACCTTGCACCTGAAGCAACGTTGCGCCATGCGCAACAGCTTGAGCGAGCTTTCCCATCGCAATCTTTCCCTCAGGAATAAGGACTGCTGGAACCATTCCGGCTTTGACTGCATAGGCCGCTGCTGATGCAGATGTATTACCGGTAGATGCGCAGATAACAGCTTTTGCACCATCTTCGGCAGCTTTAGAGATTGCCATTGTCATTCCGCGATCTTTAAATGACCCTGTTGGGTTGATGCCTTCAAACTTAATCCAGACTTCGTTATCGAGCATCTCTGAAAGATGGCATGCATAGATAAGCGGTGTTCCACCTTCACGTAATGAGACAACAGGAGTTTTTGCGCTTACCGGTAAGCGATGGCGATACTCTTCAATAACACCGAGCCACTGATGCGCGCCCTCTTTCTTTCGAGAGTTCAACTTTCCGAGAAATCCCATTATGCACTCGCTCCCTCAACCCGGATCACACTTGAAATATTTGTGACAATATCCATCTTCTTCAGCGCTTCAACGGTCGCCTTTAGTTCGCCTTCAGTTGCAAGGTGTGTGACGATAACGAGTTCAGCATCAGAGTTTCGACCGTTCTGATCCACAGTCTGAATTGATACTCCTTGCGTTGCAAAAACCTGCGCAATTGCAGCGAGCACACCTGGCTTATCTTGAACCTCAAGTCGGATAAGGAACTTTGTCTTGGTGGTTTCAATTGGCGCAATATCGCGATCTGCATAATCTGTTTCACGCTGACCAACTGAGTTAAGTGCAATGTGGCGTGATACTGCTAATACGTCACCGAGAATTGCTGATGCAGTTGGTGCGCCACCTGCGCCACGACCGTAGAACATCAACGGACCGGCAGATTCAGCCTCCACAAAAACAGCGTTAAAGGCATCGCGCACTGATGCGAGTGGGTGAGCCTTTTCCAGCATTACTGGATGTACACGAACTGAGATTTCATCCTTCGGAGTTAACTCTGCAATTGCAAGTAATTTGATGACGTAACCAAGTGACTTGGCGAGCTGAACATCTTCAAGTGTGATGTGGCTGATTCCTTCACGATAAACATCAGCAACAGTGACGCGTGTGTGGAATGCCAAGCCAGAGAGAATTGCCGCCTTGGCAGCTGCATCAAAACCTTCAACATCGGCAGTCGGATCCGCTTCTGCATATCCAAGATCCTGCGCTTCCTTTAGGGCGACTGCAAACTCCTTATTTTCTTCATGCATCTTGGTGAGTATGTAATTTGTTGTTCCGTTAACAATTCCCATGATGCGGATAACAAAGTCTCCAACTAGCGAATCACGAAGCGGGCGAATAATTGGAATTGCGCCGGCAACTGATGCTTCGTAGTAAATATCCTCACCTTGTGCATAGGCGGCGGTAAAGAGTTCGGCGCCATGGCTGGCAAGCAAAGCCTTATTTGCGGTCACAATCGATTTGCGATTTTTGATTGCTAAATGTGCGAGTTCGCGTGCTGGTTCGATTCCGCCCATAACCTCAACAATTAAATCGATTTCAGGATCGTTAACGATTGAGAATGGATCTGTTGTGAAGATCGCCGGATTGATTCCCGGGTAATCCTTAATTGTGCGGACTGCGATTCTTGAGAGCTCGATCTTGACGCCAGCACGGGTAGATAGTTCATCTGAATCTGCCAAGAGCAATCGGGCAACTTCGCTGCCAACAACGCCACAGCCAAGCATGCCAATACGTACTGGTTTATCTGCTCGGGTCATAAGGGTGATTCTTTCACATCTTGGCTACATCAAGAGCGAGCAAATCAGCCTCGGTCTCGCGGCGCACGATTACACGCGCTTTTCCATCAATCACAGCTACTACGGGAGGTCGTGGCACGTGGTTGTAGTTGCTTGCCATTGATCGACCATATGCACCGGTAGCTGGTGTTGCTATCAAATCACCTGGCACCACATCTGAAGGAAGTTGAATATCTCGAATAATGATGTCACCAGTCTCGCAATGCTTACCCACTAATCGAGATTGAACACTTGCTGCCGTTGAGGTGCGTTGCGCAATCGTTGCAAAGTATTCGGCATCGTAGAGCGCGGTACGTGCGTTATCGCTCATACCGCCATCGACTGAAATGTATTTGCGGATTGATCCATCTTCGAGTTGGACATCTTTTACAGTGCCGACTTCATAGAGCGTAAACATGGTCGGTCCAACGATATTGCGCCCTGGTTCGATTGAGACTGAAGGAATATCGAGCGAAAACTTCTTGCAGGCGTCACGAACTGCCTTTCCGATTGCAGGCAATACATCTGCCGGTTCGACCGTTTCTTCATTCGGCATGTAAGCAATCCCGTAACCTCCACCGAGATCAAGCTCTGGGAGTTCTTTCCCAAATGCATCTCG
>CANGJV010000030.1 GCA_947454425.1 Candidatus Nanopelagicaceae bacterium
CCTCTTTGAGCCAGTTTGGAATCGAAATTACGTCTCGAATATTCAAATCACGATGGCAGAGAATTTTGGCATTGATGGACGCGGCAATTTCTACGATGGCGTAGGAGCAACACGTGACGTATTGCAAAACCATATCTTGCAGGTGCTCACCATGCTCACGATGGAGCCACCTATCGATATGGAATCTGATGCAATGCAGAATGAGAAGATAAAAGTTCTCTCTGCAATTCGCGATATCAATAAGAATGATGTGGTCCGTGGCCAATTTGAGGGATATCTTGATGAGCCTGGCGTAGATCAGAATTCAAATACCGAGACTTTTGTCGCGATGAAGATCTTCATCGATAACTGGCGCTGGGCAGGTGTGCCAATTTATCTGCGCACCGGCAAGAAAATGCCAGAGACTGTGCTTGAAGTTATTGTTGAATTTAAGCAACCTCCACGCGCTCTCTTTGGTAAGGCAGATTCAAATCACGTTCGTTTCCGCCTAGGAAGCAAAGATGGTGTGGATCTCTCTCTTCAGGCTAAGAAGCCAGGTACAAAATTGGTAACCGAGACCATCGATTTATCTGTTGAATTTGTCGCAGAATTCGGCGATCGCCAAGGCCCTTACGAGAGACTGCTGCGCGCCGCAATCGTCGGAGATCACTTTAGATTTACTCGCATTGACTCTGTGCTTCAATCGTGGAGCATCTTGGAAGATCTGCTCAAGAATCCAAACCCAGTCATCACCTATGAAGGTGGCACCTGGGGTCCAACTGAGGCAGAAGATTTAGTACCAGGTGGTTGGACCAAGGTTGGTACAGAGACTGAGAGTGCAAAGAACGAGCAAGAATAATTTATTTAGTTGCTTGCTTGTCCACTTCGGTGTTTATAGCGGCCTAGAAAGTCAGCTTTAAATTCATAAAAAGTTCCATCAATGAGATGCTGACGCATCTGATCGACTAGTCGCACGATAAATCTTTCATTATGTATTGTGGCAAGGGTTGCAGCGAGCATCTCTTTGCCCCGGAACAAGTGACAGAGATATGCGCGTGTGTAGTTCGCACAGGTGTAACAATCGCACTCTTCATCAATTGGCGTAAAGTCCCTGACAAAACCTGCATTTGATACGTTAAATCTTCCTGTCATTGTGTAGACAGCGCTTGTTCGAGCGATTCTTGATGCCAAGACACAATCAAAGGTATCTACCCCATTTTCTACTCCGACAAATAAATCTTCCGGGGCGCCGATTCCTAGTAAATGTTTTGGTTTTTCTTGGGGGAGCGTCGAGTTTACCCAATTGACGATGGTGCCAAGTGAATCTTTATCGAGCGCGCCACCGATGCCAAATCCATCAAATGAAATGCCAGATGAGCTCATTGAACCTAAATCCGCCGCAGCCTCTTTGCGAAGGTCTTCATATTGAGCGCCTTGAATAACTCCAAAAAGTGCTTGGTATGGCTTACCGCTTCGGGCTTCGGTCAAACGCTTATGTTCATCGAGACAACGGATTGCCCAATTGTGTGTGCGCTCCATCGCTAGCTCTTGATATGGACGCGTATTGTGTAAAGTCGTACATTCATCGAATGCAAACATGATGTCAGCACCAATTTTATGTTGAATTTGCATGGAAATCTCTGCGCTAAATCGATGCATCGAGCCATCGAGGTGAGATTTAAATGTAACTCCCTCATCGTCTACATGAGCCAGGCGTTCTTTATTGCCTGCGATTACTTGATCTGAGCGGAATGTCTGAGCATCCATCGCGAGGACTTTCTTAAATCCAACTCCGAGCGAGAGAACTTGAAAGCCACCGCTATCGGTAAATGTGGGGCCACTCCAATTCATAAATGAACCGAGACCGCCTGCTTCATCCAATACATCTGGGCCTGGTTGTAAATATAAATGGTAGGCATTTGCTAACAAGGCTTGCGATCCAAGATCTTTCATTGCGCCAGGAAGAACTGATTTAACCGTCGCTTTTGTACCGACTGGAATAAATGCTGGAGTTTGAATTTCTCCGTGCGGGGTAGTGATAGTTCCGACACGAGCTAACCCTTTTTCAGAGGCATGCTTGATCTCATATTTAAAGCCGGAAGTCATAGCCCCTATTCTCGCAGAGTCTTGAGAAAGTTCCGACAGAGAAAGCATTTCAGGTTTACACTTGCAGAATGCCTACCCTCAAGCTCACCGATGGACGCTTCTTCGAGTATTTCGATAATGGCATCGCTTCAACTAGCGCAATCGTTTTTCACCACGGAACTCCCGCACATGCATCGCTCTGGAACTCATGGCTTGATTTGGCAGCAGCACGCGGAATGCGCGCTATCTCTTACAGCCGTGCCGGTTATGGAATTAGCGATCGCAATGAAGGGCGCACAGTCCTTTCTAATAACGATGATGTGCGCGAATTACTAGATAGCTTTGGAATTCGTGACTTCGTCTCAATTGGCTGGTCAGGCGGCGGCCCACATGCAATCGCAACAACACAGATTGCAGGTAGCAGGGGTGCAATAGCACTGGCAAGTGTTGGTGCCTACGGCGTCGATGACCTCGATTTTCTCGCCGGCATGGGTCCAGAGAATGAAGAAGAATTTGGCGAAGCGCTCAAGGGCGAAGCAGAGATTTCAAGATGGATGGATGCAAATGCTGTTGCATTTAAAGATGTCACAGCTGCCGATGTAAGAGAAGCGCTCGGCGGTCTGATTGGAGACGCAGATAAGCGAGCACTTGATGGCGCCATCGCAGATGAATATGCGACCGCTACCCGAAAAGGATTAGCAGTGAGCTTTGATGGATGGATCGATGATGACATTGCATTTATCCAGCCGTGGGGTTTTGCGCTCAATCAGATTTCAGTTCCAGTATTACTCTGGCAAGGTGATCAAGATTTAATGGTTCCCCACGCACATTCATATTGGCTCGAAAAACATATCCCAACTGCAGTACTTAATTTCTTACCCGGTCAAGGACATTTCTCTCCCATTGCCGACTTTAAGAGTGAAATCCTCGACCAAGCGAAGGACCTATTGAAGTAAATGCTTTATAGCGATATCCGTGAGGTACTCAATCCAAAATCACGGAAGATGGTAATTGGAATCTGCCTCAATGCAATTGGTGGAGGAATGACCCTCTCACTCTTGCTCGTTTATCTCCACGATATGCGCGGCTTTACCAACACCTTCGGTGGCTTACTCCTTTCTTACGGTGCGCTTGTTTCTCTCATTGCAAGCACGCCAATGGGTGCGCTGGTTGATCGAATTGGCCCAAAAAAGGTAATGATCTGCGGTCTCATTCTTAACTGCGTCGGAGCAATCTCGTTAGCGTTTGTCACAACTCAGCTCCATGTCATCCTTGCCCTCACTGCAATCAATGTTGCAGGTCAAGCAATCTGGCCATCACAGAGTGTGATCTTGACTCGCGTTACGCCAGAAAAAGATCGATCAAAGATTTTCGGACTCAACTTTATGTTGCTCAATTTAGGTCTAGGTCTAGGTGGTCTGATTGGATCATTGATTATTCAAACCGGTTCGCTGAGAAGTTTTCAATGGATGTATTGGATTGATGGTGCAACTTTCCTCGTTTACCTATCGATAATTCTGACATTACATGGTGAAGGTGTGGGCAAGTACGAACCACAAGCCCATGAACCAAAGCAGGGCTCGTATCGTGATCTCTTTAAGATTAAGCCACTTGTTCTACTTGGTTTCGGCGGAATAATTCTCTTTACCTTTGGTTACGGTGTTATCCAAGCAGGGGTACCAATCTTTGCAACGCAATTCTTGGGCCTATCACCTAAATGGCTCGGTCTTATTTTCGGCGTTAATACCATCGCAATCTTTACCCTGCAGCCACTAGTGATGCGCATTCTCGAAAGATATTCAAAGTACAACGCACTTATTGCAATCGGGGTCATCTGGTCATCCTCGTGGATCTTTGTCGGCATTTCACCAGCGCTGCCATTGATTGCTTCAGGCATCGCTCTTTGCATCAGCCAGTTGATCTTTGCGGTCGGAGAGATGGTTCAAGCACCTGTCATTCCAACTCTGGCCAATGAACTAGCGCCGGAGAACATTCGAGGCCGTGCCAACGCATTAATGTCATTGCAATGGAGCATCTCTGGGGTAGCTGGACCTGCCATCACGGGGCTGATGCTCGGGGCTGATCAGCCGACCCTCTGGGTCGCATCAATGTTTACCGGCTCGTTCCTGGCCATTCCGCTCTTCCTCAAGATGAAGAGACTTGCCCTTTCCGGGCGCTGACTCAGGCTCAGCCTTAATGTCCAATTCTGACAAATTAGACTTTTGGGGTTTCCTTTTCGTTCACCTTTTACTACCCTTGCGGGTCTACTCACGGGTTTTCTCGCCTAGCGATTTCGCCAGCGCGAATACCTGTGGATGGTCATTACATGTCCATGCAATTTTTGATAAGGGGTTTACTTCGTGGCTGATGCAACGCAAGTCGTAGAAGAGAAGAGCGCTGATTTCGCTCAACGCACGCCGAAGCAGATCGCTTGGAATCGTTTCAAGCGTAATCGCACCGGCGTAGTTGCGGGAATCATCTCAATCTTCTTTGTCGTCGCAGCTTATGGCGCACCCATCATTGCGCGTATCTTTAAGGTTGGCCCTTACGAGCTCTACCTAGAACAACTCGATCCTGCTCGTGCAAACTTTCCAATTGGTTCATTTGGTGGAATCTCATGGGCGCACCCATTCGGCGTAACACCGGAAGACGGTCGTGACATTTTTGCAAATGTTCTATTCGGTTCTCGAATCTCATTTACCGTTGCAATCATCACCACCGTTTCTTCAATCGGTATCGGAATGCTCCTTGGAATTACCGCAGGCTATTTCCGCGGAAAGGTCGATGCTGCAATCGGCCGTTACTCAGATTTCCTCTTCGCCTTCCCATCATTTTTTATGATTGTTGCGCTCTCAATTCCAGCGGTCGAGCGAATCCAAAAGCTAGGTATTGCGCAGGGCAATAATGCGCGCCTACTTGTTCTCATCATCTTCTTGGTCTTCTTTGGCTGGCCCGGCTTTGCTCGTTTGATTCGTTCGCAGGCGCTCTCATTGCGCGAACGTGATTTCGTGATGGCTGCACAAGCTCAAGGCGCTTCAAATTTCCGCATCATCACCAAAGAGCTTCTTCCTAATCTTTGGTCTACTGCAATTATCTTCGTATCACTGGCACTGCCTGGATACCTTGCAGCAGAGGCAGTATTTGCCTACCTCGGAATCGGCGTACAGCCACCGGCTATCTCATTTGGTCTTTTACTCGATGACGCACGCAGTAAGTGGAGCTCTGACCCTGCTTACTTGTTGATCACATCCGGGTATCTAATCGCAATCGTTCTATCGCTCAACCTTTTGGGTGATGCGATTCGCGATGCAATTGATCCAAAGGCAGATCGCTAAGGCGAGGGCCACACTTAAGTTTCTCTGAACGTGAGAGAAAGGCAACCCAATGGTTGAGCAATACCTATTTTCGCGGCCGCGAAGATAGGAAAAACATAGAAGGAGGACAATCAGTGAAGAAACTGATTACTCGTCGCGTAGTGGCATTAGCAACAGCAGCTTCATTTGCTGCAGGTGTTGCTCTTGTTGGTGGTGCGACAACATCTAGCGCTGCAACGGAGACACCTGTAACAGGTGGAACTCTGCAGTACTTCACACACTCAACGCAGTTCCCTGCGCTTGATCCAACCAACATGTACACAGGTCGCGATATCGCGTTCTTTGATTCATACATCTTCCGTACATTGGTTTCATATCGCCCAGTAGAAGGTTCAGCTGGTTCATCACTAGTTCCAGACCTTGCAACAAACACAGGCGTACCAAGCAACAAGGCGAAGACATGGACATACACACTTCGCAAGGGCATCACATGGGAAGATGGCTCAGCTATCACATGTGCTGATATCAAGTACGGCTGGTCACGTGCATTCGCGACTGACGTATTCGATGCAGGACCTGCATACGCAATCGCATGGCTCGATATCCCAACAAATGCTGATGGTTCATCTGCATATGCTGGTCCATATCGCAAGACTGGCCAGGCACTCTTCGACAAGGCAATTACATGTAAGGGTGACACCATTACATTTAACTTGTCACGTTCAGTACCTGACTTCAACTACTTCTTGACATATCCAACAACTGGTCCTATCAAGGCATCAGCTGACACAGGTGATAAGTACGACCTCAAGCCTTTGGCTTCTGGCCCATACAAGATTGAGAAGTATGCAATCAATGATGAGCTCGTTTTGGTTCGTAACGACAAGTGGAGCAAGGCATCTGACCCAATCCGCACACCTTATCCAGACAAGATCACAGTCACATTCGGCTTGAACGAAGATGTACGTGACAAGATCGTTCTTGATGATTCAAAGCCAAACGCAATCTCACTCGATGGATTGCAGCCAGCTAACAACATCAAGTTCTTCGAAAATCCAGCTAACGCTGATCGTCGTATGAACAACTACGATCCATACACTTCATATCTTGCAGCTAACAACTCAAAGGGTCACCTTGACTGCTTGCTCGTACGTAAGGCGATCTTCTTTGCCTTCGATACACAGGCGCTCATCAACCTTTCAGGTGGAACTACATACTACGGCGAGCCAGGCGATAGCCCAGTGAAGCCAGTACTAGGTATGGACTATGCACCAACAACAGGAAACATCCACGATCCAAATTACAAGATCGATGGAAACCCTGAATATGCAAAGACACTTCTTGCTCAGGCAAAGAAGGTATGTCCAACTGCATATACACGTGCAACTAACCCAAGCCAGGGAATCATCTACTACCGTGCAGATACAGCTTCTAACAAGAAGGCTGCTGTTCTCGTAGAGGCTGCTCTTGCTAAGGCTGGAATCTATGTAAACACTGTTTACAAGCCAGCGGGTACATACAATGCAAACCTTTCTACATACCGCAAGCAGACAGATATCTTGTCTGGTGGCTGGGGTGCAGACTGGGCAAACGCATCAACAGTTATCCCAGAGCTCTGGGGTGAAGGTTGCTGTAACTACACATCTAACAAGGGCACAAACGAATACAAGATCTTTATTCGCAACGTGAATAAGGCACTTGTTGAGCTCGATCGCAACAAGCAGGCGAAGATGTGGCAGAACCTTGCTCAGTACGGTATGGATCAGTACTGGTACATCCGCACTGTCTTTGGTAAGTCTCAGCAGACTTGGGGCTCAAAGATCGGTGGAATCTACTACTGGGAACCACAGGGAAGCTTCGGCTTCGGTCAAATTTACGTAAAGAAGTAATTTACTAATAATTTGATTAGTTTCAGTTGACGGTATGGATGGCTACATCAGTAGCCATCCATACCTTCTGAAATAGCTCCAATTTTCTTAATGGCTTTAAGATTTTCCACAATGCACTACCTGGCTTTACAGATGAAGTCAGTTGACGTGAAGGAGATTTTCACACAATGCTTAAGTACGTATCCCAGCGACTGTTTTATACAGTCTTGCTCTTGCTGCTGGTATCTCTCTCTGTCTACTTCATCTTCGATCTCTTGCCGGTCGACCCGGCTCGCTTGGTCTGTTCTAAGAACTGTTCACCAGCGCTCTTAAGAGATACTCGCCATAAACTTGGATTGGATGTCTCTGTTATCGAACAGTGGCTCCGATTCCTTCAAGGCCTATTTATCGGCCGCGACTACGGAGTTGCTGCAGCTGCGATTCACTGCCCGGCTCCTGCCTTTGGATATTCATTCTCACGCCACGAGTGCGTCTCAACCGTTCTTTCACATGCATTTCCAGTAACTCTTAGCCTGGCGGTTCTCGCATTTATCCTCTGGATGACTGTTGGAGTAAGCCTTGGTGTTCTTGCCGCTCGCAAGAAGGGTTCAATCTTCGATCGAGTTTCAACTGTCTTCGTACTTATCGGAACTTCACTTCCAACATTCCTTACCGGTGTTCTTGTCGTTATCTTCATCATCTTGAAGTTCAACTTGGTGGATCCGCTAGAAATTGGAAATTGGTCCAATCCATTGACCGATCCGATTGGCTGGTTGCAAACCTTTATCTGGCCGGCAGCCACCCTCGCCTTTGCATACGCTGCTACCTATACCCGATTTACTCGTTCCAATGTGATTGAGACATCGTCAGAAGACTTTATTCGTACAGCTCGAGCAAAGGGCTTGAGCGAAAAGGTAATTCTTCGTAAGCACACACTTCGCGCAGCTCTTGCTCCACTTGTGACTTTGGCTGGTCTCGACTTTGCCGGCCTACTGGGTGGTGCAATCATTACCGAGAAGGTCTTTGGACTCGATGGTCTTGGCGGAATCAGTATTGAAGCCGTGACATCTTCTTATGATCTGCCGATTATCGTCGGAACCACAATCGTCGCATCAACCTTTGTTGTCGTTGCAAACCTAATCGTAGATATCACCTACGCCTTCATAGATCCGAGAGTACGCCACGCATGAGCACCTTCCTTGAAGTTAAGAATCTCCACGTCAGCTTTCCGACCGAAGATGGTGCCGTCCTTGCATCAAATGATGTCTCTTACTCAGTTGCATTGGGTGAGACTCTGGCAATCGTCGGTGAATCAGGCTCTGGTAAATCAGTAGCTAACCTTGCGGTGATGGGTCTTCACAATCCACAACGCACCAAGATCTCTGGCTCTGCAATCTTGCACCTGCCAGAAGGTCCAATCGATGTTCTCTCAGCTCCCAATGAGACTGTTCGCCGCTTACGCGGTAAGGCAATGTCGATGATCTTCCAGGATCCGATGTCAGCGCTCCATCCTTTCTACACAATCGGCGACCAAATCGCAGAGGCGTGGGCTCTCTACAACGAGGGAAGCAAAGCTGATGGCATCAAGCGCGCAGTGGAGATGCTTGATCTGGTCGGAATTCCTGATGCCAGCAAGCGCGTTCACGAATATCCTCACCAATTCTCAGGTGGTATGCGTCAACGTGTGATGATTGCAATGGCTTTGGTAAATAATCCATCACTCTTGATTGCAGATGAACCAACAACTGCCCTCGATGTAACTGTTCAATCTCAGATTCTTCGCCTCTTGGCTGATCTGCAGAAGGAATTTAATATGGCGGTCATCCTGATTACTCACGATCTTGGTGTGGTGGCAGAAGTTGCCGACCGGGTCAGCGTTATGTACTCAGGACGAGTTGTCGAGAGCGCTCCGATTGATGAGATCTTCTACAACACAACCCACCCATATACACGTGGACTTCTTAACTCAATTCCGCGCGTTGATAACAATGGAATTGGTACTCGCCTTAAGGCTATTCCGGGTCAACCACCTTCATTGATTTCCGTGCCTAAGGGTTGCGCATTCGAAGCTCGTTGCGAATTTGCCTCTCACGTCAGTGGTGGGCTCTGCCATGCAGTAAATCCAGATCTCGTCGAGAAGGCGCCATCCCACTTCGGGCGTTGCCACCTCACAGGTCAGCAAGTAATCGAAATTGCTAATCAAAACAATGGAGTGAAGTAATGGCTGAGAACATTCTTGAATTACAGAACCTGAAGAAGCACTTCCCGACAACTTCAGGTGGATTATTTAATCGCCAAAAGGGCGTTGTTAAGGCTGTCGACGGTGTCTCACTCTCTATCGGAGTTGGCGAGACTGTCGGCCTCGTTGGTGAATCTGGTTGCGGTAAGACCACAGCCGGCCGTACCGTGATGAAGCTCTACGAGCCAACTGAGGGAAAGATTCTCTTCCAAGGTGAAGACATCACCAATTACTCTCGTCATCAGATGATGCCATTTCGCTCACAGATGCAGATGATCTTCCAAGATCCATTTGCATCACTCAACCCGCGCCACACAGTTGGAACAATTGTTGGCGCTTCCTACGATATCCACGGCATTAAGCCCGCCGGCGGCGTTGAGAATGCGGTTCGTGATCTACTTGAGCGAGTTGGACTCAATCCAGAGCACATCAATCGCTTCCCACATGAGTTCTCTGGTGGCCAGCGTCAACGTATCGGTATCGCTCGCGCAATTGCTTTGAAGCCAAAGTTGATTGTGGCAGATGAGCCTGTATCAGCTCTCGATGTATCAATTCAGGCGCAGGTGGTAAACCTCCTTGATGATCTTCAGCAGGAGTTTGGGCTCTCATACCTATTTGTCGCTCACGACCTTTCAGTCGTACAGCACATCTCAGATCGAGTTGTCGTGATGTATCTGGGAAAGGTGATGGAGAGCGCGCCAACACAATCTCTCTTCTCATCACCGCGCCACCCATATACAAAGGCGCTGCTATCGGCGGTTCCAATCCCTGATCCAAAGATTGAACGCGCTCGCGAACGCATCCTCTTGCAGGGAGATCTGCCAAGTCCGGTCAACCCACCAGCAGGCTGTGTATTTAATACACGTTGCTGGAAGGCGCAAGATACCTGCCGCACAGTGGTTCCAGAGCCAGTACAGATTGCTCCAAACCATATTCTCGCTTGCCACTATCCAGAGCCAGCGAAGTAATTAGGTAAATAAAAACCCCCTCAAGGAGATTCTTGAGGGGGTTTTTCTTTAATTCAATTAAGCAAGTGAGCCCTTTACTGCCACGATATCGCTTCCGATAGTTGCGGTAATTTGAAGTGGGTCACCAGCCTTTGCATCGCAACCGACTCCGTATGCAAAAGTCGTGGTTGCTCCGGCGGCAAGTGGCGTTGTTGGTGCGCCATTGATCTGATTGTCGCCATCGAGAATATCTGTACATACATTTGTTCCGGATGAGATTGCAAAAGCAATTGATGCTGTCTCAAGTGGAGCCGAACCAGTGTTGGTAATGGTTACTTCAATTTTATTAGCTCTCCAACCCTTCTGGTAGTTAGAGGCATAAATTGTTGGTGTAAATGAAGCAGGATTTGAGAAGAGAATCGTTGCTGTTGTGCCAAGCTTGAGAGTTGAACCAAATGCCGTAGTTGATGTTGCTTCGGCATTGGTTGTCAGTTGCGATGAATCGCCAGCGGTTGTGTTTTCGCCATCTGTGCTCTTTCCACATCCAGAGAGGATGAGGGTTGAAACTGCGACAGCGGCAAGAATGAGATGGGTACGTTTGGTCATGGCCCAATCTTAACCGCTTAGCCTGAGTTACCAGATACGAACGCGCTCCGCTGACTCCAGCCACATCTGGTCAGTTGAGGTCACATTGAAGGCTTGGTAGAAAGGTTCGAGGTTTCGAACAATTTGGTTGCAACGGAATTCATCTGGAGAGTGCGGGTCGGTGGCAATTCGGCGACGTATCTCTTCCGGTCGGTTCTTTCCGCGCCATGCCTGCGCCCAGGATAGGAAGAAGCGTTGATCTCCAGTTAAACCATCGATAACTGGCGCGACTTCGCCTTGTAGGGCCAATTTGTAGGCTTTGTAGGCGATTTCCAGGCCTGAAAGGTCTCCAATGTTCTCACCGACTGTAAATGCCCCATTGACGTGGATATCGGGGGTTGCAGCGGGCGAGAGAGCGTCATATTGCGTAATAAGACGCGCGGCCAGCTTTTCAAATGCCGCTCGGTCGCTATCGATCCACCAATCAACCATATTTCCATCGCCATCATATTTAGAACCTTGGTCATCGAAACCGTGACCAATCTCGTGACCGATGACAGCTCCGATACCGCCGTAATTTGCAGCGATATCTGCCCCCATATCAAAAAATGGAGATTGCAGGATTGCAGCAGGAAAGACAATCTCGTTCATCAACGGGTTGTAATAAGCGTTGACGGTCTGCGGAGTCATATGCCACTCGTCGCGATCAACTGGCTTTCCAATTTTGGCAACTTCATAGGCATGGCCAAAGGCTGCGATACGTTGCAGGTTTCCGATGAGGTCATCACCCTTGATTTCAAGAGTTGAATAATCACGCCACTTATCTGGGTAGCCAATTTTGGGAGTGAACTTTGCGAGTTTCTCTAGCGCCTTCGCCTTGGTTGCTTCGGACATCCATGGAAGTTCTTTGATGCTGCTTTCGTATGCTTGTGTTAAGTAATCAACCAGTGTCAGCATCTCTGATTTAGCTTCAGCTGGGAAGTAAAGGCCGACATAGATCTTGCCGATTGCCTCACCTAGAGATCCTTGAACTAATGAGACTCCACGCTTCCAGCGCTCGCGAATCTGCGGCGTGCCAGAAAGTGTGGTGCCGTAGAAAGAGAAATTCTGCAGAACTAGATCATCCGTTAAATAAGCAGCACTGCCACTGATGAGATTCCACTTTAGCCAAGAGACCCAAACATCGCGGCGAGAATCAAATTCGGCCAGCATCGCAGATACGCCAGCGAAGAATGAAGGTTCGTGAATATTAAGTTGATCAAATGCTACCGATGGAATCTGGCCATTTTCCGCCCAAGAATCCCAGCGGAAGTTGGGGGCGAGCGCTTCAAGTTCGGCACGGGTAGTTTTGTTATAGGTCAGCGTTGCATCTCGGTCTTTGACTTGGTCCCAGTGGTGCGATGCAATCTCGGTCTCGAGCTTTAAAATTTCAGCTGCCAGCAATGGCACCCCTGCAAGCTCGCCCATCTTTGCAACGTGCGTAAGGAATGCTTCTCGAATGGGTTGATATTGCTCTTCGCGATAGTAGGCCTCATCCGGTAGGGATAATCCGCCTTGTCCGATGTGGAAGATGTTCATCGAAGAATCCATCGCATCGGCATAAATTGCGGCGCCGAAGATTCCGGAGAGCCCTTGCGTCTCTAGTTTTGCCATCGTTGCAATAAATGATGGTAGGTCTGTTATGGCATCAATTGCAGCCAAGTCTTTGGTGAGAGGGGAGAAGCCGCGCGATTTAATAGCATCGGTATCCATAAAAGATTTGTAGAGATCGCCAATCTTCTGAGCCTCTCCTGCACCGGTAGCAGTCTCAATAATCTCTCGGACCTGAACTTCAGCAATGTCATAGAGGGTTCTAGAAACTCCATCACCGGCGCGATCTGCCGGGATTTCGTACTGATCGAGCCAGGTACCTGCGAAGTATCGGTAGAGGTCATCTTGCGGACGGACTGATGGGTCCATAAATGAGGTATCAATGCCTGAAGGCTTCACAGCGGCTCTTTTCTATAACTTTATACAGTGGACGCACTTTACGAGATAGTTGAAACTTTGACTACTGCCGTATCATTACGAACATGGCAGAGAAAAACGCTACCGCACCTAAGTGGCTCAACCCTTCCGAAATGAAGGCATGGCGCCAATACATCATCGCCAGTCGCAGGTTATTAGATGCCCTTGATGAAGACCTCTCTGCCCACGATCTATCGATGGCAGATTACGAAGTTTTAGCCCAACTCAGCGATGCCCCTGATCGCACAATGCGGATGTCTGAGCTGGCCGAGGTCGCAATGCTTTCGCGCTCGCGCTTATCGCATCGAATTAAGGTGATGGAACGTGAGGGCTGGGTCCGCCGTGAGGCATGCCCAGATGATAAGCGAGGCTACTTTGCAATCATGACGCCCAAAGGATGGAAGGCAATTGTTGCCGCGGCGCCGGACCATGTAGCTAGTGTGCGAAGCCGCTTTCTTGATGTATTAGATAAGGGCGATCAAAAGATACTGGCAGAAATTTTCGAACGCGTAACTGATCGCGTTAAATAAAAAACCCCGCCACATAAAGTGGCGGGGTTTTTTATAAGTAGTAAGTTAATTACTTCTTCTTAGCTGCTGGCTTACGCTTTGCAGCCTTACGCTTTGGAGCAGCCTTCTTAGCAGCTGGCTTTGCAGCAGCCTTCTTACGGCGCTTTGGAGCAGCCTTCTTAGCAGCTGGCTTTGCAGCAGCCTTCTTGCGGCGCTTTGGAGCAGCCTTCTTAGCAGCTGGCTTTGCAGCAGCCTTCTTACGGCGCTTTGGAGCAGCCTTCTTAGCAGCTGGCTTTGCAGCAGCCTTCTTACGGC
>CANGJV010000031.1 GCA_947454425.1 Candidatus Nanopelagicaceae bacterium
TACGGAGTACCTCTTGAGACATTCGTAGAGAAGTTCACAAACCTTCGCTTCGAGCCAGCAGGTATGACAGATGATAAGGACATCCGCATGGCACAGTCCATGATGGATTACATCTTCCGTCGCCTTGCACTCGATTACATGCCATTCGAACAGCGTGCAGGTCTCGGTCTCTACACATCAGCAGAGCGCGAGCAGGCACTTAACAATGGTGGCGAGTACACACCTATTGCGGGCTCTGATACCCCAAAAGCAGTAGTGGTTGCGCCTGTGGCGGCTCCTGCGGTTGCAAAGGTTGAAGCTCCAGCACCAGTTGCTGTAAAGATTGAGCCAGCACCACTTGCTCCAACCATCGGATCTTCATCTGATCTCCTAGAGTCAATGGGTATCAAATCTGATGCTCCACTCTGTATGACATGTGGTGTGAAGATGCGTATGTCAGGTGCATGCTTCGTATGCGAAGGTTGCGGCAACACATCAGGTTGCAGCTAATCGCTAGCGATTAAGAAGTAAAAGAACCCCGTCTCTTATGAGGCGGGGTTCTTTCTTTACTTAAAGTAGTTGAGAAATATCAGCACTTTCTATTGAGAATGAAGTAAGTGAGAGAGTATCTTTAGAAACGAAAGAACCGCCATTGAAGTTGATTCACATCTTCTCCAACAGCGGCTCGATCACTCCCTGTGGTTAGGAAGTATCTGAACGCCCGTCGTTGTCGCGACGGGCGTTCCTAATTTCTATCGCTAGAAGAATTAGATTGCCTATCGCTGAAACGAGCGAGAGCCATTCAATAACTTTCATAACTCCTCCCTTCTCTACTCTGGGACGGGCGTCTCAGAGAGTCTCGGGTTTCACATGAGTGACGGATCCGATTTGAGAAGGAAGTGGAAGTTGTTGAAAATTAGAGATTTATGGACCTCCTAAACGGGTGAGAGGGAGCGCCTGTGGAGAGATTTTGATGGTCGCACCCAAAGGCTGATGGGCTATATTTAGCTCATTGTTATCGGGGTCGATGTAATTTCGAACCGGCGGTTATAGTCCGCGACCCGCACACAGCCAGTGTGCGGTTGACTCAGTGAAACTCTGAGACCGACGGTTAAAGTCCGGATGAGAGATAACAACAAAGTTCGGCGCACCCATTGTGGGGTTCGTTGACCTTTGCCTTTGCTTACCCCGATAACTCGTGCAACTTAAAGCGAGGAGGGGATATGAATATCGACGATGCATATGCGCATCTGGCAACCCTCTCTGCCGCCAATCTAGGAAAGAGCGCGCCTAATCCCAATGTCTCAGCTGCAATCTATGGCGTAGATGGATCGCTAATTTCAGATGGTGCACATAATCGATTGATCTCACCAGATCACGCCGAGGTTGTTGCGATTGAGAAGGCGGGATCTGCGGCGCGTGGAGCAACCATTGTTGTTTCGCTCGAACCTTGTAACCACACCGGCAACACCGGACCTTGTGTTGATGCAATTATTGATGCTGGCATCGCAAAAGTGATCTATGCCGTTGCCGATCCCAATCCAGTTGCCGCAGGGGGAGCCAATCGCTTAAGAGATGCCGGCGTTGAAGTCGAATACATTCCAAGTAGAGAATTAGAAGCAGCTCAGGGTGCATGGCTGCATCGCATTGCAACCGGCCGCCCTTACTTTATTTGGAAAGTTGCAGCCACGCTTGATGGGCGAATCGCGGCAAGTGATGGAACTTCACAGTGGATCTCATCAACGCAATCTCGTGATGATGTGCAAATCTTGCGCGCTCAATCAGATGCAATCCTGATTGGTACAGGTACCGCACTTGCAGATAATCCAACTCTTCGCCCACGCATTGAAGGCGCTCCAACACCAATTCGAATTGTGATGGGCACGCGCGATGTGCCTGCAGATTTCAATCTTCACGATGGCAAAAGCCAGACCGTATTTTTAAAGAGCCACTCGACCGATGAACTTCTAAAGGCACTTGATTATTTGCCGGTGAATCAAGTACTCGTTGAGGCCGGGCCAGAGCTCGGTAGCGCACTCTTTAAAGCGGGAATCATCGATGAAATCGTTCTCTATCAAGCGCCAATCTTGCTCGGCTCAGGAAAGAGCTGGCTTGAAGATATTGGCGTCACAACAATCAAAGATGCATATTCGCTATCGGCGCCAAGCGTCACTGCATGTGGTCCAGATTATAAATTCCGTTACAGAGTGGAGAAGCGCTGATGTTTACAGGTCTTGTGGCAGAGCTAGGAAAGATCACCAATATTTCGCGCGGTGAGACATCATCGGTTCTCACAGTCCATGCACCGCTGTTGACCCCAGAGCTTTCCATCGGTGACTCAATCGCAGTCAATGGCACCTGTTTAACAGCAACTTCATTAACTGCAGATTCATTCACGGCAGATGTGATGGTGCAGACTCTCTCGCTTACTTCACTTGGAAAGCTTGAGACCGGCTCTGCCGTTAATCTCGAACTCGCAGCACAGATGGATATGCGCATGGGCGGCCATATTGTTCAAGGCCATGTTGATGGCGTTGCTTCTGTGGTCTCGCGCACACCGGGTGAAAAGTGGGAGCAATTTGTTATTCAAGTCCCAACAGATCTCTCGCGTTATATCGTCAATCAAGGATCTATCTGCGTCGATGGCGTATCGCTGACAGTGGGTGAAATCAATGATGCAAATAACCAGGTAACACTCTGGCTTATCCCTGAGACGTTGGCAAAGACCAATCTCTCACTGAAAGCAGCGGGGGATATCGTCAATATTGAGGTGGATATCTTGGCCAAATATGTCGAGCGCCTGATTTCAAAAGGTGGTCGCAATGTCAATTAAGCAAGCTTTAGCAGAATTTGCTGCCGGTGAGTTCCTTATCGTTACCGATAACGAATCACGTGAAAATGAAGGCGACCTCATTGTTCTTGCAGAGAAGGTAACGATAGAGCAGACAGCTTTTATGGTTCGCCACACAACCGGCATTCTCTGTGTGGCAATTGATAAAGCCACGGCTCGTCGCCTTGATCTGCCGATGATGTATGAAAGCAATCAAGATAAGCGTAAGACAGCATTTACAGTCACAGTTGATTTAGCAGAAGGAATCACAACTGGCGTCAGCGCAACAGAGCGCACCGCAACAATCAATGCTCTTGCTAATCCTCAACTGACATCGCAGGATCTCATTCGCCCTGGACACATTTTTCCTTTGGTTGCACATGATGAAGGCCTGGCAGCTCGTGGTGGACACACAGAAGCGGGTCTTGCACTTGCACAGCTCGTTGGAGCACAGCCTGCAGCGCTCCTTTCCGAGATTGTTAATGATGATGGATCCATGGCGCGTGGAGAATCATTAACTGCCTTTGCAAACGCACATCAGATCACCACAATCACCATTGATGAACTGACAACGTACTGGCAAGAGAATTTTCAGCAAGAGAAGTCTGCGCTCACTCTCAACTGGAGCTCCGTGCAACTTCCTGAAGGAGCATGGGAGCTTGCTACTTATCCAGCGCTGAAGGCACGTGACCATGTCATTGCGCGCTTTGGTAAGGGCGGAAAGACTCCGATGATTCGCGTGCACTCTGAATGTTTTACCGGTGATGTCTTGGGCTCACTGCGATGCGATTGTGGCGAACAACTTGCGCTCTCAAAGCGGCTGATTGCAGAACATGGCTTTGGATACATCATCTATATCCGTGACCACGAAGGTCGCGGGGTGGGTCTTGCTGAAAAGCTGAAGGCTTACCAATTACAAGATCAAGGTCTTGATACGGTTGAGGCAAATGAGAAGCTCGGCCATCCGATTGATGCCCGCGAGTGGAACGATGTGATTGAAATTCTCAGAACCCTAGACGTCATGAATTTAACGCTGCTCACAAATAACCCAGAGAAAGTTGCCGCGCTCACTGCCGCCGGATTTAATGTGACACAAAAGAACCTTGCAACAGAGATTCATCAATTCAATCAGAAATATATTGAGACTAAGAGAGCAAAACTCGGACACGAAAGAGGTAATGCATAATGGCCGGACACGCACCTGAGATCGAAATCCAGAAGCACCCAGAAGCAAAGGTTGCAATCATCTCTTCTTCTTGGCATCCAGAGCTCTGCGGTGATTTGATTGCAGGCGCCAGGCGCGCACTTGAGTCCGCAGCAGTTTCGGCAATTGAAACTATCTTCGTGCCGGGCTCATTCGAGATTCCTCTCGCTGCACAGCGCGCATTTGAGTCAGGTTTCGATGCAGTGGTTGCAGTGGGACTAGTTCTCAAAGGCGAGACCCCGCACTTTGATTATGTCTGCCAAGGCGTTACTCAAGGCGTCATTGATGTGCAGCTTAAGTTCTCAAAGCCAATTGGCTACGGCGTATTGATGTGCAACGACCTTGATCAGGCTATCGCGCGCTCAGGCGTTCCTGGCTCGAAAGAAGATAAGGGTTATGACGCGGCAATCGCTGCACTCGCCTTCCTATAATTTCCTGTAAGGGTTCTTTCATTTGCCGTGATTGGCACCTAGCATTTTCGCTATGAGTCAATCAACGGTCGAGACGCTTGGCGTCGACACAATCCCAGAATCAGAACGTACCGCCAAGCCTGCAAGCATCATTCCCATTTTCTTGGGCTCCAACATGGCGCTCTCGGTAATGGTCTTCGGGTGGTTTGCAGTCCTCTACGGCCTTAGCTGGTGGCAATCAGTCTCTGCAATCCTTGTCGGAACTATCGTTGCAGCGCTGTTCGTCTCATCGTCCGCTCTCCTCGGATGGACGGGAGCGACAAATAATTCTGTCGCATCAGGAGCAATCTTTGGTGTTCGTGGACGTCTGGTTGCATCCTTCGTGGGACTACTGCTCTGCATCCAATATGTTGCGCTGACAGTTTGGACCGGGGGAGAGATCATCTCTTCAGGGTGGGCTCGTATTTCTGATGGCAAAGTCACCGATGGCCTTCTGGTCTTTGGATATCTCGTAATCGCAGTTGCCATCGTCGCATTTGCAATTCTCGGCTACAAGTATTTGGTCAAGCTCAATAACATCATTGTTTATGCGATGTATGGACTTGCTCTGCTCTCGATCATCGCCCTCAGCGGATCATTTGATTTCAATTACGCCGGCACGCCAGATCTCTACGCTCTCGGCACATTCTGGCCAACCTGGTTCCTTGCGGTTCTTACCTGCGGGGCAGCTGGACCCGTCTCACTTGTGACGCAGACAGGCGACTGGACTCGTTATGTCTCAGGTAGCGCAAAGAAATCTGACGTGGTTCGTAGCTCATTTATTGCAATGACCGTAGGACTTGCCGTCCCAACTCTATTCGGCGCCTTTATTGCTGTTGCTGCCTTTGATGAAAATTCATTTGTTGCTGGTTATGTAGCAGGCGCGCCGACGTGGTTGTTGATTCCGCTATTGCTCGTTGGTTTTATCGGATCACTTGGTCAAGGTTCAGTAAATCTCTACTCAATGGGTCTTGATATGGATGCAATCTTGCCTCGCCTCACACGTTTGCAATCAACGCTTCTGGTATCAGGAATTGCAACCGGATTAGTTTTCATCGGTAAATTCATTTATGACGCAGAAGCTGCTGTTACTAATGCATGTCTCTTCCTTACGGCGCTCGGTACAGCGTGGATAGCAATCGCCCTCTTTGGTTATTATCGAATGGGCGGATCGTTTCACAAAGAAGATCTACAGGTCTTTAATAAGCGCACTAAAGGCGGTCTGTATTGGTATCAGGCAGGTTGGTCCTTGAAGGCAACAATTTCTTGGTTGCTTGCAAGCGTCAGTGGAATTCTTGGAATCTCAAGTGTTGATTTTACTGGCTGGATTTCAAGCGCACTCGGTGGCGTGGATGTATCTGTAGTTGCGCCAGCAGTGGTGGGTATTGCAATCTATTGGATCTGGGATCTCATCGAATTAAACTAGTTAACGCAAAGTAGTTCTCTTCAAGAGTCCAAATCTATTGAACCCGCTTTGGATAGAGAGTAATCTTCACAACGACTGAACCGCCACCGTGGTTGATTCTCATCAATTCCGATAGCGGTTCAGCCACTTCCCGGTTAAGGAAGATTTCTTAGGTTAGCGCCCGTCGTTTCCGCGGCGGGCGTTCCTGATTTCTATTGCTAGATATACAAGTTTGCCAATCGCAGTAATGAGCGAGAGCCAATCGAGAATCTTCATAACTCCTCCCTTCTCTACTCTGCGACATAAGTCTCAGAGAGATTCGGGTTTCACTTGAGTGACGGATCCGAATTGATTAGGGAGCGGAAGTTGGCGAAAGATAGAACTAGTTTGCATCTCTCAATCTGGTTGTAGTGATGGCTGTGGATAGATACGACAAGAAGTTATGATGTGGATATGAAGATTGCGTTGATGGGTTGCTCTGGTTCAGGCAAGAGCACTCTTGCCCGGAGACTTGAAGCAGAGCTTGGATATCCTGTGATCGAGCTAGATAACTTCTTCCATCTTCCGAATTGGCAACAGAAGCCCTATGAGCTCTTTAAGAGCGAGGTCAGTGACTCTCTGGAACGCTCTCTGAAGCTAGCCAATGGATGGATTGTCGACGGCAATTACCTCAGCAAGTTAGGCGATCTCATCATCTCGCGCGCTGATGTTGTGATCTGGTTTAACTTGCCGAAGGCAGAGGTCATGTTACGTGTTTTCAAGCGCTCTCTTCGTCGCGCACTCACGCGGGAAGAGCTCTGGAACGGGAATCGAGAGAGCATTCTCAATCTTTTGAGGTGGAGTCCGGAGAAGAACATCATCAGGTGGACGTGGACACAGCATGGTTCTTATGAAGAACAACTTCGCCAATTGGCAGAAGAAGCCGAGAAAGAACGGAAGCAGTTATGGATTGAGATTAAAGGTGAGAAAGACTTACTTACGGCCTTTAACTATCTCGCATCCTTTAATCTTTAATTAGGCGACGAGCAGCGAACGCTTTGAAAGTCCCATCCAGAAACCTTCAATAAGTGTCTCGGGAGCAGCATCGATATCGTTTCCTGCGCCGAGTGCAACAAAAAGCGGAGTGAAGTGCTCAACTGTGGGATGGGCATATTGCACAGCAGGTGCTAGATCTTTATATGCTGCAAGTGAATCAATGTCGCCCTTTGCAAGACGCTCTGCTGCCCAGGCATCGAACTCTGAAGACCATCCTGGAGCTTTCGCATCAAAAGACCAATCGCGAATAAAAGGAAGTCCGTGGGTCATAAATCCGGAGCCAATAATGAGAACACCTTCATCTCGAAGTGGCGCAAGTCTGCGACCAATCTCAAGTAACTTTCCAGGATCTGTTGTCGGCATGGACATTTGCAAGACTGGAATATCATGATCAGGGAACATCGCTCGAAGTGGAACCCAGGCACCGTGGTCGAGTCCACGATTAGATTGATGCAGCGGTTCAGTTTTAGGCATCATCGCTGCAATACGTGAAGCAAGTGCGGTCGCATCAGGCGTCTCATAAGTCATCTCGAAGAATTTCTGAGCGAAGCCACCAAAGTCATAGACCAGGGGAGTGCCGGCAATCGGACTCGAGATTGCAATCGGAGCTGACTCCCAGTGGGCCGAGATAATCAAAATTGCTTTTGGTTTCTCAAACTTTGATGCGATACCTGCGATTTCACCGCTCCAGATTGGATCATCGAGCAAGAGCGGTGCGCCATGTCCTATGTAAAGAGCAGGCATCGTTGTAGTCATATGACGAGGATATCAGAAGTAGTTGAAATTTCAACTACATGCTCATCGCAACTCAGGCAGGTAAGGTTGAGGGTATGAGTGAACTCTCCGCCCAGGTACGAGCAGCCCTCGATGCTGCCGTCTCTGCCATCGGTGGAAAGCCTCGTGAGGGTCAGATTGAGATGGCCGAAGCCGTCGCAAATGCCTTAACTGACCGTCACCACCTGATGGTGCAGGCAGGCACTGGCACCGGAAAGTCCCTCGCATATTTAATTCCCGCTCTCGTGCATGGTCGTAAAGTTCTAGTTGCGACGGCAACCCTTGCTTTGCAACGCCAATTGGTAGAACGCGATCTGCCCGCAGTGGTGCCGGCACTTGAAAAGCAATTAGGGCGCGAGATTACCTATGCGATTTACAAGGGCGTTGGTAATTACATCTGCCTTGCCAAAATGAATTCGGAAGAACCTGATCCTGATAGCGAACTACTTCTTGAAGCTTCATATCTAGAAAAGGATGCAAAGCGATTGCATGCTTGGGCGCGAAGTAAAGATGTTTCAGGAGATCGCGATGATGCACCAGAAGTTGATCGTCGAGTCTGGGCTGCGAACTCATTATCTGGTCGCGAATGTGTTGGCGCTGATTCGTGTGCATACGGTTCGCAATGTTTTGCGGCGAAGGCAAAAGCGAAGGCTCAAACTGCGGATGTAGTTGTCACAAACCACACCTTGCTGGCGATTGAGATTGTTGATGCTCATCCAATCTTGCCCGAGCGCGATGCGGTAATCATTGATGAGGCACACGAATTCATGGACCGCACTACCCAAGCGGTAACCGAAGAACTCACATCACCGCGCGTCTTGCGAGCAGCAGCGATGGCACGAAAATATATGCCCGGTAAAACTGCTGAAGCCTTCACAAATGCGGCAGATAGTTTTCATGATGCGATGAATGATTATGGCGCCGATGTGAAGGGCGACTTCTCAAAGCAGGGACGGCTGGAAGAGATTCCACAATCACTCGAACATCCAATCCGAAAGATTCGCGAAGCTGCAACTGCGATAGTTCAAACTCTCACCGCCGATGAGGCGATTCTCGATTCTGATGCACTAGCAGAGCAGGCGCGAGTAAAGGGCGCGGTCCAGGAGATTGCAACGATTGCTGGCAAATTATTAAAGATGGGCGATACCCAAGTGCTATGGTACGAACCAACGTACTCGACTCTTTATCTAGCACCGCTATCTGTCTCGCAAGTTTTACGGAGTAATCTCTTAACTCAGAGCCCAGTTATTGCAACATCGGCGACTTTGACGGTCGGAAATGGCTTTGATGCAATGGCAAAAAGTATTGGATTTATCGTTGGCGAGGATGGTGATCAAGAGGTCAAAGATGGCGATATTGATCCAGCCAACTTGCAAACGATGGATGTCGGCTCACCATTTGATTTCGCAAATCAAGGGATGCTATATCTTCCAAAACATTTACCAGAACCAACCAGAGATGGAACGTCACCTGCGATTCTGGAAGAGCTCAGTGAATTGATTGATGCCGCAGGTGGCCGCACGCTCGCACTCTTTAGCTCGTGGCGCGGAGTAGAGGCTGCAGATATTCATCTCCGTAAAGTGCTTGCAGAACGCCCGATTTCAATAATTACCCAGAAGCGCGGTGATGCAGTTGCGCCGCTCGTCGAACGTTTTGCAAAAGATGAAACATCCGTTTTACTCGGCACCATGTCACTCTGGCAAGGCGTTGATGTACCTGGAAACTCATGCATCCTCGTAGTAATTGATCGCTTACCTTTTCCGCGTCCGGACGAACCAGTCTTAGCTGCGCGATCTGCATTGGCAGATAGTTCGGGTGGAAATGGATTTATGCAGGTCTCTGTTCCTCGCGCCGCTCTACTACTAGCCCAAGGAGCAGGGCGCCTCATTCGAAGCGTTGATGACCGCGGAGTCGTGGCGATTATGGATTCACGTATTGTGACCAAGCGATATGGAAGCACCTTGCTCAACTCAATGCCGCCATTGTGGCGCACTAACGATAAGCAGATCGTGCGGGATTCACTGAGCCGACTTGCAAAGAGCATGGAAGAATAGGCATATGCCGCGCATCAAGACTCCAACAATCACCGATCACAGGGATTGGCGTCGCAGTCAGCTGATTGAAGCGGCTGCTGCAATTGCCCTTGAATCAGGGGGAGAGGCAATCACCGTGGCTTCCGTTGCAGCGCGTGCGGGACTATCTCGCACCACGGTTTACGAATATTTCGCCAGTAGCGCAGATTTAGCGGCAGATTTGGTGATTGATGAACTTGAATCTTTTGCTTCAGCTCTCACCTCTGCTACGACTGCCGATGATGTGCCGCTTATCGCAATTGAAAATTGGATCCAAGCTTCACTTCAGTACATTGCAGATGGGCGCCATCTACTTGCAAAGGCACTTAATGCAGTAGATCTGCCTCGCAATCGGGCAGCGTCAATTGGTGCAGCCCATAGAGCGCTTCTCGCTCCACTTCGGGCTAAGTTGATTGAACTTGGAATCGAAGATACGGATTTTGCGCTCTCGATGATTCAGAGCACAACCGATAGCGCTTCTCGTCGCATCGAAAGTGGCGACAATGCCGAGAAAGTTATCTCTTCAACAACCCATTTCTGCATCGCCGGCCTTACAGCTTTAGTAAGCCATTAATTTACTTTTTGATCGTTACCTTGATGGTGCTCTTGAGCGCTAACCACATATCTGCTTTCGCAGCAGCTGTTGCAGTCAATGTACATGCTCCTTTTACCTCAACCATATTTAGTTCAACACGGCAATTCTTAGAATTCGACTTGTACGAAATCTCTGAACCGAAGTTAGTTGTGGCCGGTAGCGCCTTTGTCTTTCCCTTAGCAATCACTAAGGATTTAAGAGCAACTCTCTGATTTCCTGGTGTAAGCAGGAATGGAAAGTTTCCACTTGCTGCGGCAGTGGTTGCAGTTGCAACAGTTGAATATGCAAGCGCGCATTGGCCAGCGCCCTTAAGTGCGGTCAAAACACCATTTGAGTAGGCACACTCTGGTGTGAGCGAAGTGAGCGTTACGGCGGCACCTGACTTCGCTGCTGCGACAATTTTTGCATCTGCGCGGTAAGCGAGGTTGCTAGGAACATTGCGAACAAGCGGAGTTCCATTAAGCGTGACAGTTACTTCATCAGCCGCTAGGGCCGGTGCTGTCGTGCCTGCTTTGAATGTTATAGGGAAGAACTTATCTTCCGAAGTATCAGTAGGTGCGGTGTGATCAAAACGGAAGAAGAGACCACATTGCACCTTTGTGCAATCAACTGTTACGCCCTTACCTGTAATTGATCCCGCAACTTTGAGTGCAATGGGGCCAGTAGGACTGGTGGTTCCGGGACCGCCTGAAGCGCTAACCCAAATCTGAATTGTGTCGCTACAGGTTGCTGGACGATCGGCTCCGACAGGAGCAACGCACTGCTGGATATAGAGGCCCGCCTTGGTAGGAAACTTGGTGAATCCGCCGTTGACCGTTGAACCAGTCGGGTCAAGATTGGTCAATGGACTACTTGAGAATGCAAAGGTCTCTGCCTGAGCCGTTGCAGCAAAGCCAAGTGAAGAAATAGCGATTGCCACGGCAGTGATGATTGAACGAGTTTTCATTATTTTCCTTTTGTATTTGGAGATATCTGGTCTTACTTAAAAGTTATGGGTAGAAATATGTCGTGAGTGCGATCTCCTTCATGGAGATGATCAGATCGAACTGTGATTGCACACTTAACCTTCTTGCAATCAAATTTGCCTAGCTTTCGCGTTACCGCAACGCTTTGCGAGAATCGGCCACCTGGCTTAAATGCGATTGCCAATCCAATTCCATATGGAGGCGGATTCGATGAGATCCAATATGAAGCCTCACCGGTTCCACTTTTATTAACCCCGCCACCACATGGGGTCGGAGCCTGCCCCTTCTTTGGGATGACGCAGTAGGCAAGGTAGATACCAACTGTTTCATCGAAAGATTTTCCCGTAACTTGAATTAAGGAGTCTTTCGAAATGGTGTTTTGGGAGATTGAAATGGTCGCACCATTTACGCCACTGACCGATACCGCCGCATTAGCAAGCCCGGGCAGGCATGCGGGTGCGGCCAAGGCGATGACGATTGCCAATGCGATTCTGCGAGACATGGTTAAAGGCTAGGGATTATTGCGATTGAACTTAGCCGACAACACGTGGCAATCTGTCGGGAACATCTCTGCCAGAATCTGACCATGAGAGCTAGGGCAGCAGTGAACGTAACTCTGGCACTCATTCTTCTCACAGGATGTACTTCAAAAGGTAATTCTGCAATAGAAATCACATCGAGTGATGTCTCTAGTAGTCGCATTCAATCAACCGAGCAACCTGCATATCTAAGAGTTGTAGCACTCGCCAATGGATCTGCCGAAATAATCGACTCACTCGGCTTTAAAAATATTCTTGTAGGTCGTGATATCGCAAGCACTGATCAGTCCCTGAAATCTATTCCTATCGTCACCTCTGGCCACCAAGTAGTGGCTGAGAAAATTATTTCGCTCTCGCCAGATCTCGTCATTATCGACTCATCGGTGGGACCAGCACAAGCGCTGCAGGCAATCAAAAAGGCAGGCATCAAAGTTGTTAGTATCAAAGAAGTCTGGAGCGTTGGCGACATCACATCTAAAGTTTTAGAGGTGGCAGCGCTTATAGGGGTTTCGAAATCTGGCTCCGAACTTTCGGCGAAGATTGATTCAACTATCGCCTCTGCATCACTGCAAGTTACGGGATCGCCTCGCATCGCTTTTCTCTATCTTCGTGGTGGAAGTTCTATCTATCTATTAGGTGGCAAAGGCTCTGGCGCTGATTCAATCCTCTCAGCCGTCGGTGCAGTCGATGTTGGAGCGATAAAGGGTTCAACACCATTTTCAGCGCTAACGAGCGAGTCATTGGTAGGCAAAAACCCAGAAATTATCTTGGTGATGATTAAGGGGCTGCAATCAGTTGGGGGAGTATCAGGTCTGGTCTCTTTGCCTGGCGTTGCGCAAACGGCGGCTGGTAAATCTCAGCGCGTAATTGCAGTCGATGATTCGTTATTGCTCTCTTTCGGTCCGCGAACTCCGCAGATGCTCATCAAACTAGCAAAGGCGATTAACGAGGTCAGGAAATGATGAGTGTAAGAGGGCGTCGTATCCTCTTAATCGTAATCATATTTTTCATTGCAGGCTTTACTCTCTTTTCATTGAGTATTGGAAGCGTTGCTATTGAATCTCCTTGGAAATTCATTTTCCAACCTTCAATCTCTGGACCTAGCCATGAAATCATCTGGGGGATTAGATTCCCGAGAATTCTGGCAGCGCTATTAATTGGCTTAGCTCTAGGTGCATCGGGAGCGCTTGCGCAATCGGCTACCAATAATCCGCTGGCAGATCCATCCATCATAGGAACTTCAGCTGGAGCGACTCTAGGAGCGGCGACAGCGGTAGTTCTCAATGTTGCGACCATTGGATCTCTCTCGATTGCGATCGCTGCAGCAATCGGAGCTTTACTTGCAACTTTGATTACCTTTTCGCTTTCGCGAAGCGCCTTGCAACTCGTCATTATCGGAATCGCAACATCTGCGCTCTTCAGTGCTGTAGCTGGATTGCTGATCTCAATTGCTGATAACCCAGAAGCGAGATCAATCTCATTTTGGTCACTTGGCTCGCTCGCACTTGCAAATATGGAGAGCGTAAAGCTGATGGCTCCCATCATCGCCATATTTGCAATCCTTGGCTGGTATTACTCGCAGA
>CANGJV010000032.1 GCA_947454425.1 Candidatus Nanopelagicaceae bacterium
AGAAATTGCAGAACTAGTAGAGAGCATTAAGTGAGCAGATGAATACAACGTGGGCGTATACCTCGAACTACTTTGTTTATTCAGCGATGGCGCTCTTTACTCTTTCATTTATCGCCCATGCATTTGAGACAGCTTGGGCAGTGCGCGAACCGAAGGTTGCAGATGAGACCGACGGAACGCTGCTTGTAAAAACTTTGGATTACCAGCGAACCGAGAAGACTGCTCGCATCGCAACGGCATTTATGATTCTTGGCACCTTGATTCTCTTTGCCGGAATCGTAAGTCGAGGAATCTCCGCCGGACATGCTCCGTGGGGAAACATGTACGAATTCTCAATCACAGGTGCATTCGCATTTTCGTTGGCATATCTAGCTGCGCTTCGTAAGTACGATCTTCGCTGGCTCGGACTCTTTATCTCATTCTCTGTTTTGATAACGCTCGGCACTGCAATCACATTGCTCTATCGCAATAGTTCGCCACTTGTGCCAGCCTTGAAATCTACTTGGCTGATTATTCACGTCTCAACTGCAATCATCTGCGGTGGAACATTTTTACTGGCAAACGTGATTGCCGCTGCATATCTCTACTTAGAACGTTACGAAGCAGCAGGTGCTCGACCAGTCTGGGCGCTTCGGATTCCATCACTTGAAACCCTTGATCAGCTTTCTTATCGCCTCGTTGCATTTGTCTTTCCACTCTGGACCTTCTCTGTGATTGCAGGAGCAATCTGGGCCGAAAGCGCATGGGGTCGTTATTGGGGTTGGGATCCAAAAGAGACCTGGGCATTTATCACCTGGGTTGCTTATGCCGCTTATCTCCATGCACGTGTAACAGTTGGTTGGCGTGGTCGACGAGCTGCTTGGCTATGTATCTTTGCTGGCTCTACATTCTTGTTTAACTACGTTTATATCAATGTCTGGGGTACAGGCAAGCACACCTACTCTGGTCTTAATCAGAAGTAAGTACCGCGTAATTACTTTTAAAGCCCACGCAAGAAATCTGGATTGTCATCTGGCGGCAGAATGCGTGGTTTGCTCTTCTTGGTACCCGGCTGACGCGGACCATTGCGCCCAATAAGCAAATAAGCAATAGGCCCTAGAGTTGAGAAGAAAAAGATGACGAGCAACCAGCCCCACTTTGGAAGTTTACGAATTTGATAATCTTCCCTCATTGCGCAATCAACAAATGCATAAAGGGTGAGTGCAAGTAATAGAACTAAGAAGAGGCCTTCAAACTTAACCATGGCTCAATACTAACGATATCGAGAAGATTATTGCGAAGAGAAGTTGCAGCTGACCGGTCTTTGCCAAAAATGGAATTAATTCGCGGCCCTTTGCCTCTCCCAGCACGCCTCTAATAATTGAGAGCGCAATCGGAGTGGTGATGAGAGTAAGTAAGACCCATGGCTTGCCCATCGAAAGTGGAGCGATATAACTAATAAGTATGAGGGCAGCAAAGAGGTAACGCGCCTTACGATCACCTAAACGAACCGCAACTGTCTTCTTGCCGGCAGGTTCATCAAGGGCTCGATCACGGATGTTGTTAATTGCCAAGAGTGCGCATGAGAGCGCGCCCATGGGAATCGATGCCAGCACTGAATCGAAGGTGATAATTGTTGTCTGACTATAGAAAGTTCCAACAGTTGCAACAAGACCAAAGAAGACAAAGACAAAAAGTTCGCCAAGTCCAAGATATCCGTAAGGATATTTGCCTCCGGTGTAACCCCAAGCCGCAAGGATTGCAGCAGCGCCAACAGCGATAAGCCACCAACTACTCAAGGAAGCAAGGCCAAGGCCTGCTAACGCACCAACACCAAAAGAAATAAATGCTGCTCGCTTTACTGAAGTGGCAGGTGCAAGCCCTGAAGCAGTTAAACGAATTGGGCCAACTCGTTCGTTATCTGTGCCACGAATTCCATCGGAGTAATCATTTGCGTAATTCACACCCACTTGAAGTGAGAGGCTGACGATTAATGCTAATAACGCTGGCAGTGCCGAAGCGCTCTCTCCTGCGAGAGCTGTGGCAACAACAACTGGAGCGATGGCCGCTGGCAGGGTTCGCGGACGTGCCCCAACTACCCACTTGTTCATTGAACCAACCTACCTAACGCTGCTCGATCTACTTTTCCAATTCCAACTGTCGGCAATTCTTCCAGATAATGAAAGCCTTTTATCTTTGCAGCTGGCCCAAGCTGAGATTGAAGGAGCTCTTGGATTGCTGCTTCATTTGGTTGATGTGGGCCAACGATTGCGAGTTGTATTGCTGCTCCCCACTGTTCATCATCTATTACAAATGCGGCTAATTGAATATCTGGAAAATTGCTAGAGATTAGTTGCTCGATTGAATTTAATGAAACGTTTTCGCCACCAGTGATAATCACATCATCAATGCGGCCTTCTACAATTAATCTTCCATCTTCTATGCGCCCTGCATCAGAGGTGTGATACCAACCTTCAGAATCTGCCAACTGATAGGCAACGCATTTACCTTTAATTGAAATCTGCCGATCTTCACCGATTGATATTTCGACTCCATCAAGCGGTACGCCGTCATAAATGCAACCGCCAGAAGTTTCAGTGGATCCATAGGTTTCGATTGCATTAATTCCTGAAGCCTTCGCTGCCTCACGAAGCTGTGAGGTAAGTGCGGCACCTCCTACTAGCACCGCGCGAGCTGATTGCAGATGTTGAAGAAGATTCTCATCGCCATGGAGTGCTCGATACAACTGAGTCGGAACAATTGCAGTGAAATCTACCTTCGGATATTTACCTTCGTACCCAATTAAATTTGTTGGAGTTGTGCCGAGTTCGAGCGAACGAATCAATACATTTATCCCGGCGATGTGATTGAGGGGAAGTAGAAGTGACCACTTACTTCCAGACTCTGCACCCAAATATTTGTTGGAAGCTTTCGCAGAGGCAAGCAACGAACCGGCCGAAAGTTCAATTTCCTTAGCGATTCCGCTGCTTCCAGTTGTGGTGACAATGAGGGCGGTTCGTGCGGGAACTGAAGAAGTTGAAGTCTTGCTCAAACTGAGCGCTGGTCCATCAGAGACTAAGGCCTTGGCGATACGCGCCATCAACTCGCTTAGGCTCCAAGCAGGATCGACCAAGCGAACTTCTCGTTGTGCGTTTTGCTCCATTGCCCGCGTAGGCTATCGCCCGTAATCAACAATGGAGGAATCGTGAGCAAGCCGATTAAACGTGATTTTGGTGACCGCACCATCCCAGCGTGGAAAACTGCGCGCGGAGGTGAAAACTTCACCGACATTAAGTATGAAGCAGCCGATGGAATGGCGAAAATAACAATCAATCGCCCAGAGGTTCGCAACGCCTTCCGCCCGCAGACAATTATCGAATTGAAAGCGGCTTTTGATTTAGCTCGAGATAACACCGAAGTCGGCGTCATTATCTTTACCGGCGAAGGTAGCGAGGCATTCTGTTCTGGTGGCGATATCAGTGTTCGCGGTGATGATGGATATGTTGGCGATGATTCAGTTGGCCAGCAAGGAATGGGACGTCTTAATGTCCTTGATCTGCAAGTCCAGATTCGTCGCACACCAAAGCCAGTTGTAGCAATGATTGCTGGCTGGGCAATCGGTGGTGGCCATGTGCTTCATGTTGTCTGCGACCTCTCAATCGCTGCAGATAATGCAAAGTTTGGACAGACCGGTCCGATGGTTGGTTCCTTCGATGGCGGATATGGTTCCGGACTTCTTGCCAGAAATGTTGGGCAGAAAAAGGCTCGCGAAATTTGGTTTATGACGCGTCATTACGATGCGCAAGAGGCGCTCGATATGGGGCTCGTCAACACTGTTGTTCCACTGGCAGAGTTAGAAGCAGAAACTGTTTCATGGTGCCGCGAAATGTTGCAGAACTCTCCAATGGCACTTCGTCTAATTAAGGCAAGTATGAACGCGGCAGATGATGGACTTGCAGGTATCCAACAACTTGCTGGCGATGCAACGCTGCTGTTCTACTTAAGTGAAGAAGGACAAGAAGGACGCGATGCTTATAAAGAGAAGCGCAAGCCAGACTTTGGAAAGTTTCCGCGACGTCCTTAGAGTTTGGGTCCGTAATGATTGATCAACTTCTCTCCACCATGCGCGTTGTCGCGCTCCCAATGAAGACAAGCTTTCGTGGGGTTACAGTGCGAGAAGTTGCGCTCTTTCAAGGCGATCATGGATGGGGAGAATTCTCTCCCTTTTTAGAATATGACGATCGCGAGTCATCGCATTGGTTAGCCAGCGCCATTGAAGCTGCCACCACGCCACCTCCAGCCTTTTTGCGAAGCTCAATTCCAGTCAACGGCACGATTCCAGCAACAAACGATAAAGCTGTTATTGAAAGACTCATTTCAAGTTTTCCGGGAGTAAATACATTTAAGGTAAAAGTTGGAGCCAATCTCGCTGAAGATATTGCGCGGCTTGCACGAATTCGATCTATCGGACGAAAAGTAAATATTCGGATTGATGTCAATGGATCTTGGAGCGTCACGGAAGCTCTCACAAATCTCTACGCCATGTATGAAGAAGTTGGTCCTTTTCAATATGTCGAACAACCAGTGTCGACGATAGAAGAGATGCGAGAACTTAAATCAAAGATTCGTATTCCATTAGTACTTGCCGCTGATGAAGTAATTCGTAAAGCTGAAGATCCATTTGCTATTGATCTCGCAGGTGCAGCAGATGTTGTCATGCTCAAGGTTCAACCTTTAGGTGGCATTAAGCGCTCACTAGAAATTGCAGATCACCATGGGCTACCGGTCGTCGTATCAAGTGCACTCGAGAGCGCAGTTGGAATTCATTACGGGCTCCAACTTGCTGCTTCGATTGAAAACCTCAACTTTGATTGTGGATTAGCGACAGGTTCTCTGATGGCAGAAAATATTGCCCAACTTCCGATTGTCGATGGCGCAATTGAGATTGGTGATTTAGATATCAAGCTCGATGGCCTAGATGTGGCTCCAGAACGCTTCGAATGGTGGAAGAATCGAACTATGCGATGTGCGAAAGTATTGGGGTTGTAGTGAATACATCTACAAGACTTGCTCGTACGATTGTGCGACAGATTCTGGAAGCAGGCATCACAGATGTCGTCATCTCACCTGGATCAAGAAATGCACCACTTACGATGGCATTTTATGAAGCTTCAAAGAAGAATCTCATTCACTTACATACTCGTATCGATGAAAGAACTGCCGCATTCTTTGCACTTGGAATTACAAAGGCAACAAATAGGCCGGTGCCGATTGTCTGTACATCAGGAACTGCAGTTGCAAATTTTCATCCTGCAGTCCTAGAAGCATCCCATTCAAATTCCCCACTGTTGGTAATTACCGCCGATCGCCCGGCAGAGTTACGACGTACTGGTGCTAACCAAACGACAGAGCAGGCCGGCATTTTCGGTAAGGCTGTCCGGTATTTTGCAGATATATCTGGTCCGGCATATCCAATGATCTTGCCGCTAAATTCGCTGAGATCTGGTCCAGTTCATCTCAATGTGCAATTTGCCGAGCCCCTGGTTGCCGATGACGATAGCAATTGGCTAGCAGAGTTAAAGATCAATCCACCAGTGGATTTCAATCGAAAGAGTCCAGGAACTTTTTATACAAAATCTACTCGCGGAATCTTGGTCGTCGGACATGATCGCGCAGGTTTTACTGTTGACGAGGTAAAGAAATTTGCAGCAGAGCTTAAATGGCCACTGATTTCAGAAGACCCACTCTCTTTTGAGAACGCAATTCCACATGCGAGCATCTTTCTTTCATCCCAGACAATCACCGATGAAGTTGCTCCAGATACCGTCGTAGTGATTGGTCGCACAACTTTATCTCGGCCAATTAATCGATTGATTGCAAAAGCGCGGAAGACGATTGTGATTGACCCACGCATCCTGACTGTGGATTCAGAGCGAAAGGCCGATCAGAAATTTACCTCGTTGCCAGTTGTTGAGGTTCCACCAATAGATGTTGAATATCTTGAAAGATGGCAGAAGTTTGCAGACCGCGCCTCCAAAAAACTCGCAGGGCTAACGAACTGGTCGGAAGCGCTTATTGCGCGTGAAATTGGAGCAAGTCTTCGATCTGGAGTATCACTCTTTATCGCATCTTCCCGTCCGATTCGCGATATCGAAGGATTCGCTTCACCACGCGATGGTGTTGAAACATTTGCCAATCGCGGACTTGCAGGTATTGATGGCAATATCTCGACTGCACTTGGCATTGCATCACAACGTAAAGAGACGATTGCAGTTCTAGGAGATTTATCTTTCTTGCATGACATCACTGGCTTGATCAACGATGAGGATATAAATCTTAAAATCATCGTGATTGATAACAATGGTGGTGGAATCTTTTCGACCTTATCTCATCGTGGCGCCGATGGTTTTGAGAGCATCTTTGGCACGCCTCATAATCTTGATCTCGCAAAGGTTGCCTCAGGTCTTGGGCTACAAGTTTCTACGGTTACAGAGCAATCTCAGTTAATTTCCGAACTTTCTAAGCCGATAGTTGGTATCTCGGTAGTGGTTGTAAGCGCTCCGAATCGAGAGAGCAATGCAGATAATCTACAAACAATTTTTAACTCAATGGATTCGATGTAAATTTAAAGTGCAGATTTCATCGCGCTGAATTTAGCGCTGCTTTCTGCCAGCTCAACAGCAGGATCAGAACCGGCAACAATTCCACAGCCGGCAAAGATTCGAATCTCATTTCCAGAAACTTGACCCGAACGAAGTGCAATACCGAGTTCACCGTCACCGCGAGCATCAATCCACCCGACTGGACCTGCATAGCGGCCACGGTTCATTCCCTCAATCTCATCAATTACATCAAATGCAATATTGCGTGGAGTACCGCAGACAGCAGCAGATGGATGGAGCGAATTCAAAAGCGCAAATGCATCAACATAATGTTTTGATTCAAGGAGTGCACCTGTTACATCCGTGGCAAGGTGCATCACATTTGCTAAGTGAAGAACAAAGGGGGCTTCCGGCACATTTGTTGAGGAGCAGAATGGTTCGAGCGCTTCTGCGACAGATCGCACTGCGTATTCATGCTCTTCCAAATCCTTTGAAGAACGAGCAAGCGAACCTGCGAGAGCTAAATCGCGTTCATCATCACCAGTCTTTGGAATTGTTCCAGCTAGTACGCGCGAAGTAACCATTCCTCGAGAAAGTCGCAGCAATAACTCTGGTGTTGCACCAACCAATCCTGCTACAGAGAAAACCCAGGTGGAAGGGTAATTTGCAGCGAGTGAATTAAGAATGGGACGAACATCAATCTCTTTTGCAGTCGTTGCAATGAGATCTCGCGCAAGTACAACTTTATCAATCTCAGATTTATCAATCTTTGCAATTGCTTGCGCTACACGTGACTCCCACTGAGCCTCCGTCAAAGTTCCTTCGTGCCAATCAAAACTCTGATTTACAAAGTTGGGTGCGTTACCAGGAACAACTGGTTGTGGGACATCGCCAATCCACGTAATCCATGAATTCTCACCTTTTTTGCCAATGATGACCTTAGGAATAACTGCGATAGATTCTTCATTTCTATCGAAACTAAATGATGTAAATAAAACTGGTCCAGTACCGCTTCCGTGCACGGCGTTAGAAACAGTAAAAGTCTCTAATTGTTGATGCCACCAGGTGCGAACTTGATCGAAACGATCTTTGCCACTTACTCGAATAGATGCGTATTCGCCCCAGCCAACTAAACCTTCACCACCACGTACCCATGAATAAGGATGTGCATCGGGAAGTAATTGCAAGAGAGGCAAGTGTGCCCCAATGCGATTAGTTGTTACCGGAACAAGTGGTGACATATATAAAATTTACTTGTTAAGGGCAGTCGAAATCTTGCGCCAAATAATTGGAAGCGAAGTTCCTACAATTGTAATTTTCAGCGCTTCACCAATAATGAAGGGCGTTAGACCTGCAGCAAATGTAGATTTCCAAGAAAGGTCTAGCGAATTTCGTAGCCATATCAACCCAAATCCAAAGATTAATACTTCGCCAAGTAACAGCGCTGGAAATGAAGTAAGAAAACTTTGATCAGCTTTTCGATCTGCTAGAAATCCGATCAGCCAGGAAGCAGCGAGCATTCCAAAGAGATATCCACCGGTTGCACCCATGACGCGATCAATTCCATGTTGCGTTGCAGTTGCGGTTTGTGCAAAGACAGGTGCGCCTGCGATTCCTGCGAGTAAATATGTTGCAAAGGTTGTTACCCCAAGGCGAGCGCCATATGTTGTGCCAACTAATAAGACGGCAAGTGTTTGACCAGTAACCGGAACCGGCGAGCCAGGAACTGGGATTGAGATCTGAGCCATCGCAGCCAGGAACAGGACTCCAACGGCGACGAAGAGCGCCTGCGTCAAAGCGGTACTTCTTGGCGCGACAGCGGCACGGAGTGTGGCGGTAGAAGACATGATGCTCCAGACTTATGTAGAAGTTGTGGCAGAGCCTACCTTCAGGGAGAATGGCGCTATGTCACGATCGAAGAATTCACGCTCTCAGGGCGATGGTTTTCGAGCCAAGTTAGATAAAAAGCCCGATGAAGTTGCAGCGATGTTCGATGGCGTCGCCAAGCGATATGACCTCGTTAATGATCTCTTAAGCCTCGGCCAGACCAAGCGCTGGCGTAAAGCGGTAACAAAGTTGATCGACCCAAAGCCCGGGATGCAGATCCTCGATATGGCGGCCGGTCCGGGCGCGAGCTCTGAGCCATTGGCCAAGGCTGGCGCAAAGGTGACCTCAGCCGATTTCTCTCATGGAATGTTAGATGCCGGTCGAAAGCAGCGCCCTTATCTCAATTTTCAGTGGGCTGACGCGCTCGCCCTCCCATTTGAGGATAACTCATTTGATCTCTACACAATCTCCTTCGGCCTTCGAAATACCCAAAACACGGAAAAGGCGCTCGCAGAGGCGCTCCGAGTGGTTCGCCCAGGCGGGCGATTGGTAATCGTTGAGTTCTCAGCACCGACGTGGCGTCCGTTTCGTACCATTTATACCAATTACCTCATGGGCGCCCTCCCTTGGATCGCAAAGCGAACCTCATCCAACCCAGATGCCTATATCTACCTTGCAGAGTCGATTAAGGCTTGGCCGAATCAGGCGGGGCTAGCGGCAATTATTGAGAAAGCTGGCTGGTCGAAGGCGGTTATCAAAAATCTGACCGGCGGAGTTGTCGCAGTTCACATCTCAGTCAAGCCGTAGCGATTTTATCTACGGGAAGTACCGCCTAGACTTACCGTCCGTGAGCGCTAATCCGTATCTGCCAATCATCATTCTCTTTGCAATTGGATTTGGCTTTGCCGCATTCTCGGTCGGCATCGCGGCAATTACTGGACCAGCTCGTTACAACCGCGCAAAACAAGAGGCATATGAGTGCGGAATCGAACCTTCACCGCAAGCTCTCGAAGGTGGACGTTTTCCAGTGAAGTACTTCCTCACTGCAATGTTATTTATTGTCTTCGATATTGAAATTGTCTTCCTCTATCCATGGGCAGTCACATTCGATTCACTCGGATTATTTGGTCTCGTTGAGATGGGAATCTTTATTGCAACGGTATTCGTTGCATATGCATACGTTTGGCGACGTGGCGGATTGGAATGGGACTAACTCGTGGGTCTAGAAGAGAAGTTACCTAGCGGAATTCTTTTATCAACAGTTGAAGGTCTTGCTGGTTACATGCGCAAGAGTTCAGTCTGGCCGGCAACATTCGGTCTTGCATGCTGTGCAATTGAAATGATGGCGCTTGGTTCATCACCTAAGCACGATATTTCTCGATTCGGTATGGAGCGCTTTAGCGCATCACCACGCCAAGCAGATTTGATGATCGTTGCAGGGCGTGTGTCACAGAAGATGGCACCAGTCCTTCGTCAGATTTATGATCAAATGACAGCTCCAAAGTGGGTTATCTCAATGGGTGCCTGTGCATCTTCTGGCGGAATGTTTAACAACTATGCAATCGTGCAAGGCGTAGATCACGTTGTGCCGGTAGATATCTACCTCCCTGGTTGCCCACCACGTCCTGAACAATTAATGGATGCAATCATTAAATTGCATGAACAGATTTCAGATACAAAACTCGGAGCAAATCGCGAGGCTGTCATTAAGGCAGTAGAAGAAGCCGCTTTGAAGGCAAAGCCAACAATTCAACTTGGAAACCTCCCACATGAGGGGATGTTTGCATAATGTCTAATGAAGGAATGTTTGGCGTTAAAGGAACGGGCGATACCTCAGGTTATGGTGGATTAGTTCGTGCCGTTTCAAATCTAGGCTCAACTGAACGTCCTTATGGCGGATATTTTGACCAGGTTGCAGATGACCTTGAGCGCGCATATCCAGATTTTGCAGATGCAATTACACGAGTCGTGGTTGATCGTGGTGAACTCACACTTCACGTAAAAAAGGAACGCCTTGTTGAAGTTGCAAAGATTCTGCGCGACAAGTTGCTCTTTGAAATGTGCATGGGAGTCTCTGGCGTTCATTATCCAGAGCGCACCGGCAGTGAACTCGTTGCACTTTATCCATTGCTCTCAATGACAAAGAATCAGCGCGTGCGTCTAGAAGTGAGCACTTCAGAAGTAGATCCACACATTCCATCTTTGGTCGAGGTGTACGGCGGAAACAATTGGCATGAACGTGAAACTTTTGACATGTTCGGAATTATTTTTGATGGACATCCAGGCCTTACTCGCATCTTGATGCCTGATGATTGGGATGGACATCCGCAGCGTAAAGATTATCCACTTGGTGGAATTGCCGTGGAATACAAAGGTGCAACAACACCGGCTCCTCAGAACCGGAGGTCTTACAAGTGACTACCTTTGATCCATATGCAGCAACTCGCGAAACCACAGAAGGAACTGTTTACTCAGTTACCGGTGGCGATTGGGATTCATTAGTCTCTGAAATCGGTGAATCAAAAGAAGAACGCATCATCGTAAATATGGGTCCACAGCACCCATCAACTCACGGTGTATTGCGTCTAGTGCTCGAACTCGAAGGCGAAACTGTTACCGAAGTTCGCCCAGGGATTGGCTATCTCCACACCGGTATTGAGAAGAACATGGAATACCGCAATTGGACCCAAGGAACAACCTTTGCAACACGTATGGATTACCTCGCACCAATCTTCAATGAGACTGCGTATTGCTTAGCAATTGAGAAGTTGCTTGGTATTACAAACGATATTCCAGAGCGCGCATCAATTATCCGCGTCATGATGATGGAGCTCAACCGAATCTCTTCCCACATGGTGGCACTTGGTACTGGCGCACTAGAACTTGGCGCCATGGGTCCAATGTTCTTTGCATTCCGCGAACGCGAAGTTGTCCTTGATGCATTTGAGGCTATTACAGGCCTTCGAATGAATATGGCTTATGTACGCCCAGGTGGAGTCCAGCAGGATCTTCCAACCGGAATGGTTGCTCGACTTCGCGATCTCGTCGTTGAGCTTCGTAAGAACTTTAAAGATAATGAAAAACTATTAGTTGGTAACACAATCTGGATGAAGCGCACCGAAGGTATCGGTTATCTCGATCTCGCAGGTTGTACAACTCTAGGAATCACAGGTCCAGTACTTCGTTCAACTGGTCTGCCTTGGGATCTTCGCAAGATGCAGCCTTACTGTGGATACGAGAATTACGAATTTGATGTCATCACCGCAGATACCTGCGATGTCTATGGTCGTTTCTTAATTCGTATGGCAGAGCTCGAGCAATCACTTCGAATTATCGAGCAAGCACTTGATAAGTTAGATGCGACAGAAGGTCAGCCAGTGATGGTTGCCGATAAGAAAATCGCTTGGCCAGCACAGCTTGCACTTGGTGCAGATGGTCTCGGAAATTCACTCGATCACATCCGCGAAATCATGGGTTCTTCAATGGAGTCATTGATTCACCACTTTAAATTGGTAACAGAAGGCTTCCATGTACCTGCTGGCCAGGCTTACGCGGCGGTTGAATCACCACGCGGCGAACTTGCAGCGCACATTGTCTCTGACGGTGGCACAAAGCCTTATCGAGTGCACTTCCGTGAACCATCATTTAACAATCTTCAATCTACATCTGCAATGAGCGAAGGTGGAATGGTCGCCGACATCATCGGTGCTGTTGCCTCTATCGATCCTGTTATGGGAGGCGTTGACCGATAATGACAACTGCTAATTCAGTTTTGAACTCTGAAGTAATGCAATCAATTGTTGCGCGCTACCCACGTAAGCGTTCTGCAATTATGCCGCTTCTTCATTACGTGCAATCAGTCTCTGGCTATGTCACAAATGAAGGCATTGAAACAATTTCTTCAGTCCTTGAAATTGAAACGGCCGAAGTTTCTGCAGTCGCAACTTTCTATACCCAGTACAAGTTCAGCCCAGTAGGCGAGTACCACATCGGTGTTTGCACCAATACTTTATGCGCGGTTATGGGTGGAGATGCAATCCTTGAATCTCTAAAAGAGCACCTCGGAATTGAAAATGATGGCGTCACCGCCGACGGCAAGGTTTCACTTGAGCACATCGAATGCAACGCTGCTTGTGATTACGCACCAGTTGTAATGGCCAACTGGGAGTTTTACGACAACCAGACTGTTGCATCTGCAAAGGCGCTTGTCGACGGTGCGCGTGCCGGTAATCCACCAGCGCCAACTCGTGGACCAAGTCGCCTTGTAACTTACAAAGAGGCATCGGCGGTCCTTGCTGGATTAGATGATGGTCTTGCAAATGAAGGCCCACAAGCAGGCGAGCCAACTCTTCTTGGATTAAAGCTTTCAAAGGAAGGTAAGTAATGTCAAAGTTAACTCCCGTCCTTTC
>CANGJV010000033.1 GCA_947454425.1 Candidatus Nanopelagicaceae bacterium
ATTGATACGTGGCTAGATACATACACGCGACACCCACATGAACATGGCGACCAACTTGTTCGTGCAACCAAAGGTCAGGAGTAAATAAGTGAAGAAGTTGCAGAATTTCATTAATGGAAAGCTCGTCGATAGTTCTTCGGGGGAGACCACCACACTTATCAATCCGGCAACCGGTCAACCGTTTGCAACAGCGCCTATCTCAAATGCCGCCGATGTTGATGCGGCGATGAAGTCAGCCAGTGATGCCTTTGTCGATTGGCGTGATTCAACGCCATCTGAGCGCCAACGCGCACTCCTTAAAATTGCAGATGCAATCGAGGCGCGCGCAGATGAGTTTGTCGCAGTCGAATCCGAGAATTGCGGGAAACCAACTGGGCTAACTGCTTCAGAGGAAGTTCCACCGATGGTCGATCAGATTCGCTTCTTTGCAGGAGCTGCTCGTAACCTCGAAGGCAAGTCAGCTGGTGAATACATGCGCGGAATGACCTCATTTATCCGTCGCGAGCCAGTTGGTGTCTGCGCACAAGTAACACCTTGGAATTACCCGATGATGATGGCGGTATGGAAGTGGGCTCCTGCAATTGCTGCAGGAAACACAGTTGTCCTTAAGCCAAGTGATACAACTCCAGCCTCTACCGTATTTATGGCGGAGATCATGTCTGAATTCTTACCTGATGGCGTTATCAATGTGCTGACAGGCGAGCGCGCAACTGGAGCTCTACTGGTAGACCATAAAACTCCAGCGATGGTTTCAATTACTGGCTCGGTTGCAGCCGGCATGGCAGTTGCAGAAGCTGCGTCAAAGTCACTGAAGCGTGTTCACCTCGAACTTGGCGGTAAGGCGCCAGTAGTTGTCTTTAATGATGCGGATCTCGCAGCAGCTGCTGAAGGCATCGCAATTGCGGGATTCTTCAATGCTGGTCAAGATTGCACCGCGGCAACAAGAGTTCTCGTTCAAGAGGGCGTCTATGAAGAGATGGTGAAGTTGCTGGCAGATCAAGCGACAAATCAGATTGCGATGGGAATGCCACATGAAGATGTATTGGTAGGTCCGGTTAATAACGCCAATCAATTCGAACGCGTCTCAGGATTTATCTCTCGAGTGCCATCTCATGCCCGCGTCGTTGCTGGCGGAAAGCCAACTGGCCTGCCTGGCTATTTCATCGCTCCAACTGTGATTGCCGACCTTCGTCAGAGCGATGAGCTGATTCAATCTGAAATCTTTGGTCCGGTCATCACAATCCAGAAGTTCAAGGATGAGGCAGAGGCAATTGCGATGGCCAATGGAGTTGATTACGGCCTGGCATCTTCCATCTGGACCAAGGACCATGGTCGGGCGATGCGCCTAGCTAAGGCCTTCGACTTCGGCTGCGTCTGGATCAATACCCATATTCCGTTGGTGGCTGAGATGCCGCATGGGGGATATAAGCGCAGCGGCTACGGCAAGGATCTCTCCGCCTATGGCTTTGAGGATTACACCCGTATCAAGCATGTGATGAGCAATATCAACGCCTAAATCCGCCTTTGAAAATCTGCGGGAAAGACTCGTTTCGATAAGTTTGGCCTACGGGCAATTGGGTTACATAATGAGCCCTGCAAAACCGTCCCTTGTACCGGCGCTGGCGAATGAAGGAAAAACTTCAATCGCCGCTTAATAAAAAGGAGCCATCGATGGCTAAGTCACTCTCACCAGAAGCACGTTCAATTCTTAATTCTCGCGTATCGCGCCGTGCAGTTCTTGCCGGTGCTGGAGCAGTGGCTGGTGCAAGTGCGCTCGCTGCATGCGGATCAGGTGGATCATCTGGTGCATCTGCAGATTCAGTGCGTTGGGCAAACTGGACCCTCTACTTAGATGTTGATGATTCTGGCAAGCACTACCCAACACTTGAAGCGTTTACAAAGAAGACTGGCATCAAGGCAAATTATTTTGAAGATATTAACGACAACGATGAGTTCTACGGAAAAGTACAAGGACAACTTAAGCTCGGTAAAGATATTGGTTACGACGTTGTCACACCAACTGACTGGATGGCAGCTCGCTTTATTCGTCTTGGATACACACAGAAGTTTGATGCTGCAAACATTCCAAATTCAAAGAATTTGATTTCAACTCTGCAACATCCAACATTCGATCCAAATCGTGAGTCATCACTTCCATGGCAGGGCATCATGGCCGGTCTCGGATGGAACACTGCGGTAAATCCAAAGGGACTTAAGAACGTCGACGATCTATGGACTCCACAGAACAAGGGAAAGATTGTTGTTCTCTCAGAGATGCGCGACACCATCGGTGTAATTTTGATGTCACAAGGAATCGACATCTCAAAGGTCACTGAAGATCAATTTATGAATGCAGTTGATTTCCTTGCCAAGAAGATCTCAGATGGATGGATTCGCGGAGTTAAGGGCAATGAGTACAAGGAAGACCTCATCTCTGGTGATGCAACAGCGGTAATTGCATGGTCTGGTGACTTGTTCCAGCTCTCCAATGAGAATGCAGGAAAGTTTGATTTTGCTATTGCAGAATCAGGCGGAACTATCTCGGCCGATAACCTCCTTATTCCTTCAACTACAACCGCTGATGGCAAGAAGAATGCAGAAGCGCTTATCAACTATTACTACGACCCAGCTGTTGCAGCCGAGGTAGCCGCTTACGTGAATTACGTATGTCCAGTTGCTGGCGCTCAAGCTGAGATGGAGAAGTTTGACGCAAAGCTTGCCAAGAGCGAGTACATCTTCCCAACTCAGAAGACAATGGATCGCCTCCACATTTTCCGCGCATTGACTCCAACTGAAGAGTCGACTTGGACCGAGGCTTTCCAAAAGGCTGCTGGTAACTAAGTTGGCCGAGAAGAGCTCAATTCACGGCGATCTTCGACTAGTAAATCTCACAAAGACTTATGGTGATTTCACTGCAGTAAATGATCTATCTCTGACAATTCCTGAAGGTTCTTTCTTTGCACTCCTTGGTCCATCAGGATGTGGAAAGACAACGACGCTTCGCATGGTTGCAGGACTTGAAGAGCCAACCAATGGTCAGATATTTCTAGGTGATACCGATATTACTTTCACCAAACCATATCAGCGTCCAATCAATACCGTTTTTCAGAACTACGCACTTTTTCCGCACCTTTCAATCTTTGAAAATATTGCATTCGGTCTTCGCCGACGTGGAATCAAAGATGTGAAAGAGCAGGTGGAGAAGGCTCTCGAATTAGTTGAGCTTTCTCACCTCGCATCGCGCAAGCCAACTCAGCTTTCAGGTGGTCAACAGCAGCGCATTGCACTCGCACGTGCGATTGTTAATCGTCCCGCCTTGCTCCTTCTCGATGAACCGCTCGGCGCGCTCGACCTTAAGTTGCGTCGTCAGATGCAGATTGAACTCAAGTGGATTCAAAAAGAAGTTGGGCTCACATTCGTTCACGTCACGCACGATCAGGAAGAAGCCATGACAATGGCTGACACCATCGCCGTTATGAACGAAGGCGAAATTGAACAACTTGGTTCACCAGCTGACCTCTATGACAATCCAAAGACCGCCTTTGTTGCAAACTTCTTGGGTCAGTCAAACCTTATTAAAGGAACTATTTCAGGCAATGATGGCGATAACCACATCGTTGATCTCTTCGGCCAGAAGATTTCGCTTGCCAAGAATCGTTCACATGCAGTTGATAATTCAATCTACGCAGGTATTCGCCCAGAGAAGTTCCGTATCTCTCGCTTAGAGACACCTACCTCAGGAAACATACTTACTGGTGGAAAGATTGAAGATGTTTCTTACATCGGCGTCTCAACTCAGTATCAAGTCTTGATGCCATGGGGACAAGAAGTTATGATCTTCGAGCAGAATGATGATGCGGTAGCTCCATTTAGCGTAGGAGAGAACGTAAACATCTCTTGGGAATCTGGATTTACATTCGCTCTTCGCGGAGATGAAGATGCTGAAGCAGGCATGGAAGTCGAACCAGAAGAGACTATCGACGACGATGAGTAAGTCAGGTATCTCTAACCGACGCACCCCATACCTGTTGCTTCTGCCAGGTATTGGTTTCCTCTTTACCTTCTTCGTTTGGCCTATCGCAAACCTTGCTCAAACATCGACGCAGACACCTGTCACTGGGGGAGATACTGGTTCTTACGAGCAGACACTTCGTTGGCGCAATTACATAGATGCTTTTGTTGAGAATAAAGAGCAGTTTGGTCGCTCATTTCTCTATGCCGCGCTAGCGACAATCCTTGCGTTGGCAATTGCTTATCCACTCGCTTATGCCATCGCATTTAAAGCTGGTAAATTTAAAAATATTCTGCTGGTGCTTGTTGTTGCACCATTCTTTACTTCATTCTTGCTTCGCACAATTGCATGGAAGCAGATTCTTGGAGAACAAGGATTTGTTGTTCCGACCCTTCGTAGCCTCCACATCATTGCGCCAAGTACGACGCTTACATCGTCAGCCTTTGCAGTGGTTGCGGGTATGACTTACAACTTCTTGCCATTTATGACACTTCCTTTATATGCATCCATTGATCGCATCGACCCACGCACACTTGAGGCTTCTGGCGACCTCTATGCCAATGGTTTTACAACATTTCGTAAAGTGACATTTCCTTTATCACTTCCTGGCGTTGTTGCAGGAACCCTTCTTACGTTTATTCCGGCAGCTGGCGATTATGTAAATGCCGCGATCTTGGGAAGTCCGCAGACAAAGATGATCGGTAACGTCATCGAATCGCGCTTCTTTAAGATCGTCGATTACCCAACAGCTGCTGCACTCTCATTTACATTGATGGCAGCTATCTTGGTTCTTGTCACCGTCTATATCCGTAAAGCTGGAACCGAGGAGTTGGTATGAGAAAAGTATCTCGCTGGTTCCAGCGTAATCTCATTCGCATCTACGCATTGGTTGCCTTTACCTACCTACTCATTCCGGTTGCTTACACCGTTGTCTTCTCATTCAATGATGGCGGCAAGTCAAACCTCATCTGGAAGGGCTTTACCTTTGCTAACTGGCTAAACCCATGTGGTGCGCCTGAGGTATGTACCGCACTAGGTAACTCGATAAAGATCGGACTATTGGCAACAACTTTTGCCACAATTCTTGGAACGATGATTGCCTTCGCAATTGGTCGCCATAAATTCCGTGGCCGCTCATCAACCAACCTCTTAATCTTTCTTCCGATGGCAACGCCAGAGATTGTTCTTGGTGCATCACTTCTCTCACTATTTCTTACCCTCAAAATTAACCCTGGCTTCTGGCCTACTGTGATTGCGCACATTATGTTCTGTATGTCTTTTGTGGTCGTAACAGTCAAGGCTCGTATTGCAAGTCTTGATCCACGTCTTGAGCAAGCTGCGATGGATCTCTATGCAAACGAAGTTGAAACATTCCGTCGTGTAACCCTTCCACTGGTTGCTCCTGGAATCGCTGCAGCCGCACTGCTTGCATTCAGCCTCTCTTTCGATGACTTCATCATTACAAACTTTAACTCTGGCACGATGACAACTTTTCCGAAGTTCATCTATGTCTCGGCGGCTCGCGGTATTCCACCACAGGCAAATGTCATTGGTTCGTCAATGTTCATCATTGCTCTTGTCATCGTAATTCTTGGTCAAGTTGTAGGACGCAAGCGCGCCGTCAAATAGTTGACTAGTCAAGGCCAGCGCCATCCTTAAGCTTTGAGTATCATCGAACTATGCGTAAAACTCTTGCCGTTCTTTTATTGGCGCTCATCACTTCGTCAAATGTTGCCGCGCACGCTGAGGATTCGTTCTGGGCTGACGACTCATCTCCCCAAGGTCAGATTGGGCTAGTTTGGTATGAAGATGTCCTGAGAAGTGGAAATGGAGTCTCAGCAGTACTTGGATATAACGATGCAAATAATGGCGCTGTCTGCACTTCAATTGATGATCCTGGTTGTAAGGGTTTCCGAAATATCAGTATTGAGCTAATTCTTCCTGTCTGTGCCGGAACGAAATATGAGTCTTGCGTAGAGGGAATCTCTGTCGGCAAAGATGGAGGCGCTCTCACCGAGGGAAAATTTGTCAGAAATATTCAAGGTAAGAATGTTCCTGCTGATTCAAAGTATGAAACGCCATATGGTTCGACAATTGGACTCTGGCAAGTTCCTGGAGCTTCGCACACCGGCGGCGGAAACGATTACGCAGTTGCTGCTCGTTTGAGATATGTAATAAGTAATGGAGATTTTCGACTCAGAGATTTTCAGACTTCAATCGTCCCGTTTCGAGAAGTCGTTGGTCCCGAGGGGATGGCGATGAATTATGAGGTGATTGTCAATGGCGAAAACCGTTCACTGGTTCACAACTATCATGTTGGAAGGTGCATCTGGCAAGAGCCTAATCGATGTGGTGTTGCTACAAGATGGGCGAGTGACGCAGTGGCTTCTGTAACTCTACGCGTTCCTAACAATGTGACAGGATGGTTGCAAGGCCGACTGGCTTCGCCAAGTATCGAAGTTAGTAAATATTCTTCCCAAATCAACCGGATATCAGTAACTGCCAAACCTGTAACAGTTGAGGGAAGCGCACCCAAAGTTGATATAGATAAAGTCCCCGAATCTCTCTTAACAGTCTTAACTGATGGGGGAGCACACCCACTTGTTCCTGGTGGCGGGTATGTCTGGCAACTAGAACCATCTACCTATAATTTTAATTGGTTCCAGGCATGGCTTCCTCTTACCGGGGATAAAGCTGACGGGCTATCGGATTACTGGAATTTTAAATCAGCTGCTGAGAATTTTTCAGACCCCACTGCCCAAAAATGTTTATCGAGTCGCGAGAAGTTCATCGGGTTGGTTACTACTAATTCTCTTTGGTACTCAGGAAATCCGCCAACATTTACAAATTCTGAATTGAATTACAAGGTGGCCGCACTTCATCTCAATCCTGATGGCGCAACTCCATTTCTGGGTTCCTATGATCTTGTTCTAGATTCACAGGCTGCTCGATGCCTTTATGGATACTCCTCTGCTCCAATTTCGGCATCGGTCAGCATCCTTTCTGCAAATGGCGAAAATCAAGTTGCAACGACAACGGTAAGTGAAAATAATGGCTGGTTCCGACTATCTGCCAAAGGTTTCACTTTCTCAAGCCCGACAATCAAAGTTAAGTTGACGCAAACTCGAGGCACGCCAATTTCAGAAAGTGCGGGACTAGCCAAGAAGACCACCATCACCTGTAAAAAAGGCAAAACTGTTAAAAAAATCTCAGGAGTAAAGCCCGTCTGTCCGGCAGGTTATAAGAAGAGTTAGAGCGCCAGCGCCTTCTCGTGAGAAGATGCAGCCATGCGCAAAGTCATCATCCTCGGCTCTACCGGGTCGATTGGAGTCCAGGCGCTTGAGATTGTTGAGGCAAATCCAGAATTATTTGAAGTCCTAGCAATTACTGCTGCGGGATCAGATCCCGAACTTCTCATTGCACAAGCAAATAAGTATGGAGTCAAGACGGTAGGTGTAGTTAAAAACGCTGATTTGATTCGACAGGCGTTGCCAGATGTAACAGTTATCGACGGAGCTGAAGCTTCTACCGAAATTGCCGCCTTGAAATGCGATGTAGTGCTCAATGCCATTACGGGCTCGATTGGTTTAGGCCCAACCCTGGCAGCAATTAAAGCAGGCAATCAACTGGCGTTGGCAAATAAGGAATCTTTGGTGGCCGGTGGCGATTTAGTGATGCCGCTTGTGAAGCCGAACCAAATCCTTCCAGTGGATTCAGAGCACTCTGCCATCTGGCAATGCTTACAAGGCAATCATGCAACAGATATTTCAAAGCTAGTTCTCACTGCAAGCGGCGGTCCTTTCCGCGACCGGGAAGATCTATCTGGCGTGACACTTGATGAAGCGCTAGCTCATCCAACATGGAGTATGGGTCCAGTAGTCACAATCAACTCTGCCACCTTAATGAATAAAGGACTAGAAATAATCGAAGCCCATCACCTTTTCAATCTGCCTTATTCGCAGATTGAGGCAGTAATTCATCCGCAATCTATTGTGCATTCGATGGTCGAGTACAAAGACGGTTCAACGATTGCTCAGGCTTCACCACCAAATATGATGGGCCCAATCGCACTCGCGATTAATTATCCTCATCGCACAGCTGGGGCAACAGCGCCAATTGACTGGAGCAAATCATCTACCTGGAGCTTTGCGCCGATAGATGCAAAACGTTTTCCCGCCGTTGATTTAGCCCGTCACTGCGGTCATATCGGGGGAGCGCTCCCTGCGATTTTTAATGCAGCCAATGAGGTAGTGGTGGCGGCGTTCATCACTGGAAAAATTGCATTTAATGAGATTATTTCAACAGTTGCAAAAATTGTTGAGCAATATGAAGGCGGCACTATCCCAACGTTGAGAGATCTCTCAGATGTCAGTGCTATAGAAGAGGATGCACGGAAGAAGACCTCACTCCTCATAACGAAGGTAGCCTCATAATGGAGATTCTTGGAATCGTAGCTTTTATTCTCGCTCTGCTTATATCGGTGATGTTTCACGAACTTGGACATTTTTTAACAGCGCGCAAATTCGGAATGTGGGTTTCTGAGTTCTTCGTAGGATTTGGCCGTCGAATCTGGTCCATCACTCGTGGTGAGACCGAGTACGGAATCAAGGCGATTCCTGCGGGCGGTTATTGCCGCATTGAAGGTATGACCCCCAGCGATGAGATGCCACAAGGTGAAGAAGGACGAGCATTTATTACCGCTTCATCGTGGAAGAAGCTCATTGTTCTCGGAGCCGGATCAACTGCTCACTTTATTCTTGGCTTCCTTCTCATCTTCACTATCTTCTTTGGCGTTGGCTACACGACGATAACACCGACAATTTCGCAGATTTCAAAGAGTTCAGTAGCTGAGTCTTCTGGTTTCAAGCCAGGCGATGAAATCATCTCAATCAATGGCGTCAAAGTTACGCAGTGGCAGAATGATGCGAAGAAGATTGGCGAATCAAAGGGCGCAGTGATGCACTTCGTCGTTAAACGTGGCGGATCAGAGATTGCCATTGATGCATCTCCCGCCTATAACGAGGATGCAAAGCGGTACATGCTTGGCATCACTACCGCCCTTGGTACTGAGCGCGATGGCTTTATAAAATCCATCACCGAATCATCGCGGGCAACATGGATGCTGACAAAAGAGTCTGCAAAATCACTGGTGCTGATTCCGGCAAAGGTCCCACAATTAATTCGCGAGACTTTCTTTCATGAAAAACGCGATCCCAATGGTTTAGTTGGAGTGGTTGGTGCAGCTCGTGCATCGGGTCAAGCAGTCGGCAGCGATAAGCTCAACAACAATGAGCGCCTGGGAACCTTCATTCTTCTTGTTGCAAGTCTCAATATATTTGTCGGTCTCTTTAATTTACTGCCAATTCTGCCGCTCGACGGTGGCCACATGGCAGTTGCAATTGCTGATGAACTCCGGGCTCTCTTTGCAAGGCTTCGTCGACGTCCACGTCCTGCTCCAATTGATGTGAATGTCCTTACACCTATCACTGGTGTGGTCGTAATCTTGCTCGGAATATTGACCATTCTGCTTGTCCTTGCCGACATCATCAATCCTGTCTCGCTCAATCTTTAAATATCGGGCAGAATACGGCTCATGGTAGATCTTGGAATTCCAACCGCCCCACTAAAGCCGCTTGCGCCACGACGAAAGACAAAGCAGCTCATGGTTGGCAATGTTGGAGTAGGTTCTGATTCTCCAGTCAGCGTTCAATCAATGTGCACAACGCTTACCTCTGATGTCAATGCAACGCTTCAGCAGATTGCAGAGCTGACGGCTGCTGGCTGTCAGATTGTTCGCGTTGCCGTTCCATCACAAGATGATGCAGATGCGCTGGCACAGATTGCAAAGAAGTCTCAGATTCCGGTAATTGCAGATATTCATTTTCAACCAAAGTACATCTTCGCTGCCATCGATGCCGGATGCGCCGCAGTTCGCGTTAACCCTGGCAATATCAAGCAATTTGATGACAAGGTGAAAGAGGTTGCCAAGGCAGCTGGAGATGCTGGAATTCCAATTCGTATCGGTGTAAATGCCGGCTCACTAGATCCTCGTCTACTTGCGAAGTACGGCAAGGCAACACCAGAGGCGCTAGCAGAGTCTGCACTCTGGGAAGCATCACTCTTTGAAGAGCACGGCTTTAGCAATATTAAGATTTCAGTGAAGCATCACGACCCTGTGACTATGGTCAACGCTTACCGCCTTCTTGCAGCAAAGTGTGATTACCCATTACACCTTGGTGTAACAGAGGCCGGACCAATCTTTCAAGGCACAATCAAATCTGCCACAGCTTTCGGTATCCTCCTTGCAGAAGGAATCGGCGACACAATCCGCGTATCGCTCTCTGCCCCTCCGGTAGAAGAGATCAAAGTTGGAATGTCGATTCTTGAATCACTCAATTTGCGTCAACGCAAACTTGAGATCGTTTCATGTCCTTCATGTGGTCGCGCACAAGTTGATGTCTATACATTGGCTGAGAAAGTTCAAGCTGGTTTGCAAGGAATGACTGTTCCACTTCGTGTTGCAGTCATGGGTTGCGTTGTAAATGGCCCAGGAGAAGCGCGCGAGGCAGATCTTGGCGTTGCATCCGGTAATGGCAAGGGTCAGATTTTCGTAAAGGGTCAGGTCATCAAGACTGTTCCAGAGGCGCAAATTGTTGAAACTCTTATTGAAGAAGCGATGCGATTGGCTGAAGAGATGGAAGCAGCGGGCGTTGCTTCAGGCGAACCCTCCGTCGTAACTTCTTAACTTCAGGGTAGGCTCGCGCCATGTTGCGAATGTCTACCTTGTTTCTTCGTACCCTCCGCGATGACCCAGCAGATGCTGAGGTCCCAAGCCACCGCCTATTGGTGCGCGCCGGATATATCCGCCGAATTGCTGCTGGTATTTACTCATGGTTGCCACTCGGTGTAATCACACTTCGCAATATCGAAAATGTTGTTCGACAAGAGATGGATGCAGCTGGATTCCAAGAAGTGCACTTCCCAGCAATGCTGCCGCGCGAACCTTACGAGCAGACGAATCGTTGGACTGAATACGGTCCAGATTTATTCCGCCTCCAAGATCGCAAAGGAACTGATTATCTTCTCGGTCCAACTCACGAAGAGATGTTTACCTTGATGGTTAAGGGCGAGTACTCCTCTTATAAAGATTTGCCGCTATCGCTCTACCAAATTCAGACTAAGTATCGCGATGAGGCTCGACCACGTTCTGGAATTATTCGCGGCCGTGAGTTTGTGATGAAGGATTCCTATTCATTTGACCTTACCGACGAAGGTTTAGTCGAGTCATATCAAAGGCATCGCGCCGCTTATGTCAAAACCTTTGATCGCTTGGGTATGAAGTACAACATCGTCTCGGCAGTTGCTGGCGCAATGGGAGGATCCTCTTCAGAAGAGTTCCTGGCACCATGTCCAACAGGTGAAGACACATACGTGCTCTGCCCTCAATGTGGATACGCAGCAAATGTTGAAGCGATGACAACAAAGGTTTCGGCAGCAGATGCTTCATCTGTCGGTGCGCTCGAAGTATTTGATTCTCCAAATACACCCACCATTGATTCCTTGGTTGAGCTCCTCAATACAAAGTTTGGTGGGGGATATACAGGTGCATCAACTCTTAAGAATGTGATGCTGATGGCAGATACAACAGCAATCTCAGTTCTCGTTCCCGGAGATCGCGAAGTAGATCTCAAGCGGCTGCAGGCAAATATGGCTGGCGTAAATGAGATCCGCGTCTTTGAAGAAGCAGACTTTGCAAAGTTCCCTGGACTTGTTAAGGGATATATCGGTCCACAAGATGCGAAGAAGAATGGCATCACTGTTTATGCCGACCCACGCATTGCTCCCGGAACATCTTGGGTAACAGGTGCTAATGCCAAAGATAAGCATGCACTCAATGTTGTTAACGGTCGCGATTTTGAGGTTGACCATTACATCGAGGCAGCGCAGATTCGTGAAGGTGATTCATGTCCAAGTTGCGATACCGCGGTAGTTATTGATCGCGCAATCGAAATTGGTCACATCTTCCAACTCGGCCGCAAATATGCAGATGCCCTGAATCTCACAGTCCTCGATCAGAATGGCAAGAGCCAGGTAGTAACAATGGGTTCATATGGCATCGGTGTTTCGCGCGCAGTTGCTGCTATTGCCGAACAGACCCATGATGAAATCGGACTTTCATGGCCGGTTGAAGTTGCGCCAGCGAAGGTACATCTTGTTGTTGCAGGTAAAGATGATTCACTCTTTGATGCGGCAGAGAAGCTTGCATCAGATCTTGAGTCCCGCTCAGTCTCTGTAATGCTTGATGATCGTCGTGGCACTAGTCCGGGCGTGAAGTTTAAGGATGCTGAATTAATTGGAATTCCAATCATCGTCGTCGTTGGCAAAGCGCTTGAACAAGGAAATGTTGAAGTCCGAGTTCGCAAGAGCGGTGAGAAGTCAGAGATTGCTGTGGCTCTCGCTGTCGATGAAATCGTAAAGACTCTAGCAACGTTGAAGTAACGTGTTTTACGATTTATCTCTGCTCAATGTTGCACTGCTATTTCTAGCGATGTTTTCTGCCGGATTTGTCGATGCGATTGCGGGCGGCGGGGGATTGATTCAAACACCTGCGATGCTTCTTTCATTTCCTGACCGTAATCCCGTCTCGGTTGTGGCGACTTCAAAGACCGCCGCATTCTTTGGCACATCTACCGCTGCTATCAAGTATCGCAAGTCGATTAAGACCGATC
>CANGJV010000034.1 GCA_947454425.1 Candidatus Nanopelagicaceae bacterium
CCCATTGTTGGCTGGCAGTCAATTAAAATCACATCGTATTCGTTACGTAATGGAGCGAGCGCCTTCTTCAGATAAAGATGTCCTGAAATATCACTGGAGAGCTTCATTTCAATTCCGACCAGATCTTTATTTGCTGGTAGGAAATCAAGGTTTGCAACGGATGACTTCAAAACAATCTCATCAATGTTTGCATCTGGCGCAAGGAGTGCGTAGTAGACAGTATTTTCTAGTGGCAGACGGTGTGCATTGACACCAAGTCCGAGCGAAAGTCCGCCTTGCGGATCGAAGTCGACGAGTAGAACGCGGCGTCCTAATTCGGCCAACGCAGCACCAAGACTGATTGTCGTTGTTGTCTTTCCGACTCCACCTTTTTGATTAAAGATAGATATGACCTTTGCCTGTCCATGTTCGGTGATGGGTGCCGGGACAGGGAAGTTCTGGAGTGGTCCTCCAAAGAGCGCGGTAGCGGTTACTACATCGTCTTCAAATGTCGATTTAGCGTTCAAGCGTCAAACCTCTTTCTCAAGTGACGCGACTCTACGCCGGATGTGCTCATAGAGGCAACTAGACCAAGTAAGGTTCGCGCGTGGATATTGTCGAGAGCGCAGATGTTGCGAGCGTAGATCTTGCAGGCCAAGCGCCTGAGATCGAGCCTGCTCACGCCACCGACCCTGCAGCCTCAGCTGCCTTTAGCGTCCACCTTGATAACTTTGATGGCCCCTTTGACCTCTTGCTGCAGCTTATTTCCCGCCATAAGCTCGATATCACCGAGGTCTCACTGAGCCTTGTCACCGATGAATTCATCTCATTTATTCGAGCCCTCGAGGCATCTGGGGAGGGTTGGCGCCTGGATCAGGCCACTGAGTTCCTCGTAATCGCTGCGACCCTCCTAGATCTCAATGCGGCTCGCCTTCTTCCAAGTGGCGAGATTGAGGATGAAGAAGACCTCGCTCTTCTTGAAGCCCGAGATATCCTCTTCGCTCGCCTCCTTCAGTACCGGGCCTTTAAGGAGATTGCGGCCAACTTCCAAGAGGCGATTGCAGCGGCAGATAAGTCCTTCCCTCGTGTAGTTGCCCTCGACCCCGCCCTGGCCAACCTCCTACCTGAGGTCTTAATCGGGGTAGGTCCAGAACGATTTGCCGCTATCGCAGATCGAGTTCTGACGCCAAAGGTCGCGCCAGTGGTTGCTGTAGAACACCTCCATTCAGCCCTTGTGAGCGTCGCAGAAGAGTCCCGATTGGTCGTTGAGGCCCTCCGCAAGGGGCGTACGGTCAGTTTCCGCGCCCTTATCGCTGAGGCGGATTCAACCCTGGTCGTGGTTGCTCGCTTCCTCGCCCTGCTCGATCTCTACCGCCAAGGCGCCTTGCGATTTGAACAAGTTGTCGCATTGGGCGAGCTCCAGATCAGTTGGGTCGGCACCGATGATGGCGAGATTCTCGCCTCATCTGAGTTCGATATTCCGGTCAGTGAGCTCTACCCTGAAGAAGAGGTTGAGGGTTTGAAGGCAGAGATTGTTGAAATTCCAGTTGAAGAGGAGTCCGCAGATGAGTGATCTCAATCGAGATGAGGCAGTAGATGTACAGAGCGGTGGCGAAAGCCCTGATTTGGTAGATCTCCAGGCAGCGACCGAACCAACGGAGGGACAACTTTCCCACGTCTACGACGAGGCGACGCTCGGCCGTTCCATTGAGGCGATTTTGATGGTCGTTGATGAGCCGGTAACCGAATTGACTCTGGCAACCGTACTTGAGGTAACGGTCGACCAGGTTGTGGACTCTCTAGAACAGCTCCAGAGCTCCTATGCGGATCATGGATTTGCCCTCAAGGCGATAAACGGGGGATGGCGCTTCTATAGCTCACCTGAATTTAGCTCAACGGTAGAGAAGTTCGTCCTCGACGGCCAGCAGAACCGACTTACTCAAGCTGCCTTGGAGACCTTGGCAGTCATCGCCTATCGCCAGCCCGTCTCGCGCGCGCGAGTATCGGCGATTCGAGGGGTAAATGTTGAGGCGGTCATGAAGACGCTGATTACACGTGGTCTGGTTGACGAATACGGTATTGAAAACGAGACCGGAGCGATCCTCTACAAGACCACCAGTTACTTCTTGGAGCGGCTAGGGCTCAACAAAATCGAGGATCTGCCACCATTGGCACCGCATCTGCCCGATATTGATAGCCTTGACGAGATTCTCGATTCGCTCACCGACTAACCTCTCCAGTACACTCTTCCCACGACCCTGCCTTTAGGGGTCGACTTACCCCGACTGTCGTCAATGGATAGCCGCAGATAGGAAGATCTCTATGGCGCAACTACGCCTCAATAAAATCATCGCCGATGCAGGTGTCACCTCTCGCAGGGGAGCGGATGAGCTCATCATCTCTGGCCGCGTCATGGTCGATGGTCGCGTCGTACGTGAACTCGGAGCCAAGTTTGACCCCGAAAAGGTTCAAGTAGAAGTTGATAGTGAGACAATCACACAACAAATGACTAAGACTTATCTTGCACTTCATAAGCCCAGAGGTGTTCTGTCAACCATGTTTGACCCAGAGGGTCGTCCTTCACTAGCCGATTTCATTGACTTGCGACGAGAGCGCCTATTTCATGTTGGTCGCCTCGATAAAGACTCAGAAGGACTCATCCTCCTTACAAATGATGGCGATTTGACCTTTAGGGCCACCCATCCTTCCTATGGGCTGGAGAAGACCTACATCATCGAGTTCGAGGGAAAGCTTCCAACCGGGATTGAAAAGACTCTTCGAAATGGCGTTGAGTTAGATGATGGAATGGCTCGAGTCCTCGACTATAAGCAGCTCTCTCCAACCTGGTTAGAGGTCACGATCCATGAAGGTCGATACCACATTATTCGCCGCCTCATGGAGGCGATCGGGGTAGAGGTCCTACGACTCATCCGTACCAAGTTTGGTCCGATCTCTCTCGGTGAAACACCTGAAGGTCGATGGCGTGATCTTAATGATGGTGAGTTGATAACGCTACAAAACGCTTTAGATTTAAATAAATAAATCGATACTAAGTTACTTAATGTCTTTAGCGTTTTGTAGATATTTGGAAGTCCAGTTTCTATATTGCCGCTATATCGATATTTACACGCTAAAAAGTTCCTTTTGAATAACCATTTATCGATATTTATAATTGAAAGAACACATGGGTGGTTCTCGGAGAATTTTTGAGCCTGTTGCAATATTGCAGTTATAGTTAAGAGGTTTTAGCGACAAATATATTAAGAATTAGAAGCGAAAAAACTTCGGAAGGGTATGCTTTGACTATGTCGATACGAGCAATTAGGGGAGCTATCCAGGTAGAGGTCAATTCGCCTGAGGCGATAGCTGCTGGGACAAAGCGCCTCTTATCTGAGATTTTGGCGGCCAATTCGCTCGAGGTAGAAAACGTCATCTCCGTTCTTCTCACTGCGACGCCAGATCTCAACGCCGCCTTTCCGGCTGCCGCTGCGCGCGAGGTTGGCTTCGAATCCACACCACTGCTCTGTGCAGTAGAGATTGATGTACCAGGCGCACTTCCTAGAGTGGTTCGAGCTATGGCTACAGTTGAGACCACTCTTAAATCCTCCGAGATCGCACATATTTACCTCGATGGAGCAAAGAGCCTACGTAGAGATATTGCGCAGTAATGGAAGGCGTATCGCTGCAAAAGGTGAGAATAGTTGGTTCTGGCCTCATTGGAACCTCAATTGGTTTGGCACTTTCCGGTAAGGGCATTGAGGTCGAGATGGCCGATATTGATCACGCGAGCCAATCCTTAGCCCAAGACCTCATGAGACTTTCCGTCTCTGAACGTTCAAGTGACCTCACGATAATTGCATCTCCGCTTTCTACAATTTCATCTGTACTTTCTTCTGAAATTGGCACAAGTATTAATCAAAGGTTTATGGATATATCCTCTGTAAAAACTAACCCTCTACTTGACGTATCATCATTAGGATTCGATATCTCACATTTTCTGCCTACTCACCCGATGGCTGGTAGGGAGGTTGGGGGAGCTGAGTCTGCAAGAGGCGATCTCTTCCAAGGTCGTCCCTGGATTATTGACTCCACCGGAGTCGATGGCGAGTTATTACGTCTTGGATGTGAAGTCATCCAGCTCTGTGGCGGTCACCTCGTTGATATGCCGGTGCGGGCACATGATCAAGCGGTCGCTCTTGTCTCGCACCTACCTCAGATCCTGAGTTCGACTTTGGCGGCACAGTTGGAGGGAGCTCCGGCGCAGTGGCTTGATCTTGCAGGAAGCGGACTTCGGGATACGACCCGGATTGCAGCCTCAAATCCAATGCTTTGGCGCGAAATCATCTCGGCCAATCGAGAGCCGCTGGCACCTCTGATTGAGAAGGTAATTGAAGATTTACAAGAATTGCTTTCACATTTATCTGATGAAACCGCTGTTGAAAATTTTATCAAGGATGGAAATCGTGGTCGTGCAATGATTCCCGGCAAACATGGTGGAGTGGCTCGGAACTACACATATCTGCCAGTTGTCATCCAAGATAAGCCTGGACAACTTGCTGCGCTGTTTGAAGAATGCGCTGCGGCACAGGTAAACGTTGAAGATCTATCAATCGAGCATTCACCAGAGCAGTACACGGGATTAATCACACTTGCTCTTTCGGCCCCTGATGCGCAGAAGCTCTTTCAACATTTAAAGAGCAAAGGTTGGAGCGCCCACGAACCGCGGTAATTGGTGAGGCTAGCGAATTAAGTACGCGATAATAGAAGCAGTATTTATAAGTCGACTTGTTTATAGAAAGGTTTGGGCTACAGATGATTGTTGTTGCACTCGATGGCCCAAGCGGAGCTGGCAAGTCCTCTACATCAAAAGGCGTAGCACTTCGTGCTGGCTGGAATTATCTCGATACTGGCGCCCTCTATCGCGCTGTTGCCTTTCTCGCACTTGAGATAAAGAGTGACGATACAAATGATATCCTCGCCGCTCTCGCCGTTAAGCGAATAACTTTCAACGCCGATCCAAAGAAGCCAGAAATATTTCTGGCAGATCGCAACATATCTGAAGAGATACGAACTCTTAATGTCACAAATAAAGTTTCACAAATTGCTGCCAATCCAGAAATTCGTGCCGAGCTACTCAAGTTGCAGCGATCAATCATTGGTAAAGCAGAACGTGGAATTGTTGTCGAGGGAAGAGATATCGGAACTGTCGTTTCTCCAGATGCTGCGCTGAAGGTGTATCTGACTGCAGATATTGATGCGCGCACAATGCGTCGCGAAAATGAATTAAATGAAGTTGCTATTACAACTGAAGATGTTGCTCTCTCGCTCACATCACGCGATGAACTCGACTCTTCTCGTAAAGCCAGCCCGTTAGTGATGGCCTCTGATGCGGTCCATGTTGATAGCACTGAGTTAACTTTGGAAGAAACAATCGAGCGGGTCTGGGAGCTCCTGGTTGAGCGTTCCCTTCTCGGTTTACCAATCGTGGCAATTCTCGGTCGACCTAATGTCGGAAAATCAACGTTAATCAATCGCTTTATTGGTCGTCGTGAAGCGATTGTGGAAGACACTCCTGGCGTCACCCGCGATCGCGTTCAATACGAATGCGAATGGGGCGGGCGCAGATTTATCGTGATGGATACCGGAGGATGGGAATCTAAACCCGATGGAATATCGGTTGCAATTTCAGCCGGCGCGGAACTCGCAATGGAAGAGGCAGATATTCTCGCCTTTGTTGTTGACGCTCAAGTTGGTGCACTCGATGAAGATGATGTCATGGTGCAAGAACTTCGCAAAGCGAAGAAGCCAACAATTCTCATCGCCAATAAAGTCGATGGTGATCATGATGAAGCTGATGCGCATGCGCTTTGGAATCTAGGATTAGGCGAACCACACTTCGTCTCTGGATTACATGGTCGTGGTTCTGGAGATTTGCTCGACACAATCGTAAATTCTTTGCCAGAGGTTGGTCGTGCGCAAACACAAGATGGCTATCGTCGTATCGCGCTTATCGGTCGACCAAATGTCGGAAAATCTAGTTTGCTCAATGCGCTGGCGGGGGAGAACCGTTCAATCGTGGATGACGTCGCTGGTACAACTCGCGATCCAGTTGACTCACTTATCGAAATCGGTGGTCAGGTCTGGAGATTTGTAGATACTGCTGGAATCAAGAAACGTGCTAATCAGGCAAGCGGTACTGATTACTACGCAACTCTTCGTACGCAGACTGCACTCGAACGCTCCGAATGTGTAGCGCTCGTACTCGATGCATCAGTTCCTATCTCTGAACAAGATTTGCGAATTATTTCAATGGTTGAAGAATCAGGTAAGGCAATGGTTCTTGTTCTCAACAAGTGGGATTTGGTTGATGAAGATCGACGCGAAAAATTAGAGAAAGAACTTGATCGCCATCTTGGCCATATCGAATGGGTGCAACGTGTAAATGTTGCAGCTAAGACTGGTTGGCACCGTGACCGTTTAGCGCCGGCTCTTCGAACCGCGCTCTCCTCCTGGGAGAAGCGAGTTCCGACATCGAAGCTCAATTCATTCCTCGGCGCACTCATCGGGGCAACGCCACCACCGGTACGTGGTGGAAAACAGCCGAAGGTTTACTACGCCACCCAGGCCGGTATTGCTCCTCCGAAATTTGTGGTCTTCTCATCTGGCTGGATCGAGCCTTCATATCGTCGCTTTATTGAGCGTCGACTTCGTGAAGAATTTGGCTTCCCGGGAACCCCGGTGCAAGTCGCCGTTCGAGTCAAGGAGCGCGATAAAGAATGAGGCAGTACCTGACAATTCCTAACGCCCTGACCGCGTTACGAGGGTTGGGTGTTCCGCTCTTTATCTGGCTCGCCTTGTCTCGCCATGCAGATGGTTGGGCAATTTTCGTGTTGGCAGTTGGCGGCATCACTGATTATTTAGATGGCAAGCTTGCACGATTGTGGAATCAAACCTCTCGCTTCGGCGAGTTAGCAGATCCTGCTATTGATCGAATCTACATTTTGGCAACTCTGATTGTGCTCAATATTCGTGGCGCAATTCCGTTATGGTTATTGGCCTCGCTTTTAATTCGTGATCTCGTACTTGGTCTTATGACCATTGTTCTGGCAAAGAAGGGTCAACCTCCACTGAAGGTTACATACCTCGGTAAGGCAGCAACCTTCAATCTCCTCTATGCCTTCCCATTTCTGCTATTGGCGCTCGATGAATCTTGGCTTGGCACGTTGGCATTTATCCTTGGCTGGGCATTTGCAATCTGGGGGCTTGCGCTCTACCTCTTCACTGGCGTTTCATATTTCCGAGAAGGAATTAAAAGTATTAGAGTTCACTCGTCTCATCGGGTTATCGAAATCCAATAAGACCTTAACGAGAAGGATTTCCATGTCACATATTCCGGCAGATCTGCAATATACAAAAGAGCACGAGTGGGTTGCTCAGACTTCGACTGCAGGAACGATTCGCATGGGCATTACTGATTTTGCGCAAGGAGCGCTCGGCGACATCGTGTATGTCCAGATGCCGAAAGTGGGAGAGCGCGTAACTGCAGATAAAGTTTGTGGCGAAGTTGAGTCCACGAAGTCTGTCTCAGAAATTTTTGCACCGGTGACAGGAACAGTTACAGCTGTCAACGAAGCTTTGGTTGGCACTCCGGAACTTGTCAACTCCGAGCCATATGGCGGGGGATGGTTGGCGGAAATCTCAGTAGATGGAGAGTTCTCCCTCTTGACCGCAGAACAATATGGCGAGATCACAGGCTGATTTCTCGGCTTGAAAAAATCCGCTCAACTCTCTAGTGTCAGCCTCACGTTGAAGGTGAGCCCCCTTTCGGGCTAAACCTTAAAAGAGTGAATTGAGGGAGGCGTTGATGGATACAAATAAGAAGTCGACTCCTGCTAGTGAACTCACAACTACCCTCCACTTGGGCGTTCGATCTACCGCTGATTCTTCCCCGACAGCTTTGATTGATAAGTACCTCTCTGAATCCTCAAAGGAAGATGCAGCGGTATTACAAGCCCTTTTAGATGGCGATGGCGAGAAGGCGATGATCATTATTCATCGCGGTGCATCTCGTGGTGCTCGATTCTTGATTACCTCAGATGGTGTCACCATCGGCCGCGCACCTGCTTCGGACATTTTTCTTGATGATGTCACCGTATCTCGTTCCCATGGAACGATTACAAAAGAAGGCAGAGCATTTATCTATAAAGATGGCGGAAGCCTCAACGGTTCATATATAAATAATGAAGAAGTTTCAACTCACCACCTCGTATCAGGTGATGAGTTACAGATTGGCAAATTTCATATGCTCTTTATCGGAGCTGCAAATAAGGGGAGAAGCGAATGAGCGTTCCAGCACGTGCCTACTTAAGTATCGGTGAAGTTCTCACTAAGTTGAGAGGCGATTTTCCAGATATTACTATCTCAAAAATTCGCTTCCTTGAATCTGAAGGACTAATCGAGCCGCAGCGCACTCCATCTGGTTACCGTAAATTCACCAGCAATGATCTCGACCGTCTTCGATACGTACTTCTTGCTCAGCGCGATCAATATCTTCCTCTCAAAGTCATCAAGGAAAATCTCGATGCCCTTGACCGTGGCCTAGTCCCAACACCACAGGGAACAGCGGTACCGCGCCCAACGCTAGGTCTTGCAACAATCGATGGCGAGATTGCTCCATCTACATTTGGCGAGCAATCCGAGATGCGCCTCTCTCGCGAGGAGCTGGTTAACGCCTCTGGCCTTAGTGATGGCCAGCTGGTCGAACTTGAATCCTTCGGATTAATTACTCTTCGTGGCCGTCATTACGATGCCGATGCTCTCTCTGTCGCTAAAGCAGTATCTGAGATGGCATCCTTTGGAATCGAGGCTCGCCATCTTCGCTCATTTAAGACCGCGGCCGACCGCGAAATTGGTTTGATTGAACAAGTAATCACTCCATACACACGCCAGAAGTCGAGTGAGTCAAAGGCTCGCGCTGAAGAAGTACAGAAGGAGATTGCAGCTCTCTCAGTCAGACTTCATGCATCGCTGGTCCGCAGCGGCCTCAATCGTCCTCGTTAATTCGAGTTCATTAATGTTTACCTTGGTTGAAGTTGTAGGCGTGCGGGTTGAGATGCCATCAAACCAACCGATAGTCCTCCTGAAAGAGGTCGAAGGTACGACTTTTCTCGCAATCTGGGTCGGCTCGGTTGAAGCGACAGCGATTGCCTTCGCTCAGCAAGAACTCCAGCCAGTGCGCCCCTTGACCCACGATTTGATTGTGGAGATTTTAGAGAGCACGGGCGTAACGATGACTGCAGTACATATCACCGAGATGCGCGATGGAATCTTCTACGCAGAGCTTCAAATGCGAAATGAGAGTGGAGCGCTCCCAGCAATCTCTGCTCGACCATCTGATGCGATTGCGATTGCGCTTCGGACCAAGACCAACATCTTGGTCAATCAAAATCTCTTGGATAGCGCCGGAATTCAGATCCCAGGTGCTGGAACAGGGGAGAGTGAGCAAGAGGTAGAGGCTTTCCGCGAATTCCTCGACCAGATCAACCCAGACGATTTCGCCTGAGCCAACGGCTTCAACGCGCCTGAACCATAAACCTCAAGTAGAGGTTTCGAGCGTGTCGCTCCATCTCATCCACCCCTCCCTGTCCTACCCTTAGGTATCTCACAACCCCGGAGATATAACGAAAGCGAGCCCCCTCTCGTGACAGAGCAAGAAATGCAAATTGGCTATCGCGGCGCTACCGCCTGCTCTGCCGCCGGAATTACATATCGCCAACTCGATTATTGGGCGCGTACCGGTTTAGTAGAACCTTCAATTCGTACGGCACATGGTTCCGGATCTGCACGTCTCTATGGATTTCGCGACATCTTGGTTTTAAAGATTGTAAAGCGCCTCCTTGATGCCGGTGTCTCTCTTCAAAATATTCGTACTGCGGTAGATCACTTACGTAATCGAGGAGTGACAGAGCTAGAGCGCATCACGTTAATGAGCGATGGTTCTTCGATCTACGAATGTGCAAGCCCGGATGAGATCATCGATCTACTTGCGGGCGGTCAAGGTGTATTTGGCATCGCAGTCGGAAAGGTTTGGCACGAGGTAGAGGGAACACTCTCAACCTTGGCTGGAGAGTTTGATGGCGAAATTGTAGGTGGCGAAGGTAGTGACGAACTCTCGCTTCGACGTAAGGCTAAAGGCGCCTAATTAACTAGTCTGCAGAATATATTGCTCCCTGTTAATTAATAAGGGGAGTTTTGTGAGTCGCTCATTTGAAGATCGTCATATTGGACCATCGAGTTCAGATGAGCAGAAGATGCTCGAACTTCTCGGCTATAAGGAGTTAACTGGCTTCATCTCCGATGTGGTGCCGTCAAATATTGCGATCACTGGCGTTATTGAGTCGGCCATCGATAAAGGTAGAAGCGAAGTTGAAGTAATCTCAGAACTTCGCGCAATTGCATCAGAGAATAAAGTTTTTCGCTCTCTCATCGGAACTGGTTATTACGGAACAATTGTTCCGCCGGTGATTAAGCGAAATGTCCTAGAAAATCCTGCTTGGTATACCGCATACACGCCATATCAACCAGAAATCTCACAAGGACGATTAGAAGCGCTATTTGCATTTCAAACTATGGTCTGTGAGTTAACCGGACTCGATATCTCTAACGCCTCGATGCTCGATGAATCAACTGCGGCAGCAGAGGCGATGACGTTAGCTCGTAGAGCATCCAAGCTTGACGATGCGGCAGTCTTTCTCATCGAAGAGCATGTACATCCGCAGACAAAGGCAGTTGTGCTTACGCGCGCTAAGCCACTTGGAATCAAAGTTGTTGAATTCGATGCAGGACACGTAGCACGTGATGGTTATGACGGAGAATTCTTTGGATTACTTCTGCAGTATCCAGATACCACCGGTGAAATTTTTGATTACTCGGCAGTGACAGATTATGCGCACAGCCGTGGAGCTTTCGTTATCGCCGCCACAGATCTCTTAGCTCTGACTTTAATCAAGGCGCCAGGGGAGTGGGGTGCAGATATTGCAGTCGGCACCGCTCAGCGTTTTGGTGTGCCGATGGGTTTTGGTGGTCCACATGCGGGATTCCTTGCAGTGCGAAGCGGACTTGAGCGATCAATGCCAGGACGACTAGTTGGTCAAAGTATCGATTCCACCGGAAAGCCAGCATTCCGCTTAGCGCTACAAACTCGTGAACAACATATTCGTCGAGATAAAGCGACATCCAATATCTGTACTGCACAGGTATTGCTGGCAAATATGAGCGCCTTCTACGCGATGTGGCATGGTCCAGCTGGTTTGAGGGATATTGCAATGCGAGTTTATAGTTTTGCAGCGCGATTACAAGCAGCTAGTAATTCACGGAATGAAAATGTGTTCGATACCGTAACTGTAGATGTGAATGATGCATCTGCTATCCATGCTGCAGCAACCGCCAAGGGAATTAATTTCGCTCAAGTGAGCGACAGTGAAGTAAGAATTTCCTTTGACGAAGAAACAACGGAGGAGACCTTCGGGGAAGTTCTCTCTATTCTCGGCTTAAGTTCCGCACCAGGAAGAGATATCTCGCCGACCTTGCTTCGTTCGAGCAAATATCTTTCACACCCGATTTTCAATACCAACCACTCTGAAACTGCGATGATGCGCTACCTTCGAAATCTCGCTGATCGCGATTTGGCACTCGATCGCACAATGATTCCGTTGGGATCGTGCACCATGAAACTCAACTCAGTTACTGAGATGGAAGCTGTGACATGGCCAGAGTTCTCAACTTTGCATCCATTTGCACCAGCTTCACAGAGCCAAGGTACTCGTAAATTAATCAAGCAACTCTCTGATTGGCTGGTCGCAATCACGGGTTATGACGCAGTTTCATTACAACCTAATGCCGGTAGTCAAGGCGAATTTGCTGGCTTGTTAGCGATTCGTAATTACCATGATTCCCGCGGAGATCAAGATCGAACAATCTGTCTCATTCCATCGAGTGCGCACGGAACCAATGCGGCATCTGCTGTTATGGCAGGAATGAAAGTCGTTGTTGTTGAATGTGATGAAGAAGGCAACGTTTCTGTGGAAGATATCAAGTCAAAGATTGCTGCAGCTGGAAAATCTCTTGCTGCATTGATGATTACATATCCTTCAACTCACGGAGTTTTCGAATCTGCAGTATCTGAAATCTGTGCACTTGTGCATGATGCCGGG
>CANGJV010000035.1 GCA_947454425.1 Candidatus Nanopelagicaceae bacterium
AACCCACTGACCTTCGATAAGTGCAACACGTACACCACCGATTGGACCCGAGAATGGCAGACCTGCAAGCTGTGTTGACATTGAAGATGCGTTGATTGCAATCACGTCATACATGTGATCAGGGTTGAGTGCCATTACTGTCACGACAATCTGAACTTCGTTACGAAGACCTTTAACGAATGATGGGCGCAATGGGCGGTCGATCAGACGGCAGGTAAGAATTGCCTCTTCTGATGGACGGCCTTCACGGCGGAAGAATGAACCAGGAATCTTGCCAATTGCATACATCTTCTCTTCCACATCAACTGTGAGTGGGAAGAAGTCGAATTGATCCTTAGGTGACTTTGATGCTGTTGTCGCTGAAAAGATCATAGTCTCTTCATCGAGGTAAACAGCTGCAGCTCCTGCTGCCTGCTTTGCAAGGCGACCAGTTTCAAACTTGATCTCGCGCTTACCGAACTTACCGTTATCGATAACGGCTACTGATGACTTTATGTCTTGACCCTCCATAGGGCGCTCCTTTGTTTAAGTCAGCGCACCACAAGAGAAAAAATGAATCTTCGATCGAAGTCCACAGAAATTTATTTATCAGCTTCTGTGAGCCACTACCGAGGACCATTTATCCTCGTGGGCGCTGATGCTCCAGTCGGGCTGCCGTGTGCAACCCAACTTTCCTACCTTCGTACTGCTATTAAGTTAGAAAACTAAAACGAGAATTAGCGGCGGATGCCGAGCTTCTCGATGATTGCGCGGTAACGAGCAATATCTGTCTTTGCTAGGTACTGCAAGATACGACGACGACGACCTACGAGGAGCAAAAGTCCGCGGCGGTTATGGTGATCGTGTGGGTTTGTCTTCAAGTGTGTTGTGATGTCTTCAATACGACGTGACAACAGAGCGACCTGAGCTTCAGGGCTTCCAGTATCAGTAGCTGATGAGCCGTACTTTGCAATGATTTCTTTCTTTACTTCTGGTGTTAATGACATGACATTTCCTTTTCATCTTTTTTACTACTGACCAGAGGTCTACCGGTTTGGATCACGGAAGAACGCTTACTCGTGGACAGCCTCAATTCTAGGCTACGCCTGTGGATAACCCAAATTGAGCGTGCTTTATCGAGTATTGGTGCGCTTGGCAATAAAGAGGTTGAGTGGAGCTGCACTTGAATTGATAAAGCCCGCACCAGTTGGCCTAAAGGAAGCAGTCACCACCACTGCATTGTGAAGCGAAGGTTTCCAGGTACATGTTGCCGTATAGGGGCCAGAACCAGATGTTGAAAGATTTCTACAACCCGCCAAAATTTTGCCTTGCAATTTGAAATCAACTCGCCCTGAGGTGTTCACGGTGGCGACGATGTAATTGGTAACTCTATAAATTGCTGATGTTGATGCAGGATTGAGCGCCAGAGTAATTGAAGTATTCGAAGTTTCAGTCGAAGCGTTCGTCACTGACAAGGTGAACGTCGCTACATCATTTCCTGCGAGATCTTGCAATGCGTAAGTGTCATTTCCAGTAGTTGGATCGGTATATGTGATCTCAACTGTATCCCCCACGATGATTGCAAAGGTGAGCGTGAGGGTAATTCTTGGCCCCGACTGGGAAGCTGAAGTGACCACATCTCGAACTCCCCCGACCGTCACCGCAAAGGGTGTTCCAGAGAGTGCATTCGCACTCTGAGTCTCACTCAGCGTGATTATCACGGACTGGCCATTTGCTGAAGTTGCAACCGTTGATGCAGTCGGCGTAACGCCATCTACTGCACTAAACAAAGTTGCGCTCAAGCCAGAATGACTTAGAGCGGCATCGTTAAGAGCGAGATCTTTAATAGTGCCGCCATTAAGAGTCAAACTGTTGCTCAGGATTGCGACTCCATCCGCATCTAAATCACCTTCGGCAATGACGTAATTGAAGTCAAGAACGGTGGTACCTGATCCGGTGTAGTACGTAAAATACTTGGTGGATAAACCCTGAATTGGAATACGAGGAGATCCAGTTACCGTAACGACTTCTGAAAATGTCATTCGAACTGTGAATGAGTCGCCTTTACCGTAGACAGAATCTCCTCCAGCGGTAGTGGAATAAGTTGTATCGCTAATTACCGGAGCGGTTGAATCGATTGTCTGGCTCAAGAGTGAAATGGATGAATTACTCGAGTCATTCGTACCTCGAGTCCAGACTCGGAAGTCATAGGTGCCTGTTGCGAGTCCGGTCAAGGTTGCAGTCGGTGATGCATTTGGATTAAGCAGGCGAACGGTTGTTGAATTTGCCCAGGTATCGGTGCTGAGCTTGTACTGCACTGCATACTCAGCTGCACCACTTGCGGCACCGATATTTAACTGAACTGAACCATTTCCAACTGTGGTTTTTGTCAGTGAAGCCGGCGTAGCCATGGAAGGCGTAGCCATCTTTCCCCAAATTTGAAAACCTGAAGGAACCGAAGATGTACCAGGATTATTTGCTCCTGTAGAACCGTTAGGGCCGTATGTGAGGTTATCGCTATAAGTAACATTTGCTGCTGCGCTATTAGCGGTAAGTCCAATACCGCTTACAACATCTGAAGACCCGACATCGGCTGCGCCACTTTCATTATTAAATTGAATGCCCCAGCGATATTCCTTACCAAGTGTGTTGTTAAATCCATACCGATACCACCCGGTCATGTATGGGAAGACAAGTTTGGCTGATCCTGAGTTGCTTTCCCGATAAAGCTCATAATTGGAAGTCAGAATTCCGGTGGCATTTAATCTGTTGTCATTAGCAGTGAAACGAGCAAACATGGTCTGAGAAGCAATTGTCTCTGCCCAAGTATGGCCAGCAAAAGAGTTGGTTCCCCACGAACCGGAACCATTTGCATTAAAAGCATTGCTATCTCGATCTCTAAAGACTGCCGTTAATTGAGTTACGGGGAGGTAGTTGAAAGCGTTGAATTTTGCCTCTGTAGTTACATCATTTGAGAGCGAAGAAGTATTCAAGGTACTTGTCTGATCTGTCCATTGTGCAGATGAATACCAGAATGATCCTCCCGATTTTGTTCCCTTCATTCCCAAGAACCAACCACCAGAGTTTGGGTAGGCGCGATCCATGATGAGATAAGTCTGGGTTGCGGTTCCATTTACATTGAGCCAATAGGTTCCATTGGCAGTAGTTCCATAAAGGTTGTAAATCTCTTGTGGAGACTGAGCTGGACAAGAGACGCTGGACCCAATCACACATGATGCTTGAACATCATTGGTCGCCTCTGCCGCTGGAATAGGGATTGAAACAAATAGACCAATGAGCAAACCAATGGCGACGAGGACATTCGTGCCATTGTGAGAAATAATTCGCTTCATCGAAGTGTCCCTCGCTTCGTCACATTGATAGAAGTGTATTCCGATGTAACCGCGCTGATAGCCCCATCATTGGGGGTGAGAGTTGCCCTAATAGCCTGCAATCCTGAGGTTGTTGGCTTCCATAAACATGTTGCAGAGTAATTTGGATAGGAACCTGTAGTTAATCGACTCTGACAGTTAGGGATTCGCTTTCCCCCCACGAAAAACCTTGTCTTGCCAGGAACAGTTGTTGAAATCGTTATCGTAACAACGAGACCTTTATATGCCGCCCCAGAGAAGGCCGGCAGACCCGTAGTGGCAGGTTCAAGCACATTTGTAAGAGTGATCTTGATTGAAAATTCTTGATAGTTTCCAGATGAGTTAGTGGCCCGAATTGTGAGGTCATAATCATTATTTGCGCCTAGATCGGCAAAGGCTTCGTAATCTGGTGAGTTAAGAAATCTAATTCTTGCGGTCACGCTATCGCTTGCAATAATAGTAAAGGCTGCGTAATCAAGTGCGCTACGAATTGTGATGGTTGAAGATTCTGAAACAGTTATGGTCGCAGCGTTTGTTGAAGTTGAAGTATTTTCTGCAATCGAGAAGGTCGCCGCGTTTGTGAAAGTTGGAATGCTGTAACGAATTATTACAACTCCAGAACCGCCGGCACCGGCCTGACCGCCATCGCAACATCCTGATGCTCCGCCACCGCCACCGCTATTTGCTAGACCAGAGACACCAGTATTATTTTGGCTGACTGCAGCGCCGCCTCCACCCAAACCACCTGTTCCGGGTGTCGCTGTAAGTGTAATTGCACCACCACCGCCACCTGCAAAATAAACTTGGGTTCCTGATGTCTGGCGAGTTAAATCTAAATTCAGTGTTAATGCAGTTGCAATTGTCGATGTGAAAGTTGAGACCCAAATCGCACCGCTGCCGCCATTACCTCCACCGGATCCAGAACCATTTCCACCTGCATTTCCCGCACCGCCACCGCCACCGCCGTAGTAATAGGTTCCATCGTATCCACCGGTTCCACCAGCATTTCCTTGACCAGAAGTTGGAGATGAAGCTGTGGCAGATTGGCTTCCTCCGCCCGAGCCGCCATTTTGTGGAGCAATACCTCCAGCAGTACCGCCACCACCACCGGTTGCCGTAACAGTTGTGAACGCTCCTGCTCCAGAATTCTTTACAAGTGTTGAGTTGGAACCGCTTACGCCATTAATGTAATTCAATCCGGAGCCACGTGATGGAGATGCCGCCCCATCACCGACTGTAATGTTTAAGGAAAGAATTCCTGAAGTTGAAATATTTGAGCCTCTTACAAGTCCTCCGGCGCCGCCGCCACCACCATGGCGAGATCCACCGCTTCCACCACCAGCAAGAACTATGTAATCAATGCTGACAACATTGGTTGGCACCGACCAGGTGCGGGCTCCAGATTTGAATGCGATGTAGCAATAACCATCTGCCGAGGTAACCGCAACATCGGTAGCCGAATCAACATTTTGAGCACAACTGCCACTACCCACCGAGACTGCACTTGCATGAGGTGCACCAATAAAGGCAGAGCTGCCTAGCATGATAATAAGAGAGGCGATGGCTCGCTTAATTTTCTGTGAGTCGGCGCGCTTCATCGCAATCCTTCTTCATCTGTACTAATAATTCATCAAGTCCATCGAATTTCAGAGTTGGACGTAGGTACCAACCGAACTCTATTGACGCCTCTTTATCGTAGAGATCTAAACCTTGTTGATCCAGCGCATATGCCTCGACCTGGCGACCGCGGTCACCTTCAAATGTTGGATTGGTGCCAATTGAAATCGCTGCTGGCCAGAAATTAATTCCGACAGTGAGCCAACCTGCATAAATTCCATCTGCTGGAATTGTTTGGCCATCTATTTTTCCCAAGTTTGCAGTGGGATAGCCAATCTCTCGACCACGTTTTTCACCATGCACAACGATGCCGTCGAGGCGATGTGGGCGAGAGAGCAGTTCGCGCGCAAGCTCTACTTTGCCTTCCATGACAAGGTTACGGATGCGCGAAGATGAAATTGCTTGATCTCCCCCAATTAAATCCTGAACATCAACCGTGAAGTTGTGGGTTAAACCATCACTTATTAAAGAATCAATATTGCCAGCAGCCTTTGCACCGTAAGTGAAGTTCTTTCCGACAATCACAGTGCCAACGTGCAGTTGCTTCACGAGAATATTCTCAACGAATTTCTCAGGCGGCATAGCTGCAAATTGTTCATTAAATTTCATTACCGCCACCTGGTCAGCGTTATGAATCTTTAATAGCTCAACCCGGTCTGCCAAGGTGGTGAGCATCGGTGGAACAGAATCTGGTGCAAAAACTGTACGAGGGTGTGGATCAAAAGTTAAGGCAACAATTGAACGGCCAGCGGCAATCTCTTTGGCGCGATTGAGAAGAGCTTGATGTCCTTTATGGACGCCATCGAAGACTCCGATGACAACGACCGTGGACTCGCTCATGGCTTTATCTTGCCTTACCTAGTTCGCTGCCGCAAAAACTGCGACAGGTTTTGCCTTGTCAATTGAATTTCTTAAGAGTGCAATCAATCGATTATCAGGTGAGAGTGCTGCAAATATCTCGTCACTGAGATTTGGAGTCAGCGGACGGCCAAATGAAAGTTCATTAACCTCTTCCAGTTCAAGTTCACGAACCGGGAATGTTGCGCGAGCCACATCGGAGAGCGCAAGCGTTGATAGTTCTCCCGCTTTCAGTTGATCTACCGTTACAGAAATTTCGAGAGTAAATCCTGCAACACGAGTGCGGCGAAGTACGTTGAGGTGTCCCCCAACCTTGAGTTCAGCGCCTAAGTCACGGGCAATTGCACGGATATAAGTGCCAGCTGAACAAGTAACTGCAATATCGACCAGTGTCGTTGCATCGTTGTGGCGGATATCGAGAATATCTAATTGGGAGATAGTGACTTTGCGGGCAGGAAGTTCGAACTCCTCCCCTGATCTAGCGCGATCGTAAGCGCGCTTTCCATCTACTTTGATGGCAGAGACATTTGTCGGCCGTTGCATAATCTCGCCCACCATTGTCGCCAAGATTCGCTTGATATCGTCGTGGCTCACCTGAGATGCATCTGTGGTTGAGGTGATTTCACCTTCGTGATCATCTGTTGTGGTCGATGCGCCGAGCACGATGGTCGCGCTGTAACTCTTATCGCCATCGGTGATGTATTGCAGTAAGCGAGTTCCATTGTTGAAGCCGAGTACAAGAACGCCAGTTGCCATTGGATCAAGGGTTCCGGCATGGCCAACTTTGCGAGTATTAAGTGCACGTCGAGCGATTGCCACAACGTCATGGCTAGTCATACCAGGCGCTTTATCGACGACTAAGAATCCGTCTGACATTGCTTAAGAGTTACTCTTCTTCGGTAATGACACGAGGTTGCTTGTAAGCATCTTCAACTACTGGCTTGGCGCCTTCGCGCGCTTTTGCTACCTGAGCATCGAGTTCGTGAACCTTATTGAGCAGAGAATCCATTGCGCGAGCAGAATCTGGCAAGCCGTCGAGAATAAATTCAAGGGTCGGAGTAATGCGAGTTCCGAGGTCCTTACCGACAGCAGAGCGGATGACTCCTTTTGCAGATTCAAGTGCCGCAGCAGTTGCAGCGCGCTCATCATCTTCACCGAATACGGTGTAGAAAACTGAGGCGTGCTGGAGATCTCCAGTTACACGCGCATCGGTAACAGTGACAAAGCCAAGACGAGGATCTTTAATCTTCGTCTCAAGCAGCTGTGCCACTACTACTTTGATGCGGTCTGCAACTTTATCGCTGCGGTGATTCTTGCCCACTTTTTAGTCGCGCTTCTTCTCTTGCATCTCGAAGACCTCAATGATGTCTCCGACCTGAAGGTCAGCACCCTTACCTACACCGATACCGCACTCAAATCCTTCGCGGACTTCAGTTGCATCATCCTTAAATCGCTTGAGCGATTCGATAGTAACGCTCTCTGCAATTGTTGCTCCAGCACGAATAACTCGAGCCTTTGCATTGCGGCGGATGATTCCGGAGCTGACGACAGAACCTGCGATAGTTCCAACCTTTGATGACTTGAATAGATCGCGTACCTCTGCGGTGCCCAATACAACCTCTTCGAACTCAGGCTTAAGGAGACCCTTAAGTGAGAGCTCGATTTCTTCGATTGCCTTGTAGATAACAGAGTAGAAGCGAACTTCAACGCCTTCTTGATCGGCGTAGATTGCAGTCTGTGGTTCTGGCTTAACGTTAAAGCCAATAACAACTGCAGTCGATGCTGATGCAAGAGTGATATCGCTCTTGGTGATTGCGCCAACGCCGCGGTGAATAACACGAAGATCAACTTCAGCTCCGACATCAAGCTGCATAAGTGCATCTTCGAGCGCTTCGACCGAACCGGATACGTCGCCCTTGAGAATAAGGTTGAGAGTAGAGATCTTCGACTGCTCCATGAAGTCTTCGAGTGAAACCTTCTTGCGAGCCTTTGCCAGCTGAGCATTGCGCTCTGCAGCCTGACGCTTTTCAGCAATCTGGCGCGCAGTACGGTCATCTTCAGCTACGAGGAATGTATCGCCAGCATTTGGTACCGAAGTAAATCCAAGCACCTGCACTGGACGTGATGGTCCTGCTTCAAGCACATTCTCGCCATGCTCATCGAGCATTGCACGAACGCGACCAAATGAACCACCAGCAACGATTGCATCTCCGACCTTCAAAGTACCGCGCTGAACAAGCACAGTAGCAACTGGACCGCGACCACGATCGAGGTGCGCTTCAATCGCAACACCACGAGCATCATCTTCTGCAATTGCACGAAGATCGATAGCAGCATCTGCAGTCAAGAGAATTGAGTTGATGAGATCATCAACGCCTTGACCCTTCTTTGCAGAGACGTTTACGAAGATTGTGTCTCCGCCGTACTCTTCTGCAACAAGGTTGTACTCAGTTAACTGCTGGCGGACCTTATCTGGGTTCGCGCCTTCCTTATCGATCTTATTGACTGCCACAACGATTGGTACATCAGCTGCTTGAGCGTGGTTAAGCGCTTCAATTGTCTGAGGCATGATTCCATCATCTGCTGCAACAACGAGCACCGCGATATCAGTTACCTTCGCACCACGTGCACGCATAGCGGTAAACGCCTCGTGACCTGGTGTATCGATAAATGTGATTGCGCGATTGATGCCATCGTGGTCATGGTGAATTTGGTATGCACCAATGTGCTGCGTGATTCCGCCTGCTTCACCCTTAATAACTTCAGTCTTACGGATTGCATCAAGGAGCGATGTCTTACCGTGATCTACGTGTCCCATAACAGTGACAACTGGTGGACGAGCTACGAGATCATCTGGATTCATATCTTCTAGCTCTTGCGCTAGGTCGATATCGAAGTCCTGCAAGAGTTCGCGATCCTCATCTTCTGGCGAGACAATCTCAATGTCGTACTTGAGTTGTGCACCGAGGATTTCGAAGGTATCTGCATCTACTGATTGAGTTGCAGTAACCATCTCACCGAGGTGGAATAACGCTGAAACTAGCGCTGCTGGATCTGCACCAATCTTCTCTGCAAAATCTGCCAGCGATGAACCGCGACGCATACGAATCTTTGTCTTTCCATCACCGTGCGGAATAACTGCTCCACCCAATTGTGGAGCTTGCATATTGTCGAATTCTTCACGAAGTGCCTTACGAGATTTTTGCTTGCGCTTAGAAGACTTGCCCTTTCCAAATGCGCCTGCTGCAGAACCGCGACCACCAGGTGCTCCACCCGGACGACCAGGTGCTCCACCCGGACGTGCTGCTCCACCTGCTGATGGACCAGTTGAACGATATGGACCTGATGCTGGTGCACCGGTTCCACCTGTTCCACCTGGACGCGCTGCAAAACCTGGACGCGCTGGTCCTCCTGCACCGGCCGGACGTGGTGCGCCGGGACGTGCTGCAAAACCTGGACGTGGTGCACCTGGACGTGGTGCACCTGGACGCGCTGCACCCATCGGACGTTGTGGTGGGCGAGGAACTGCGCCACCAGTTGAGAATGGATTATTTCCTGGACGTGGTGGACGTGGAACTGCGCCACCAGTTGAGAATGGATTGTTACCAGGGCGAGGTGTTGGTGTTGCACCTGGTGCTGGTTGGCTTGGAGTTGGAGCTGCTGGCGCATCTGGAGTTGCAGTGTATGCAGCCGCTGCTGCCTGCTCTGCTTCGCGTGATGCTTTCAGCGCTGCAAGATCAACACCGAGCTCGGCCGCAAGTTCTGCCGCAAGTTCTGGATTGACTTCAGATTTCTTTGGCGCAGCAGCTTTCTTCGCTGCTGCTTTCTTTACCGGCTTCTTCTCTTCAGCTGGCTTTGCATCGGGATACATCGCAATTAACTTGCGCGCAACCGGCGGCTCTACTGTTGATGATGCAGATCGGACGAATTCGCCGAGTTCTTGTAACTTAGCAAGGACTTCCTTGCTTTCCATACCGAGTTGTTTTGCCAACTCATGTACACGGACCTTTGACACATTTCTCCTGTCTTGGCCCGCATAAATTTCAGTGGGATGCGAGCCCTAGTTGTCGAACCTCATGATGTGAACGAGCTCATTTTTGCTTCATATCTTTCGCATCCATTTCTTGCGCTGCCCTTGTGGCAACGCTTAAGTAACGAGAGTGAGTCTACCGAAACGCCCGAGAATTGCCTATTCGGCAGGCGCGTCAGGATGGATATCGATACGCCATCCCGTTAAACGAGCAGCAAGGCGAGCGTTTTGCCCATCCTTACCGATAGCCAATGAGAGTTGATAATCCGGGACTACAACCTTTGCCGAACGTGCCTCAAGGTCAACAACTTCTACCTTGCTTACCTTTGCTGGGGCAAGTGCATGAGCGACATATTTAGCTGGATCATCATCGAAATCAACAATGTCAATCTTTTCACCATTGAGTTCATCCATCACTGCGCGAGCACGCGCACCCATAGGGCCAATGAGCGATCCCTTAGGAGAAACTCCTGCGCGGTGAGAGCGCACTGCAATCTTGGTGCGATGTCCGGCTTCGCGTGCCACGCCCATGATTTCTACAATTCCATCTTTAACTTCTGGAACTTCTAGCGCAAATAGTTGTTTAACAAGTCCTGGGTGGCTGCGAGATAACATGATCTCAGGGCCCTTCATTCCTTGCTTTACTTCAACTACAAAACATTTAATACGTGAACCGTGTTCGTAGAGCTCGCCTGGTACCTGCTCTTGTGGCGGAATTCTTCCTTCAATCCGACCAAGATTTACATTAATCATCTTTGGATCGCGACCTTGTTGGATAACGCCCGAGATGACATCGCCTACAGATGTTGTGAACTCGCCAACAATCTCGGCATCATTAGTAGCGCGCATCGCCTGCTTAATTACTTGGCGCGCGGTCGATGTCGCTACTCTTCCGAATCCATCTGGTGAATCAACTTCTTCCGCGATCTTCTCGCCGAGTTCGTTAAAGGTAGGAATGATGATCTGAATCTCGCCTGTCTCGCGATTGAGTTTGGCTTGTGCGTAGCGATTAGCTTCCGGACCTTGCGCATACGCAGTGAGAACTCCTACTTCAATCGCTTGAATCAGTTGCTCCAGGGACATGCCCTTTTCATTTGTAAGGTGAACCAGTGCATCCATCTCTACATGCATTAGTTCTCATCCTTACGATTGAATTCAATTTCAACGGTTGCACGCTTGATATCTGAGATTGCAACAACTACTTCGCTCACAGTTTTCTTCTCAGTGACTGTCAGAGTTACATCTAAATCCGTATTTGAAACAATTCGCCCGGTTACGACTTCACTATCGGTCTTCACAACCTTCAATAAGCGAGTCGCGTTCTTGGCAAAGTGACGAGGCAGAGTAAGTGGGCGATCAATTCCAGGTGAAGTTACCTCTAAGGTAAATGGAGTCTCGCCCATAAATGTTGCTTCATCGAGCAGCTCTGAGACTAACTTTGAGGCCACCGTTACTTGATCGAGATTGAGCGCGCTTTCGCCATCAACAATTACCGTGACGATGCGATGCTGGCCGGGGGTAACAATATTGATATCTTCGAGGAAGTATCCAGCTTGAGAAAGCGCTGGAGTTACGAGCTCTGCAATTTGGTCTTTCAGTGCCATTGCTATGTGTTCCTATTCTGTTGTTATTAAATTATCGTTCTTACTGCTCTGTTACAGAACCAAATTTAACCTATGTAGAGCGAGTATCCAAGTCGCAGAATAAGTAATCCAGTCACAATCAGATAGAAGGTGCGGACAAATCCAGAGCCTTTCTTAATTGCCATATGAGAACCTGCATATCCCCCAGCCAAATTAGCAATTGCGAGAAAAAGTCCGATTTTCCAGAGAATTCCGATACGAAGTCCAACGACAATAATCGAAGCAAGATTAGTAGTCGCATTGACAACCTTGGCGATGGCCGAGGCTCCTACGAAGGCAAAGCCCATGATGGCAACTAGCGCAATCATCAACATGGTTCCGGTACCAGGACCAATTAAGCCATCGTAGAAACCAATGATCGTCGCTGCGATTGCGCCAATCACCATCAATTTACGAGGTGAGTGCTTCTCCACATGCACTCTTCCGAGGTCTGGCTTAAGGAGGGTGTAAAAGAAGATCGCAATCATCATAAAGAAAATTGCGCTCTTAAAACTCTGTGGTGAAATGTGCGAAGCTAATAGCGCGCCACCACAGGCTCCGAAGAAGGCTGGAATAACCATAGCGAGTAAGAGTTTCGGAT
>CANGJV010000036.1 GCA_947454425.1 Candidatus Nanopelagicaceae bacterium
CTGACTGCCGAAGATGTGGTTCGCCATCGACTCATTGGCGACATCGTCCGTGCCTACGATGCTTATGATGCAAATAAGCACGCGCCAGTAAGTATTCACAAGCAGCTATGACGATAGATATCACCAATCGATCTGGCGTTGATGCTCCTGTGGCAGAGATTGAATCCCTGCTGACTTTCGGTATTGATTACATGGAACTTCATCCTGAGTGCGAATTATCTGTCACCTTTGTTGATGATAAAGAGATGGAAGAGCTTCACATCAAGTGGATGGACGAGCCGGGAACAACGGACGTCCTTTCATTTCCAATGGATATGCCAGAGGGAAAGCATGATGCAGTAACTCTTGGCGATATTGTGATTGACCCAATCGTTGCAGCCACTCAAGCAAAGAGTGCCGGTCACTCGACCGATCATGAAATCTTTATCCTTGCCTCACATGGGCTCTTACATATTTTGGGTTATGACCATGCTGATCCAGATGAAGAGAAAGTTATGTTTGAACTCCAAGAGAAAATCGTTAAGGAATGGGTTAATCAGAAGTGAATATAGCTAGCAAGGCGCTTTCATCAATGATTCATTTCCTTTATGAGAAAGCACAGAAGCGTGGTCTTCTCGAGAGTGACCTCAAACATCTTGCTGAAAACCACTTCGAATTAGGTGACACTCTCGTTCGCGAGCTCATGGTTCCACGCACAGAGATGGTCTGGGTCGAGCGCGATAAGACGTTACGTCAGGCTCTATCACTTGCACTTCGATCCGGATATTCCCGTATCCCAGTTGTTGGCGATGACCTCGATAACATCATCGGAATCGCATATGTGAAAGACCTAGCAAAAAGAGCTCTTGATCACCACGAAGCAGAGACTGCGGAGAAGGTGGAGCAACATGTTCGCCCACCAATTTTTGTTCCTGAAAATAAGGAGGCAGCAGATTTGCTGCGTGATATGCAACGCGATCAGATTCACCTCGCGATTGTGGTCGACGAGTACGGTGGCACTGCCGGCATAATTACAATCGAAGATATTATTGAAGAAATCGTGGGAGAGATCGCAGATGAATACGACGATGGCGTCGAATCATTTGCTTGGATAACCGAGACAAAAGCTCGCGCAAAGGCATCACTTCATATTGAAGATTTCGCAGAAGAGTTAAAGATCAAGATTGATGAAGATGATTATGAAGGCATTGACACTATCGGTGGGTTGATGGCACAGATCCTTGGCCGCGTTCCGATCGCCGGCAGCACTGTAACAATTGCCGGCTGGTCGATTACCTCTGAACGTCCGGTCGGACGCCGTCGTAGAATTAGCTCAGTTATTATCGAAAAAGTTGAAGTCGCAGAGGAAGATCACGAGTAATGACATTTTCCAATCCAGAAGATACAAAGCTGGCAACTCTTGCCACCAATACGTTGGCCCGTAGCGGTGCACTTCAAGCGGCAGCTCTTCGCGATACAACTGGCCGTACCTATGTAGCAATTAATGTCACTTCACCATCGCTCAATCTCGATGCGTTCGAAGCGGTTCTTACAGTTGCACTCGCCTCTGGCATCACAGGGATCGAAAGCGTTGTGGCAGTTGGGGCACAACCAGCCAATATCAAGGCAATTAAGGACTTTGCACCAACAGCAACTGCCTTCTATATCGATGGCTCCGGCAAGGAAGCGCTTCTCTAGCCGATAAGATAGCGACATGCGTGTTGTTAGATTCTCTCCTCTTCCTGAGGCCGGATTAGGTTCTGATCCTTTATACGGAATCCTCGAGGAAGACAATTCGATCACCGTCATCACCGGAGATCCGATTTATCAGGGAATCCAAAAGACCGCCGCAAAGCTTGAGCTCACAAAGGCTCGCTTGCTCGCCCCAGTAATTCCACGAAGCAAAATTGTTGCAATTGGAAAGAATTATGCAGATCACGCCGCTGAAATGGGCGGAGTCGTACCAGATGAGCCAATTATTTTTATTAAGCCCAATACAACTGTGATTGGTCCTGGCGACACCATTGTCTGGCCAGAGATGGCGCCGAGTATTGATTACGAAGCCGAACTAGCAATTGTGATTGGCCGCATCTGTAAGGATGTTCCAAAGGAGAAAGTTAACGATGTGATCTTTGGTTACACCTTGGCAAATGATGTGACATCACGCGAATTGCAGAAGCGAGATGGTCAATGGACACGTGCAAAAGGTTTTGACACCTTCTGTCCGCTTGGCCCGTGGATTGAGACCGAATTCGTTCCAGGCACTCAACGCATCACAACAACTCTCAATGGCGATATCAAACAAGATGCCTCGTTATCTGACATGATTTTTAAAGTGCCAGAGATTATTCACTTTGTATCCAGCGTTATGACTCTGCTTCCTGGCGATGTCATTATTACTGGAACACCCGCCGGAATTGGCCCAATGCCAGAACGTTCGGTTGTAGCTGTATCAATTGAAGGTCTCGGTCAACTAACAAATAAGGTGAGTGCACGTCCATGACAACGGCAACGAAAAAAGTAAAGGTACGTTTTGCACCATCTCCAACTGGAGACCTCCACGTTGGCAATATTCGCACCGCCCTCTTCGATTGGGCATTTGCGCGTCACACCGGTGGAACGTTCCTCTTTAGAATTGAAGATACCGATACCACTCGCGTTACACCTGAATATATTCAGGCTGCAATCGATACCTTGAAATGGCTTGGTCTTGATTGGGATGAGGGACCAGAGGTAGGCGGACCTAACGGTCCTTATCTACAATCACTGCGACTTGATATCTATGCAACATGGGCACAGAAGTTTCTTGATCAAGGCGATGCTTATCATTGTTACTGCTCACCCGAAGAGTTAGAGGCAGTTCGCGAAGCGCAACGCGCTGCCAATGTGGCACCTGGTTACAACGGACATTGTCGTGATCTAACCGCAGATCAAATCGCAGCATTTAAGGCGCAAGGTCGCGAAGCAGTTGTTCGTATGCGCATGCCTGATGGAACAACTACTTTTACCGATGCAATTCGTGGCGAAGTAACCTTTGATCACAAATTCGTTCCAGATTTCGTACTCGTCCGCGCCGATGGATCACCGCTTTACACACTTGCAGTGGCGGTCGACGATATCTTGATGGAAGTTACCCATGTGCTTCGCGGAGAAGATCTTCTCTCTTCAACTCCTCGTCAGATTCGTGTTTATCAAGCGATGGGCGTTGCACTTGCTGATTACCCAACCTTTGCCCACCTTCCATTTGTGATGGGGCAGGACAATGCCAAGCTCTCAAAGCGCAATGGTGAAGTCTCGATCGCTTGGTATCGCGAACAGGGATATCTACCAGAGGCAATCTGTAATTACCTCGCACTTCTTGGTTGGTCTCCTGGAGATGACCGAGAGAATGTAACGATGAAAGAGCTGACTGAGCTCTTTACCGTCGAGAAGGTTCACTCTTCACCAGCACGCTTTGATATGAAGAAACTCGAAGCAATCAATGGTGACAAGATTCGTGCCCTGACATTGGATGAGTTCCTCACTTGGTCACTTCCATTTTTGACTAAGGCAGGAATCATCACCGGCTCCGATGCAGAGATTGAACTTGTTAAGAAGGCCCTGCCAATCATTCAAGAACGTCTAGTAAAGCTCGATGAAGTTCCAGGGCTATTAAAGTTCCTCTTTGTAAAGGAATTTGCCGTTGATGCAGAGGCGCTGCCAAAGATTTCTGATGATGCATCAAAGGATGTTCTTAAGCGTTCGCTGAAAGAGTTAGAGACTCTCTCTACCTGGGATCACGCATCAATTGAAGCGGTACTTCGCGCTGCGCTGATTGAAGATATGGGCCTCAAGCCACGCATTGCATTTACTGCACTTCGTATTGCTACAACTGGCAGCACGATTTCACCACCGCTCTTTGAGTCGATGGAGTTACTTGGTCAGCAGACCTGTATTGCTCGTATTTCCGCTGCTATAAATTCCTAATTTTTTAGGCGTTATTAGCCTTTATTGCCACTTATCAGTGTGGTGCGAGCACCCTTTTGGGTCAGGTAAACTTTGCCCTCGTTGACGGTTCAGCCGGCTTGCCGATTGAACTCGATCGAATTGGGGTATGGGGTAATTGGCAGCCCTGCTGATTCTGGTTCAGTAAGTCTAGGTTCGAGTCCTGGTACCCCAGCGCAGTACAGCACGACAGATTTACAAATGAATAGCAATTGGAATGAGTCTTCACATCACAGTGAAGGCTAGTCATCTGGCCCCGTCGTCTAGCGGCCCAGGACTCTGGCTTCTCAAGTCAGCTACGAGGGTTCGAATCCCTTCGGGGCTACATCAAAATAGGTAAGTGCCACCTCTTGAATTTCAAGGGGTGGCATTTCTTATTGATTCACCAATAGGTCTAAGTTTGCCTTATGCGAGTAATTAATACCGATCAACTCAAATCCGTTCTTGCCAATCTTCCTGGCAACCCTCGCATCATTGCCTCTGGAAATTTTGCAACGCCTAATACCTTGCTCAAGGTTGCAGATGAGGCTATTCCAGAATTTAGACTTCATATGCTCAATGCCCAACCAGGGATTCCTGATCGCGAAGGCATTACATACGAGACGGCATTCGTAGGTCATGGAATGCGACGACATCCGCGCCTTCATTATTTTCCATCCCGACTTTCTTTGTTGCCAGTATTGATTAGAGACTATGCACGCCCCGATGCGGTTTTCTTGCATACATCAACACAGCGCCATGACACAGTTTCACTCGGTACCGAAGTCAACATTTTGCCAGCAGCTATTGAGGCAGCGCGCGCACATGGGGGAGTCGTCATCGCCCAAGCAAATAAGCAGATGCCTTATACATATGGCGATGCTCAGATCTATGAGTCAGAGATTGATTACATAGTCGAAGTTGATGAACCGCTCTTAGTAAAGCCGGAGACTTCTTTCTCACCCGAGTCACTGGAAATCGGAGATCGAATCGCATCATTGATTGAAGATAATTCAACGCTTCAGCTGGGCATTGGTGCAATTCCAGACTCAGTTCTTAACTCGCTTAAGGCGCGCAAGGGATTGCGAATCTGGACCGAGATGTTCTCTGATGGTGTTTTCAACCTTCATAAATTAGGTGTCTTAGATCCAGATATCTTGCTGACCGCTTCATTTATCTTCGGAACGCAAGAGTTGTATGAGTGGCTTCATCTCAATCGCAGAGTCCAGATGCTTCGGACTGAAAAGACTAATAATCCAAGTCTGATTGCTCGCCAAGCACGTATGACTTCAATTAATGCTGCGCTACAAATCGATCTTTTCGACCAAGCAAATGCATCACATGTTCGAGGTCAGATCTATAGCGGTTTCGGTGGCTCGACAGATTTCATCGTCGGCTCACTTCACAGCCGCGGTGGTCGTTCATTTATGGCCCTTCCTTCATGGCATCCGAAGGCAAAGGTCTCATCAATCGTTCCGCGGCTAACAGAAAATGTAACGAGCTTTCAGCATTCGTTCGTCGTAACAGAGCAAGGTGCTGCAGCATGCTTTGGCCATAGCCAATCAGAGCAGGCGCTTAACTTGATTAACAATGCCGCTCACCCTGATGCAAAAGAAGGGCTCGTACAAGCCGCATCAGAATTTGGCTTGCTTTGATGCTTCACTCCTAACCCTTTCGAACTGTAGATTGCGGTCATGAAGAGAGTGACCGTTCTAGCTGTTCTTATCTCCCTATTGATCCCTACCTCTGCATTCGCTGCTGTTAAAGCCGGTGGTGCGTGCAGTAAAGCTGGTCAGAGTTCAATTGTCGGGAATAAGAAATTCACATGTGTGAAATCCGGTAAGAAACTTCAATGGGATTCAGGAAAAACAATTGTTACGCCAGCAGCAAAGCCTGCTCCGGTAGCAACGCCAGAACCACAGCCCACTGCTACTGCAACACCTAAGAGCAATTCAATTTCGATACCTGCCCGTAATTCTGCAACTGCGGCACCAGTGACTGCCTATCCCAAGGCAATTACTATCGCGGCTAATTGTTCAACCACCAATACCTGCCCTGCGCCTGTATCGGCAAAAATTGATCTCTGGGAGGGTTGTCATTCAAAGGTAGAAGCGACTTTGCAGAAGAAAGACGGCAGTAATTGGATTGATGTTGCACAAGCAACTGGCTGGACTCAAGTAACGGGTTGCCCTGCCACCAATCCCAATCGTCCATACACTACGGCTACGATTTCAACCGGAACTGTAATCCGCTGGAAGGTTTATTCACCAGGTGCTTGGGAGTGGTTCTCATCTGCCACGACTTACTCACCAAAAGCTCCGGTGTCAGATGCAGCATTAGCAGTTCGTGCCGCAATTGATAAGTTAGCAATCGAGCCAGTCTCCACTTTCAAACCTTCATCGACATGTCAGTTACTTGATCAAATTACGCCAAACCGGTCATACAACACTGATCTATCTTCAGGATTTCCAAAGGTGCGCACAAGAATTAAGTCTTACGGAAACGTTAAGGCGTTGATTGTCCCACTCGATTTCACAGATATTGTCGGAAAAGATAATCCAGTCAGTTACTTCACCCCAATTGCAGAAGGTGTAAATAAGTACTACAACACAATTTCTTACGGGCGACTAGCCTTTGACTTCACTATTTTGCCCAACTATGTCCGTATGGATTTTCCAATTAGCAAGTACGGCATTGCAAACACCGTCGGTTCTGGCGATGTGGCTGGTTACCGCAAGGCAGTCTTTGATGCAATCAACCCACAAATTAATTTGGCAGATTATGAAGCGGTCTACTTCTTAGTTCCAAAAGAGATGCCGATGGCATTAATGGGATGGGGTCCTGCCATCACTTATCCATATGAAGTCGATGGCGGCTACATGATCAATGGAGCAACCGGCGGCGCTGATATGTATTTCAATGAGAACAATGGAATAACTGGTGCAACCTGGAAGTGGATGGCGCACGAAACCGGCCATGCATTCGGTTGGTTTGACGAGGATTACCAACATAAGTCAGCATCCCTTGGTGATTGGGGCTTAATGTCCCAAAGCTGGACCAATGATGTAATTGAGCAGAATGCTTGGGATCGATATCTCCAAGGTTGGCTAGAAGAATCTCAAGTTGGCTGCACCTCAAAAGACTCTCTTGCAACATCGAAAGAGCTGATAATTAATGCCCTCGCTCTCAATAACGCAGAGAGAAAAGCAATCATGATTCCGCTATCTTCATCAAAAATATTGGTAGCTGAATCTCGACGCGCATCAACGTTGGATAATTTCACTCGCACTAAAGACGGCCTGCTCGTCTACACCGTAGATATGACTATCGGTCAGCTCGGCGGTGGCTATGTCACGATACGGCGCCCAGGATCTACTGATGCATCGTTTCGTGACGCAGCACTTCAAGAGGGCGACTCTGTAACAATGGAAGGCGTAACCATCAAGGTGATAAAGAAATCTAGTGATTCTGACACTATTTCTATATCAACTAAGTAGGTAAAAGAGAGAGTCCTATCGGATCTCTAGCTCTTTAGCGTTCGGATTTGTGGCGATCTGCCATGTTATCCATCAACGCGAAGAGCACACCTGAGATCACAAATGTCATGTGAATGCCGATACGCCATCCTTCGCGAGCGGCATCGAATGGACCTTCTTGCATGAAGTCCTTGAGGAGCTCAATGACAGAGATTGCTACCAATGAACCAATCAACTTAATCTTCAGACCGCTGTAATCAACATGGCCCATCCAATGTGGGCGATCTTCGGCTCCTTCTGCAACCTTAATCTTTGAGACAAAGTTCTCGTATCCTGCAAAGAGAATGATGATAATCAAGTTCGCCAGCAAGACGGTATCTAGTAATTCAAGGACTTCAAGTGTGATTTCACCTGGAGTGATGGTCGTGATGTGAGTCATCATGTGCCAGAAAGAGTGGAAGAAGCGATAGAGAATTGGCACAAGTGTCAGAAGCAATCCGACATAAAGCGGTGCGAGTAACCAACGACCAGCAAAAATTAAGCGCTCGATTGCGCTTTCGATAGCATTCATAGTTCATCCCTTTCAGAATTTTTAGGGAGTCTATTGAATGGGTATTAATTAGTCATATTTCCGGTATGAAAATGGGCGCCCCACGCGGGACGTCCACTTCTTAAAGCTAGATTGGGAGAGAAACGGTGATTACTCGGCCTTACGCATGCGGAGCATCTCTTTCTCATTGGAGAGATCGATTGCCTCGCGCTTATCAGCGATTAAGTCCATCACTGCAAAGAGCACACCAGAGACCACGAATGTAAGGTGGATTCCAATACGCCATGATTCGCGCTTTCCATCAATCTCACCTTCGAGCATAAAGTCTTTGAGAAGTTCGATAACAGAAATCGCAACCAATGAACCAATCAACTTGATTTTAAGTCCGCTGTAATCAACGCGACCCATCCAGTGCGGACGATCCTCAGCATCTGCAGCAACGTTGATTTTAGAAACGAAGTTTTCGTAACCGGCAAAGATAATAATGATGATGAGGTTGCCGAGTAGAACCGTATCGAGAAGTTCCAAAATGCTTAAGGTGATGTGGTGCATATCGGTATCTGTCATATGCAACATCAACTCGTAGAAATTGTGGAAGAAGCGGTAGAGAAGTGGCAGCAAGCTGAGCATTAACCCTAAATAGAGTGGAGCAAGTAACCAACGTCCGCCGAAGATCAACCGTTCAAGGAGATCTTCCACGCGTTCATTTACCGAAACCTGCTCTTTGACTTGCTGAGCCATGAGAAACCTCCCTAGAAATTTAACTAAGGGTAGGTTGGGTTATGCGTAAGGCTGGAGATTTCCTCCGCAATTGAATGGTCATATTTCAGATTTAATGAAGGATATTTACAGCGCGAGCCACGACCAGACCCACGGTCAGCAGTGAGGTTACGGACTGCAAGAGCATCAACATCTTCGCCCAGCGAGTCAGTGGCAGGACATCGGTCGGGCTAAAGGCGCTGGCATTTGTGAAAGAGATATAAAGGTAGTCAAAGAAGTTGGGGTGCCAATGGATATCGGCCATCTGCTCATCTTCCATCTGCGGAAATAGAAAATCGGGATATCGCACCAGCGCCTGAGCGCGTGAACCAGGACCACCACGATCGAACTCCCAGAACCAGAGGGCGAAGATAATAATATTTGTCAGCCAAATTGATGCGCCTGAGATTAAGAGTGATGTACCGCTCTTGATTCCACCTGTTACCAAGTGATCAATGAGCTTGATGGCTGAAGCTGAATTGGAGAGAGTCATTACCCCAGTTAAACCGAGGCTGAGATAGCGCATCGACATCTGGTGGTTGTGAATGCGGCGCGGGGCAATGATTAACAAAATAACCAAGAGCAGCGCTTCAAGAATTGAGATCTCTGTTTGGAAGTTTAATGATAGTTCGCGAGGCAGGAGCGATTGCAGCGCAATAACAAAGAGAACAACGACTGCAACTGGGTAGCGGTGCTCACCTACATGCTCGCGGTGCCAATGTGGGTGATGGCCATTATGAGGACTGAACTCTTTACGAGGCATAACCCCATAGTAACTAGTCAAATATTGATTGGGAAGTATGACTATACATTTCGTGCGCAGGTGCCGATACTTTTACCTTAAGGGCTGTTTAATCTACCTAAACATTTCACGAAAGGAAATGCCATGAACATGGGTCAAGCGATTTCTAGTTGTTTCTCAAAGTATGCAACATTCTCAGGACGTGCAACACGAAGCGAATATTGGTTTTTCATTCTTTTTTACGCACTCGTATTCGTAGCAGTCTCATTTCTAGATCCAACTGCAAATGGCATGCTGGGGTCAGTAGTCTGGCTTGGATTCATCATTCCAATTTATGCTGCTGGCTCTCGCCGCATGCACGATGTGGGAAAGAATGGCTGGTTTCAGATAATTCCTATCTATGGCTTTATCCTCGCCTGCTCAGCTTCAACTGGCGACAATCAGTACGGCTCAGCTGCTTAAGAAGTTGCATTAATTTTCACGTCTTGAAGGATGGTGCAGTTATGGGCACCCACTTCCTTAGTTAATTGACTGGTCTCGATGAATAAATTCATAAGGCCTACTCGGTAATACAGATGTGAAAATTAGACTGACCATGCTGGTTGCTGCGGTATTACTTGCCGCAGCGCCATCATGGGCAGCCGAAGCCGCTCCGAAGGTTTTGGTCATTGCCGATACTGGTTTTAGTTCAACTGACCAAGTCATAGCAAGCCACACCATCTCGCAAGTCTGCATCATGGATTGGTATGCCTGCCCCAATGGAAGTAACTTTCAGGAAAGCGGCACAGCTGCACTATTAACATCATCGCAAATAAGTTTCGCTAGCTTTGATCATGGTAGCAAGATGGCCCGAGCAGCGATTGCCGCATATCCAGATGTGAAGATTATCTTGATACGCATTGTTGGACAGGCGTCATCTGGTGCACGTTTATCAACATCCGAATCAATCATTACCAAAGTGCTTACCTGGGTTGATAAGAATGCAACTACTTTCAATATTGGCGCAGTCGCGATCTCGCAAGGTAGTAGCAAGATTGGTACCAATGCTCGTAAATGCCTGGCATCACCGGCTACAGAGAAGGCAGTCTCAGCGCTGCGAATAAAAGGGATTTTCACATTCTTTCCTGCAGGCAATGAAGGTCGAAGCGATTCAATAAATTGGCCAGCATGTATTGCAGACTCGGTTGCAGTTGGAGCCATGGATAAATCCGGAAAGATTGCAAGCTATAGCAATTGGGCGATGGGCCAGGTAGATATCTACGAACCAGGATTTGTAATCGACTCCACCAGTCCATCACCATATTCACCAGAGTCTGGCACCTCGTACTCGGTGCAATATGCGGCAGCGCACTGGTTATCTTTGATCAATCAATTCCCAAACGTTCGCCCCTCTCTGATGTATTGGAAATATGTATTTAGCGGTGAGCCAATTGGAAACTCAAAGGGGCAGCAGGGTTGGAATACAGATTTGGACTCTCTCCGAAAGGAATTATCCGAGGGATTGAAGGAATAAAGTGACTAGTCATTTTGAGTAGATAGTCAGGTCGTCAGAGTGAGTTCTTTGTAAAATTTTTACCATGTGTTCCAGTCTCAAGCTGAAGCAAGGAGGCAACCGATAATGCCATCAGATGCAGTATTGCCAGGTTGGTACCCAGATCCAGAGGGCAAGCCTGCTGAAAGATATTGGGATGGAAATTCGTGGAGCGAGCAGACTCGCCCATTTGCACATTTACAAAATCGACCCGCGCCGCAGCCTCCGAAAAATATCGGGATGGATGGCGCTGAAATCGGAATTCTCGTAGGAGTGATTGTGCTAATCATCTTGATAGCCCTCGCTGGTACGGGGATATAAACAACACAAACAAAAGGAGCAAAAATGGAGATTCTAGTCCTCCTCGTCTGGGTCGGCTGCGCTGCAATCTGCTACAGCCAAGCAAAGAAGAAGAACCTCAATGTTGGATTGTGGACAGTTCTCGGTCTTCTCTTCGGGTTCTTCGCAGTTATTGGTGTTCTCGTTTCACAGCCAAAGGCTTAATTTCTACAAAATTAACTGAGCGGGGCCACATTCTAAATTTGGATGGGGCCTCGCTCGCTTTTATTGGAAAGGATAAACATGTCGACAGTTCAAGCTGGTTGGTACAGCGATCCTGACGGTAAGCCCTGTGAGAGGTATTGGGATGGCCAAAATTGGACGCTTTCTACCCGTCCAATTTCATCAGCGGGAAATTCGCCAGTTGCAAGCAACCCCCAATCTCAGATGACTACCGGATGGAAGATAGCTCTCGGCTTTGCCGCCGCCTTCGCAATCTTAATCTTGGTTGTCGCAGCCTCCGTCCCAGATTTCTGGACCACATAACTGCATAAAATCGTGATTTCTTTCCGGTGATTGAGTTGAAGCAATCATTGGGAGAAAAACATGCAAGCTTTCAAGCGTAAATCACTTCGTTCAGTAGCGACCGTCTTTATCGCACTCACCGCGATGATGGGCTCAAGCTCAC
>CANGJV010000037.1 GCA_947454425.1 Candidatus Nanopelagicaceae bacterium
CAAGCTCTTGCAGCGTCTTGCAGAAGATGTAAAAGAGTTTGCATTCGTTGAGTTCGCCCCAAAGCAAGAGGGACGAAATATGACGATGGTGCTTGGACCAACGAAGAAGAAGACTGAAGCAGTCGCAGAGCAGAAGGCAGCACGAGCTGCAAAAGCAAAAGCTGCTGAAGAATTAGCAGCAGAGTAATTAATTTTCGAATACGACGCAGTAACTAATCTAGAAAGTGGCTAGAGATAGCCAAGAGGAGAAGAAGATGCCAAAGATGAAGACCCACAGTGGCGCGAAGAAGACTTTTCGCGTTACAGGTTCAGGAAAGATCATGCATGAGCGTGCAGGTAAGCGCCACCTTTTGGAGCACAAGTCATCACGTGTTACTCGTCGTATGAGCCAAGAACAGTCCGCAAAGCCAACCGTCACAATGACAGCCAAGCGCATGCTTGGTTTGAAGTAAGGGGGATAACCGATGAGAGTAAAGCGCGGAGTACACGCAGCTAAGAAGCGTCGCACCACCCTCGAGCGTGCCAGCGGATATCGCGGACAGCGCTCACGTCTTTTCACAAAGGCGAAGGAGCAAGTAACGCACTCAATGGTCTATGCATTTAATGACCGTAAGGATAAGAAGGGCGATTTCCGTCAGCTCTGGATCCAGCGTATTAATGCAGCAGCACGCGAAAATGGCATGACATACAACCGTCTTATCCAGGGTCTCAAGCTCTCTGGTCTTGAAGTTGATCGTCGTGTTCTTTCTGATATGGCTACAAATGATCCAGCTGCATTCAAGGTACTTGTAGAGGTTGCACGTACACACGTTGCAGCAGCTTCAAAGTAATCTGCGAAAGCATCTTAGATTCCAATGATTGAGAGCCTTCACTCGCCACATGTTGCGCGAGTGAAGGCTCTTATTGGTTCTCGGGGCGTAAAAGAGCGACGAGAGTCTGGGTTCTTTATCGCAGAAGGATTACAAGCAGTAAGAGAAGCTCTTACATCCAAGGGTGCTCCATTTATCAAATCTCTCTATCTCACAAATTCCGGGATGCTTAAACTCTCTGAATTCGACCTCAACGAAGTCGATCTCTTTGAGGTAAGTGATGCTGTCATGGCTGAAATGACGTCGACTGTCACCCCGCAGGGCATATTGGCCCTCTGTGTCCTACCTAGGCCCGAAATATCAGACCTTTCTACACTTGCAACAAAAGCGGCGTTGCGAATTGTCTACCTGCATGAGATTCAAGATCCTGGAAATGCCGGAACAATCTTACGTACCGCCGATGCCATGGGTGTAGATGCGGTAGTGACCTCTCCGGGAAGCGTTGATATGTACTCGCCTAAAGTTGTGCGAGCAACTGCTGGCTCGCTTTGGCACTTGCGACTTCATGAATCAGTAAAGATGGAAGAGTTATTAAAAATAATTCCAACCGCAACACCTCTCTTGCTATCGTCACATGCAACTACCTCAATCTTTGAAATTCCTCGAGGAAAATCATTTATTTCAGTCTTTGGAAATGAGGCTAGGGGAGTAGATCCAGAAAAGCTTGGAATCTCTCCTTCCGATATTACTTCTGTGACTATTCCAATGTCCGGTAGGGCAGAGAGCCTCAACCTCTCATCAGCGGCATCAATCGTTATCTTCACCCTTTCTCAACCGGCGGCAGGTTAGACTTCACTCCATGAATCCACAAGAGGTTGCGGGCTGGGTAGCCGATGCAGCAAAGGCCTTCGCGGATTCGCTCGATCTAGAGTCTCTTAAAACCGCTCGCCTTGCTCACGTTGGAGATAAGGCGCCGATTTCATTAGCTAGCCGTGCACTTGGTTCACTTTCGCCAGAAGATAAGGCAACGGCAGGCAAGATTATTGGAGAAGCAAAGGCCGAAATTGGCCGTTTACTTGCCGAGGCAACTGCGCGACTAGAAGCCGAGCGCGATGCACGAGTTCTCATTGAAGAAGTTGTAGATATCACTCTGCCGGTTCAGCGTTCGCATAGAGGCGGATTGCATCCCATCACAATAATTAAAAATGAAGTTTCAGATTTCTTTATTGAGCAAGGATTCTCCGTTGAAGAAGGTCCAGAGCTGGAATCTGGGTGGCTTAACTTCGATGCTCTCAATATTCCTGCCGATCATCCTGCTAGAACTATGCAAGATACTTTTTATATCGAACCAGTTGACTCTGGGATGGTGCTTCGTACTCAGACCTCGCCAGTTCAGATTCGTACAATGCTTAGCCAGCAACCACCAATCTATGTCATTAGCCCAGGTCGCACTTTTCGCGCAGATGAATTAGATGCAACCCATAGTCCGGTATTCCACCAAGTTGAAGGTCTCGTCATTGATAAGGGCATCACAATGGCGCACCTCAAAGGAACCCTTGATAATTTTGCACGACATATGTTTGGTGATGAAGTAAGCACCAGACTTCGCCCATCATTCTTTCCATTTACCGAGCCGAGCGCTGAAATTGATATCTTCTTCAACGGTCGCTGGATCGAATGGGGTGGATGCGGCATGGTCAACCCAAAAGTTTTAGCTACCTGCGGAATTGATACTGATATCTACACCGGCTTTGCATTCGGTATGGGATTAGAGCGAACACTGATGGTGCGTCATGGAATCACCGATATGCATGACATTGTTGAGGGCGATCTTCGCTTCACGCGCCAGTTTGGAGTTGGACTCTGATGCGCGCACCACTTTCTTGGATCAAGGAATTTGTTGAAATTCCTTCAAACATTACCCCCGAGCAGATCTCTGATGCCCTGATTCGGGTCGGCTTTGAAGTTGAAGAAATCATTGTGCAAGGTGCAGATCTCAAGGGTCCTTTAAAGTTCGGAAAAGTCCTCTCCATCGATGAAATCACTGAATTCAAAAAGCCAATTCGTTACGTTGGCCTTGATTGTGGCGAAGGTGAAGTTCGCTATGTAATCTGCGGCGCTACCAACTTCGTCTTGGGTGACATCGTCTCTGTCGCAATTCCTGGCGCGGTTCTTCCCGGTGAATTTGCCATCGCAGCGCGTGAAACCTATGGCAAGACCTCAAACGGCATGATTTGTTCGGGTCGCGAACTTGGAATCAGCGAAGATCATTCAGGGATCATGACCTTCGCTGAGGGAAGTGTTGAAATCGGAAGCGATGCGATTGAGTTCCTTCACATCAATGATGTGATTTTCGATGTTGCAGTCAATCCTGATCGTGGTTACGCGCTCAGTATCCGAGGAATCGCACGTGAAGTAGCTGCAGCGCTCAATCTTACATTTACCGATCCCGTAGAAGCGCTACGAGGCCTCAACTTTGAAGAGTCCGGAAAAGGCGTTCCTGCCAAAATTGTGGATCAGGATGCAGCGAGTGTTTTCTATCTGCGAACGCTTTCGAACTTTGATCAATCTGCTCACACTCCAATCTGGATGCGTCGTCGCATTGAAAAGATGGGGATGCGCAGTATTTCTTTGGTAGTGGATATCACCAACTATGTGATGTTAGAGCTTGGTCAGCCGCTTCATGCATTTGACGCAGATAAAATTACCGGTGGACTCTCTATTAAAAGAGCTGGCACTGTTCAAAAATTTGTCACCTTAGATGGACAAGAACGCACACTAGATTCCGACGATTTGATGGTCTGGGACGACTTAAAGCCGCTGGCACTTGCAGGAACTATGGGTGGGCTTGAATCCGAAATCACAGTGAGCACCTCTAGAATTGCGGTAGAGGCGGTTCGATTTAATCCCACCGCAATAGCCAAGAACTCACGTCGACATAAACTTTCATCTGAAGCTTCGCGTCGACTCGAACGTAGCGTGGATCCATCCTTAGCTGAGTTTGCCTCTGCCCGCTTTGTGCAGCTATTGACCCAACTCTCAACTGCGAAACACGTTGCGACGGTAATTGATGGCGAGCCTCGATATGCGCCGATTGTGAAGGTAGATCCGGCATATATTTCAAGAATACTTGGCATCGATTTAACTCCAGCTGAGATAGCTTCTTACCTCAGATTAGTTGGATGCGATGTTAATGAATCTAATTTTGAGGTAGATCCACCTGCATGGCGCTCGGATCTACTTCAGCCAGCAGATTTCGCGGAGGAAGTAGCACGAATGGTGGGATACGACAAGATTCCATCGATTCTCCCACCACGTCCGCACCATGCTTCGCTGACATCGACCCAGAAACGTCGTCGAGCTATTGCAACCATGCTTGCCAGCAGAGGATTTGCAGAGGTTCAAACTTTTCCATTCACAAACCAATCGACTATCGACTCCATGGGATTTGTTGGAGAGCGCGCTGCGACCTACAAGATTGCAAATCCGATGTCAGAAGAGTTCCCTCTCATGCGAGTCCATCTTGTTCCTGGACTTATTGAAGTCGCGCAACGCAATATCAGCCGTGGCGCAAAGGATTTTGCGATCTTTGAGATGGGATCAATATTCCGCAGCCCTCAAAAATTGATCCCAGCAATTTCTCCTGAACTAGGGGCAAGACCTGCGCAGTCAGTAATTGATGAGATTCTCGGTAGCGTTCCGCCGCAGGCTTTTCACGTTGCGGGTTTGCTGGTGGGGAAGAATGAAGCATCAAACTGGCAAGGATCAGCCCGAGCTTACTCTTGGGAAGATGCAATTGCTTATGCCCAAGATATCTTGCAGCTCTGCAATCTTAAGTGGACTATCAAGCGTTCAGATTTTGCACCATGGCACCCAGGCCGTTGTGCCGAACTTATCGTTGACGGCAAGGCGGTAGCTCATGCAGGTGAACTTCATCCGAGAATCGTGGCTCAATATGGATTACCTGAGCGCTCGGTCGCCTTTGCCGTTGGCTTAAGCGTTCTCCCTGAGACCGAGTTAGTTCGCCCGACAACTGTTGGAACCATGCCGGCGGCGCTGCAAGATGTAGCGTTGATAGTTGACGCATCTGTAGCAGCTGGAGATGTCGAACAGGCTCTGCGTGGAGGTGGCGGAGACCTCCTTGAATCAATCACTCTCTTTGATCGTTACGACAAGTTAGGGGATGGGAAAATTTCGCTCGCCTTTGCCCTTACCTTCCGCGCACCTGATCGAACTCTTACTGGGGCCGAGGTCTCTGCGGCACGAGAATCCGCAGTTGCGGCAGCTGCTAAAGCAACGGGAGCAATTCTTCGCGCGAACTGATATTCGCGCTATGCATAAATATGCAGTTTATTGGATATGTATGCACCTCCTGTGATACATTAGTTCTATGAAAATCGGAGTGATAGGTGGCAGTGGGTATGCCGGTGGCGAGCTCTTGCGGCTATTGGCGTTACATCCCCATTTTGAAGTTATTTCAATTTCAGCTCATTCGAATGCGGGGGAGGCGATTACTTCAGTACATCCGCAGCTCCTCAGTTACAGCGGTCGCACATTCTCTGCCTTCTCAGCTGCAGAATTTGCTGCTTGCGAATTGATATTTCTTGCCCTGCCACATGGCGAATCATCAAAGGTTATTTCTCAACTTCCAGAAACTGTAAAAATTGTTGATCTCGGCGCTGATTTTCGATTGAGCTTTGCAAGTTCTTGGGAAAAATATTATGGTGGCAATCATCCTGGAACGTGGGCTTACGGCTTACCAGACCTACCCGGTGCCTCCGATGTGCTGAAGGGTCAAAGCCGAGTCGCCAACCCAGGTTGCTACGCTACTTCGATCATTCTGGGCACAGCACCTGCAGCAAATTTCGCAGATTTATCTGATGTAGTTGTCGTTGCTGCGTCTGGTACAACTGGGGCAGGCCGAAGCGCGAAGATAAATCTCATTGCAAGCGAAGTTATGGGTTCTCTCTCTTCATATAAATTTGGTGGTATTCATCAACATACGCCTGAGATTGAAGAGACTCTATCTAAGATAAGTGGCAGCGATGTAAAAGTCTCATTTACGCCGGTTTTAGCACCAATGCCACGTGGCATTCTCTCGACTATTAATCTTAAGCTTTCCAAGAAGATGACAACTGAGGAAGTTCGAAAGATTTACGAAGACTTCTATCAGGACTCATCCTTTGTGCAGTTGTTGCCTATCGGGTCTATGCCAAAAACTTCCGCAGTCGTAGGAAGCAATCACGCACAGATTCAAATTGCAATTGACGATCACACAAATCGAATTGTCATCTCAGTTGCTATTGATAATTTGGGTAAAGGTGCGGCGGCACAAGCGATTCATAATGCCAATCTCATTGCCGGTTTAGATGCAACTTCAGGACTCATGGCAGATGGAATAGGTGCATGAGCAATATCCTGGTCATTAAGTTTGGTGGCCATGCCATGTCTGACAATGACGGTCTTTTTGCTGCAAAAATTGCTGCTGCAATCGCAACTGGTACAGACATTGTGATTGTCCACGGTGGTGGCCCGCAGATTAATAACGCACTTCAAACAGGTGGAATTCAGTCAGAATTCGTCGGGGGCTTTCGGGTTACAACTCCAGAGATTTTCGATGTAGTTGAAAGAGTTTTATCAACTGAAGTTGGCCCAAAGGTGGCAGAGAAGTTAACCGAGGCAGGAGTCCCGGCGCTAGCAATTTCTGGACGTCACGCTGGAATCCTCTTCGCGCAAAAGCAATCGCAACTCATTGATGGCACCAATGTGGACCTCGGCTTGGTCGGAGAGATCAGCAAGGTCGACGTTGAGGCCATATCTCTCTTGCTCGCGAAAAATGTCGTTCCGGTTATTTCGCCAATAGCATCAGACATCTCAAGTGGTGGTGGACTCAATGTCAACGCTGATACCGCTGCAGCAGGGATTGCCGGCGCACTTGATTGCCAGGAATTGATCATCATGACCGATGTTGCAGGAATTTACCGAAATTGGCCTGACACGACATCACTTATTGAATCTATATCCGCAAGTGACTTAGCTGCAATTAAGAGTTCTTTTTCAGATGGCATGGCTCCAAAAGTGCAAGCGTCGCTGGATGCAATTTCAAATGGAGCAAAATCTGTACGAGTCATCGATGGTCGCGATCCGGTTGCCCTCGAGCAAGCTTTACTTCATATCGGAGGAACAGTGGTGAACGCATGAAAAACTGGGAAAAGTCACTTCAAGCAAATTATGGCACTCCGAAAATTGAACTTGTTTCAGGTAAAGGCGCCAAGGTCGTTGATTGTAAAGGGAACATCTATCTCGATTTTCTTGCCGGCATAGCGACCAATGTCTTGGGCCACGCCCATCCAGCTGTCGTGAAGGCGGTCAGTAAGCAGATTGCCACCCTTGGACATGTCAGCAACTTTTATGCACACCCTAATGTCTTAGAGCTTTCCGCGAAATTAATATCAATGACTGGCGATAAAAGCGCACGAGTATTCTTCTGTAACTCCGGAGCCGAAGCCAATGAAGCTGCTCTGAAGTTATCTCGAAAAACCGGCAGGACCAGAATCGTTGCAACAAAGGATTCTTTCCATGGGCGAACCATGGGGGCACTTTCACTTACCGGACAACCAGGAAAACGTGATCCATTTAAGCCACTCATCAAAGACGTGACACATGTTCCCTATGGCGACATGGGCGCGATGTTGAAAAAAGTTGGCAAAAAGACCGCAATGGTCATTGTCGAACCAATCATGGGAGAAGCTGGAGTAATAGTTCCACCCCATGGCTATCTACAGGCTCTGCGCGAACTCTGTGATGAGACCGGAGCGCTCTTAGTTTTCGATTGTGTGCAAACCGGAATGGGACGTACTGGTGATTGGTTCGGATATGAATATTCTGGAATCAAACCCGACGTCATTACCCTTGCAAAAGGTTTAGGCGGCGGACTCCCACTCGGGGCGATGATTGCTCTAGGAGATGCCGCAACTCTCTTTCAACCTGGCGATCACGGCTCAACCTTCGGCGGCAATCCAGTTGCGACCGCAGCTGGCTTGGCAGTAATTGATACGATAGAAAAGAAATCGCTTCTGGCTCGAGTCAATCAGATTGGTGTCGAATTGATGGCCGATCTTGCACTTATTGAAGGAGTTCATTCAGTGAGAGGTGCCGGTCTCCTGATCGGAATCGAATTTTCATCCCCGATTGCTAAGCAAGTAGCAGCAATCTGCGAAGCTAAGGGAGTCTTGGTGAATGGAAATAGCGAGACTGTAATAAGAATCGCACCTCCGCTCATTGTCACGGATGCTGAAATTTCAAAATTCCTCAAAATATTTACCGAGAGCGTTCATGAGGTAAAGGAGTAGTCATGTCTACAGTTCTAGCTCGCAGAGCAAAGGCAATTACGTTGATAAAGGCTGGAAAAATCAATTCTCAGAGCGACCTCGTGAAAGAGTTGAAAAAAGTAGGCTTTCCAGTAACGCAAGCCACCGCCAGTCGTGACTTGGAGGAAATTGGCGCAGTCCGCAGCCGCAATGGATACATCATCTCGGAAAGTGAGAGTGATTCGATGTCTCGTTCTCTGCCAATGCCTGGAAATCTCATTCTTTCTGTCGAGCCAAGTGGAAATTTAGTTGTGGTCCGCACTCCACCTGGGGGAGCGCAGTTACTTGCCAGCTCACTCGATCACTCTGGAATCGACTCGATTATCGGCACAATCGCCGGAGACGACACGGTTCTCGTAGTCTCTCGAAAAGCAACGGGCGGCGCAGAACTCGCGAAAGAATTACTCTCCTATCGCGCCAAACAAGGCAGCGCTAAGAAGGGTCGTAAATAATGGCTTTGTGGGGCGGTCGCTTCTCCGATGGACCAGCAGATGCGGTCTTCGCGCTCTCTCGCAGTATCGACTTCGATTGGCGACTTGCACCTTACGATCTTCGCTCTTCATTGGCGCATCTGGAAATTCTGCAAGCAAGTGGATTGTTAAGTTCTGAGATAGCAAAACAGATTCGTGCTGCCCTCCATCAACTTTCTTCTGAAGTTGCTGCTGGAACATTCTTACCGGTGGCAAGTGATGAAGATGTACATAGCGCACTCGAGCGCGGCCTTACCGAGAAACTTGGCGAAATCGGCGGCGCACTTCGTGCCGGTCGATCTCGCAATGATCAGGTCACGACAGATTTGCGACTCTACGCAATTGATCACATGCTCGAAATCGCTTTAAAGATTGTAGCTCTACAGACAGCGTTGGTCGCAAAGGGTGAAGAGTATTCCGATGCGCCAGCTCCTGGATTTACCCATTTGCAACATGCGCAACCGGTTCTCTTCGGTCATGAAATTTCAAAGCATGCCCATGCATTTGCCAGAGATTTGGATCGAATCTCTGATTGGCTCGCACGATCTTCAGTCAGTCCACTGGGTTCAGGTGCACTCTCTGGCTCTTCGCTGCCACTAGCCCCAGAAAAAACAGCTGCCGTACTTGGATTTACTTCGTCTTCTGCAAATAGCATCGACGGTGTATCAGATAGAGATTACGTGGCAGAGGCACTCTTTATCTTGGCGATGGTAGGAAGCCATCTCTCACGAATAGGGGAGGAGTGGTGCATTTGGGCAACTACCGAATTTGGTTGGGCGAAAGTTGCCGATGCATATTCAACAGGTTCGTCCATCATGCCGCAGAAGAAGAATCCTGATATGGCAGAGCTAGCTCGTGGCAAAGCCGGACGTCTCGTTGGAAATTTAACATCACTTCTGACAACACTGAAGGGACTTCCATTCGCATACAACCGTGATTTGCAAGAAGATAAAGAACCACTCTTTGATTCAATCGAAACTATTTTATTAGTCCTACCGGCTGTTACTGGAATGGTTGCGACTACCGATTTCGATCGAGAAAAGATGGCGCTAGCTGCCCCACTTGGTTTCTCTTTAGCTACCGAAATCGCAGATTATTTAGTGAGATCCCATATTCCTTTTGCTCAGGCACATGAAGCAGCTGGAAAGTGCGTCGCGCTCTGCGAGTCATCGGGAAGGCAATTGCACCAACTTACCGACTCCGAACTTGCAGATATACACCCTGCGCTTCGGCCTGATCTTCGCGAGGTATTAACAGTGCACGGCGCGCTAAATTCCCGAACAACAGTCGGAGGAACTTCGCCTCAATCTTTGAAGGCGCAGATAGAGGGACTCAAGACCCTTATTTCAAACGATGAAAAGAAATTCCTCGACAAACAAGCGGCCTTTTCGGCCATGATGGGTGCATGATGACATCGCTACAACAGGATAAGCAGAACGACCTACTTGAAGACCTTAAGTGGCGCGGCCTGATTGCTCAGACTACTGACGAAGCTGCACTCGCAGCCGATCTCAAGCAGCCAATCACCCTCTACCTAGGCACCGACCCAACAGCGCCGAGCATTCACGTTGGAAATCTCGTCCCGCTTTTAGTGATGCGTCGCTTTCAGCTAGCCGGCCACAATCCAATTCTCCTCGTTGGAGGAGCAACTGGATTAGTTGGAGATCCAAGTGGTCGAAATGATGAGCGCTCCCTCAACGATGAAACCGTTGTTGCACAATGGGTTAATCGAATCAAATTGCAACTCTCGAAGTTCATGGATTTTGAGACATCTAATAACCCGGCAGTGATGGCAAACAATTTGGATTGGACTGCACCAATGTCCACCATTGAATTCTTGCGCGATATTGGTAAGCACTTCAGTGTTAATCAGATGTTGAACAAGGATTCCGTATCTTCAAGACTAGAAAAAGATGGCATCTCCTATACAGAATTTTCTTATCAAGTTCTGCAATCAATGGATTATCTCGAACTCTTTCGTCGAAGTAATTGCACACTTCAAATTGGTGGCTCTGATCAATGGGGAAACATCACTGCCGGATTAGATTTGATTCGACGCGCAGAAGGCGGAAGTGCTCACGCACTTACCGTTCCGCTTTTAACAAAAGCAGATGGAACGAAGTTCGGAAAGACCGCAGGCGGATCAGTGTGGCTAGATCCAGAGATGACTTCTCCATATGCTTTCTTCCAGTATTGGTTGAACTCAGATGATGCCGATGTAATTAAGTTTATTAAAACTTTCTCATTTAAATCTAGAAGTGAGATTGAAGAGTTAGAGAAACGCCATTCAGAAAACCCTGGAGCACGTGAGGCGCATCGTGAATTAGCTCGTGAATTAACTTCACTAGTTCACTCACCAGAGATTGCACAACGAGTGGAAGTTGCAGCACGCGCTTTATTTGGACAAGCAGATCTGGCAGAACTCGATGAAGCAACACTTGCATCTGCGATTGCAGAACTTCCTCGAACGACAGTGTCTTCACAAGATGAATTGCCAACATGGGTAGATCTCCTAGCAGCAACTGGGGTAGTTGAGTCGAAATCTGCAGCCCGTCGCATTGTTAAAGAGAGTGGTGCATATCTCAATAACGAGAAGGTTCCATCAGAGGATTTCCGCTTGGAAAAAAGCCACTTTTTATGCGGAAAATACGCACTTTTACGAAAGGGCAAAAGAGACCTCGCAGCGGTCGAGCTCATTTCATAGATTCAAAACCTCTAAAAAACCCACTATTTACGCATAAATAGTGGGTTTTTTCCTTTTCTAGCTCGGTTTGCAACCTGGTTGGGGTGGAAGGGCCGAAATGGTCATACTCCGATTTGACCTGTCAGGGGGAGGCACCTATAGTTACGCTCCTTGCTGTGGAACGTACGAATAACGCGTGAAATACGCTTAAAACGGCCGTACAGCAGAAATACCTAGGATCTAGCCGATTTGACCTGCCAAGGTTTGATGGACTAGGTTTAGCGGTCTGCCC
>CANGJV010000038.1 GCA_947454425.1 Candidatus Nanopelagicaceae bacterium
AGCACCTCCGTGTCGTTCATGAAAAGGGACGCAATATGCGCGTGATTTTGGCCTCTGAGTACTTTAGGTCGTTGAACTCTCCAAGCGAACACACAATCTAGATACATTGCCGGTAAAGTTCCCGGCGTGCCAGCCGAACTTACCGTTGCAGATCTCAGAGCGAGATGGAACGAAGTCTTAGACCTGCTCGAAAATAAGAATCGCATTGCTTGGATGGCTTTCTTTGATGGACGCTTAGAGTCGTTCAATAATGGCAGGCTGACTTTAGATTTCTCCGATCCCGCCAAGCTATCGATGGGACACGATTATCGTGAGGCGAGACTCCGGATGGCTCCACAGTTACAGAGCGCGATTCGGGATATCTTCGGAATCTCCGTTGTGATTATCGAGAAGTAAATGTCGCTCCGAAAATCTGCTGTGATTCTTGCAATTTTTGCGCTGCTCGCATTTCCATTGACATCATCGCCTGCAATGGCCACAGGTAATTCAGAGGGCTTGCTTTCAATGTCAGGGCCAGGAGATCGAATCCATGGAGCCGATATCAGTCGATGGCAGCACCCCAACGATAAGGCGATTAATTTCCGGAAGATGTACTCAGCTGGTCTTCGATTTGTCATGATCAAAGCCTCTGACTCTCGTCAAGATTCAGATCGACTCGCTCTTAAATATCTAAGCCAAGATCGAATAGGTGCGCAGGAAGCAGGCATCTACACCGGCTTCTATCACTATGCCGTACTTCCAGATGTCAGTTCTCAATCGGAGATCATTACCGATGCATCAGTTCAAGCTCAGAAGGCAATTTGGCGACTGGCATCACTTGGCGGCTTTAACGAAATGGATCTTCCATACGCACTTGATCTGGAAAATAATTGTGTGAAAGTCCGTACCAATAAATCTTGTGCCAAACGCGCATCACGCACGACAGTGACTTTATGGGCAAAGACTTTTATGAGTGCGATCAAAGCGAAAACGGGTCGGACTCCGATTTTCTACTCTTATCCAACGTTTCTTGAAAGTGCGATGGCGCGCGATAAAGAGTTATCACAATATCCACTATGGATGGCGCAATACGCAATTAATCCAGCCGTTCCGACTGCACAGCCAGGTCTTAAGAAGGTCGGATGTTACGTTCACTCTTGGACAACGTCATCATGTAAGTCGCAGTGGATTGTTTGGCAGTACACCTCTTGCGGAATTGCGCCGAAGTACGGAGTTCCTGGCAGTCGGATTGATCTCAATGTTTTCCGAGGAAGCCAAGAGGCTTTCTTGGCATTAGCATCTGGGACTTGGGTACCGGAAGAGACAGACTTTATGCCCCACGGAGAAACTTCAACGATGCTTATTGATTACACCGCAGCTTCGACAACTGATAAAAAAGTGGTGATCTCGCTCCAAGTTCTGCGTCCTGATAGTTCGCCGGTAGTCACTGGCGATGTGAAATTTGTATCCGGACCAAATGAAACTCCATTTAAATTCTCCCAATCCATCGTTCGAAGTACCAGTGGAAGTTGGAAGATTGCGCTTACGACCAATATGGCCGGTACCTGGAATGGAGAATTAAGGTTTAGCGACCCTTCAGAGACGCATGCTGACGTAACGCTGCCGATTACTTTTACTCTCGCACAGGGCCAGCCACTTCCACCCTTGCCAAGTCCGACACCAAAATCATCACCGAAACCAGTCATTACTAACGCTTGCAAGAATCAAATCAAGAATTAAGGGTATATAAACCTTCTGCCGAGATAGAGTTAGCGCATTATGAACGAGATCAAAGAACTTTCTGCCGGCGTTGTGCGTACAGATCGCACCATGAACGATGGTCGCACCATCCGCTATTACGACACCGCAGGCCAGATTCGCAATGTCGTTGATCGCCGTGAAAAAGAAGAACAGCCAGGAATCGGGGAGCTTCGCCTTGATCCATTGGTAAATGAGTGGGTAGCAATGGCAGCTCACCGTCAGACTCGCGTCTTCTTACCACCGAAAGAGTTATGCCCGCTCTGTCCTACGACTACCGAACTCCTTACAGAGATTCCGGAGGCAGATTATGAAGTGGTTGTCTTTGATAACCGCTCGCCTTCGCTACGTCCACCCGATGGAGATTTTGCACTTCCTGATTTAGCTGGCGCCGATACTGATGAAGGGGCCGCTGCCGGCAAATGTGAAGTAATCTGCTTCACCGGAGATCATGGCGGTTCTTTTAAGACTCTTTCACCACAACGCGTACGCACCTTGCTTGAAGCATGGCGCGATCGCACGGCAGAGATTTCAACCATGCCCTTTATCGAGCATATTGCTCCATTCGAAAACCGTGGTGAAGAAATCGGTGTGACCCTCGCCCATCCACACGGCCAGATCTACGCATATTCATACCTTCCACCACGAGTGGCGAAGATGCTTGCCGTCGCCCGCGAACATAAAGAGAAGACTGGGCGAGTTCTCTTTGACGATGTACTCGCTCGAGAACTCCGAGATGATTCTCGTATAATTACTCGCAACGAGCATTGGGTTGCATACACACCATACGCTTCACGTTATCCATTTGAAATTCACGTCGTTCCGCTTCAGCCAGTAGCAGATTTAACTGAGTTACATCCGGCAGCATGTGATTCTTTTCCATCTATTGCAATCGAAGTCATGCAACGCCTCGATGGAGTATTTGGAATCGATATGGCATACATCGCAGCTTGGCATCAGGCTCCTGTGCGCCAAGGTCGCGATGTACTTCGCTTGCATTGGCAGATCACATCCGTTCGCCGCGCACCAGGAAAATTGAAGTACCTTGCAGGCTCTGAGTCTGCGATGGGCGCATTTATTATGGATATGAAGCCAGAGCAATCAGCTGCCCAACTTAAAGATGTACAGCTCTAAACAATGACGGCCCTTGAAGCCAACTTCCAAGCTCTCTTTGGCCACAAGGCAGAAGTTCTTGGTCAGGCTCCAGGACGTGTCAATCTCATAGGCGAACATATTGATTACAGCGAAGGATTTGTCCTTCCCTTTGCAATTGCAGATCGCACCTCTGCTGTCATTGCAAGAAATAACGATGGCTTAGTTCGTATTGCATCGCAGCAACGCAGAAATAGTATTTTCACCATCGATATCATCGATGTAAAGCCAGGCAGTTCCGGCGAGTGGGAGAAATATGTTCTCGGAGTCATTTGGTCTTTGGGAATAACAAACGGTGTAGACATTCTGGTTGATGGTCACGTCCCTGCCGGTGCTGGACTCTCTTCTTCAGCGGCACTGGAATGCTCAGTCGCCATGGGTCTTAATACCCTCTTCAACCTTGGCTTCTCGCTGGAGGAGTTAGCTCGCGCAACTCAAAAAGCGGAAAATGATTACGTGGGAATGCCCTGCGGAATCATGGATCAATCAGTATCGCTGATGGCTAAGGCGGGTTCTGCTCTACTTCTCGATTGCCGGGACTTAAGCACAGAGTCTGTTCCTTTTGACGTGGCTGCAGCTGGGCTGGAACTCCTCATCATTGATACCCAAGCTCATCACGCTCTAGTTGATGGTGGCTATGCAGAGCGACGAGCATCCTGCGAGTCAGTTGTCGCAAAATTCGGTATCTCTTCCATGCGACATCTGACGATGCAAGTTCTCAACGAACGAAAGTCAGAGATATCTCAGAGTGAGTACTTGCGCGCACGACATGCAGTATCAGAGATTCAGCGTGTAAAGGATGCAGTTGCGGCGCTTCGAAATAATGATTTCATTGAGCTAGGAAAGCTCATCAATCAATCACATATCTCGCTCCGCGATGATTACACCGTCTCTTGTATCGAGCTTGATATTGCAGTTGATGCATCTCTAGCCGCAGGCGCGCTTGGTTCGCGAATGGTTGGCGGTGGCTTTGGTGGCAGTGCGATTGCACTGATTAAGGTCGATGATATTGAATCAATTAAAGATGCAATTCGTAGCGCTTATGCAGCCAAAGGTTTTAAAGCCCCGCGCTTCTTCACCTCACTACCAAGTGCGGGCGCTGAAGCCCACAGAACACATTAATTCACATTAATTTGTACTGCTTGGTGCAGAACCAAGTGTGACCTTGAAGCTCTGTTGACCACCACTTGGAAGATCGACTGTCAGCGAAATTACCGCACCTGGTGCAAGAGCTCGAATTCGAACAATTGCGCTCTCGGCATCAGGAATCTTGATTCCGTTAATGACGCGAATAATTGAACCGACTGGGATGCCAGCCTTCTCTGCACCTTCACCCGCGCTGAGCTTTGATATTTTCGCACCGATACCGGTGTAATTTGTATCGAAGTAGACACCTAGAACAGGTCGGGTTGATTTTCCAGTGGCAATAATTTCATCAATGATTCGCTTGGCCTCATTGATTGGAATTGAGAAACCAAGTCCAATACTTCCGCTTTGAGTAGAACCACTTGATGTCAGTGATGCGATTGCAGAGTTGACTCCGATAATCCGACCAGCAGCATCAACCAGTGCGCCACCTGAATTTCCTGGGTTAATTGCGGCATCGGTCTGAATTGCATCTACATACGATTGGGAATCAGTTGTTCCTGTGGTGACCGGGCGGTTGAGCGCTGAGACAATTCCACTAGTGACTGTGCTGGCAAGTCCAAGTGGTGAGCCAATTGCAAGAACTGGATCTCCAACACTTACCTGCGATGAATCACCTAGTGCAATTACTGGCAGATTTCCAATTGGCACTTTGATAACAGCAACATCGTAATTTGCATCGCGACCAACGATGGTCGCCTTGTACTGATCGCCGTTGAGAAGCTCGACCATGATGGTTCCACCAGTAGCTGCATCGGCAATCACATGATTATTTGTCACGATAAAACTTGAATTTGCTGAAGTTTTGTAAATCGAACCAGAACCAGTTCCACCACCTGAGGCAGTTGTTACTTCAATAGAAACCACTGAAGGCGTGACAAGAGAGGCGATGGTCTTTGCATCCATGCCTGATCCACTACCGCCACCGATCACAATTGGGGTGCGGTTTGCGGTGCAGGTGCCGTTGCTGGCTAAATAGAGAGCCTTCGTTCGAGAGTCAGCGCATGCTGTGATTGAGGTCGAGCTTGGAGAGGCGGCGATTGCAGCAGATCCTGCAACAGCGGCCCCTGCGACAAATGCGATGATTGCTTTGAAGTTCTTCATGGCCCAAATCCTGCCTGAATTTCCTGAGATTTTCCTGCTAAGGAAATGGGATTTCTATTTGATTAGGCGAGAAGTGAAGCTCCCTGACTTGGATTCGAACCAAGAACCTGTCGATTAACAGTCGACTGCTCTGCCGTTGAGCTATCAGGGACTATCGTCTTGCGGATGCGCACTCTATCGCATGGATAAGAGTGCTGCCAAAATCAAAGGCTACCGACCGCCAACTCATGCAGGCTACGACGGGCGCTCTCTAGGGCCACCAGTTGGGCAAATGAGGCGTTGTATTCATCCTCATTCTCAACTGGGTTGAGGCGTTGGAGTCGGGATTTCAGATTAGCAATTGCTCGACTTATTCCAACTTCGCGAAGTCGGGCCACAATGCTTGCAACATATCTTTCAGTTACTTCACCTTCAGCACGAATTGGCTCGACCGATAATTCTGTAAATAGCGCCTTCATCTGCAGATCTGCAATCTCATCCGATGTAAAGGCACGAGTTGCGCCGAGCGAATTGATGGTCGCAGCCAGCGCCTTGTATGCAGGGTGAGTAAAAGATCCATCTTCGATTGTTGTCCACGATGCAATGAGCGCAGGAATTTGAACACGCGACTTCAAAACTTCACGCTCTAACATCAACGTTGGCTCGAGCGGATCTGGGCGCCAGGAAGAATCGGTCTGCGGTTCGTCACCGTGAGTCTGGCTATTGCTTTGTTGCGACGGAATATTACGAGCTCCGATAGAAACTGCGCGTGAAACGATTTCAACCTCTACGCCAAGCCATCCCGCAAGAAGTCGGGTGTACTCAGGGCGAAGTGACTTATCGCGAATCTGAGAGACCAATGGCGCAGTTGCATTGAGTGCGTTAACACGACCTTCAGCGGTATCAAGATTGTGTTGCTTGAGTTCAGTTCTAATCGCAAATTCAAAGAGTGGAATACGACGAGCAATCAAATCACGAAGGGCGAGGTCGCCTTGATTTTGACGTAAGTCGCAGGGATCTAACCCATCTGGTTCTACCGCGACGAATGTCTGAGTGACAAACTTTTGATCTTCATTGAATGCGCGCATGGCAGCCTTTTGACCTGCCGCATCACCGTCGAAGGTAAAGATAACTTCGCCGCGGAAAGCATCATCATCCATCAGGAGGCGGCGAATTATTCGGATGTGATCGGCACCGAATGCAGTTCCGCAGGTTGCAACTGCCGTTGTGATCCCCGCTAAATGACAGGCCATGACATCGGTATAACCCTCAACAACAACTACCTGACGCTTTTTTGCAATCTCTTTCTTTGCCATATCAAGGCCATAGAGAACCTGGCTCTTTTTATAGATGGGAGTCTCTGAGGTATTGAGATATTTAGGACCTTGATCTTCTGCATCGCTGGCAAGTTTGCGGGCACCAAAACCCACAACATCACCGGTGATATCTTTGATTGGCCACATCAAGCGATTGCGGAACTTATCAATCGGGCCGCGCTCACCCATCTTTGAAAGACCTGCAAGTTCTAGTTCTTCAATGGTGAAATCAAGTGCGCGTAAATGTTTGGTCAAGCCGTCCCACGAGTTAGGTGCATACCCAACACCGAATAACTCACATGCTGCGCGGTCAAAACCACGTTTTGTCAGAAGCTCGCGACCAATTGCAGCATCTGGTGAAGTATTTAATAAATTTTGAAAGAATTTCGCCGCTTCAACATGTGCTGCAACAAGTCGAGAACGATTTCCAACCGGAGCTTTGGCGCCACCTGAATACTCTTCATAGCGAAGGGTGTATCCCATTCGATCCGCTAAGCGTTCGATAGTTTCAGTGAAGGAGAGGTGATCAATCTTCATCAAGAAGGAGATGGCATCTCCTCCGGTCTGACAACCGAAGCAATGGAAATAACCCTTGCTCGGTGTTACATGGAATGAAGGTGACTTCTCATCATGGAAAGGGCAGAGGCCTTTCTTCTGACCGCCGCCTGCATTTTTGAGTTGAACATAGTCACCAACAACTTCATCTATCGGTGCACGCTCGCGGATGTATTGAACATCCTCATCTCTAATGCGACCGCTCATGTTGCTACCTTAACCCTTATGCCCGCTGAGATGGGCATGGAGAGCGTAAGCGCCAGGATCAGTCAGGCTCGCAATCTGGTCTATGACCACGCGAAGGCGTTGGGAATCGTTTTCAGCTCGCTTCCAATCATCGCCAAAGATTGGGTCTAGCTCAAGCGGTGCCTTTGCGTAAAGCATTTCGACTAGTTCACGAATGACGACTTGTTGCTTCTGGTAGCGATCTTGTGAAGCCGCTGCATTAATCAGGTAATGGCCAGCAACTGCTTTGAGAAAATCAACTTCTAGCAGCGCTTCACGTGGAATAACTAAATTTGCCGAGTATCTCGAGAGCGCGCCATCACCATGAATTGCGCGAGTCTCTTTCTCTGCCGCAAGTACGAAACGTCCAATCAACTGTGAAGTTGAATCCTTCAATCGCGCAAGTGATTGATGAGTGCGATCAAATGCCACTGGCCAGCAAGAGAGCGATTGAAGTCGCTCGAGAGCGGCTGTGGCCTCTGCCTTTGTGGCATTGCTCTGGTAATCGTTGACCATCACGGAGTAAAGCTGATCAAAATCAGATTCGAAATTCTTTACATTTACCTGGCCGGCAAAGATTGCATCTTCAAGATCGTGAACTGAATAGGCACAATCATCTGACCAATCCATAATTTGGGCTTCAATACATTTGCGGCCTTCTGGTGCACCTTCACGCATCCAGTTAAAGATCTCAACGTCATCCGCATAGACGCCAAACTTGCGAGGATTAACCTGGTTGCTCCACGGGTACTTAGTTGCTGCATCCAGTGATGCCCGCGTCAGATTGAGGCCCAGGCTCTTGCCATTGCTATCTACCGTCTTTGCCTCAATGCGAGTCAGCAATCGGAAACTCTGAGCATTTCCTTCAAAACCACCGCAATCGATTGCGACTTCAGCAAGTGCTTCTTCACCGTTGTGACCAAAAGGTGGATGACCTAAATCGTGAGATAAACATGCAGTCTCAAGTAAATCCGGATCTGCGCCTAGAGATTCTCCGAGTTCGCGGCCAATCTGCGCACACTCAAGTGAGTGAGAAAGACGGGTTCGCTGAAAGTCGTTCTCCCATGGAACGGCAACCTGAGTTTTGGCAGCTAGCCGGCGAAGTGCGGCAGAGTGAATAACTCGTGCGCGATCACGCATGAACTCGGTACGTCCACCACGTTTTGCGGGTTCATCCATGAAGCGATCTTGATCGCTACTTGAATAACCAACTACCTCGGTTGCCATAGCCCTACCTTATAAGCCTTGGAAAGCTATTGGGTTATTGGGTAGGTGGTCGCTGATATTGATTCCACGCCGACCCAAAGTGATATATGCCAAATACGCCCCTGCCTCGCGCGCAAGATACCGCAATCGCGGTTTAGCAAGTGAATTTGGCCCATCGCTCACGGGAGAGCAGGTTGCATCGGCGCCGAGATCTTTCGCAATCGTAATCGTGCGATTACAGTGATAGGGATCAGTGGCGATAATTACCTTTGTCAGATTTCTCTTCTTCATCTCTGCCACGTATGCAACTGTCTGAGTGCGAGTATCTCGACCTACCGGAATCGAAATAATTGCACTTCGCTTGACTCCGTTGTGGCGCAGCCAGTATGAACCGGCAGCAGCTTCAGTTGTGCGGTCGCCAGGGGCGCCAGCTCCAACTGTGATGATCAAAGGTGCCAAACCAAGTTGATAGATTCGTTTTGCCTCTTGCAATCTCGCAAGCAGAACTTCTCCTGGCGCGCCATTGAGCTGTGCTGCACCTGGAACAAGAATGACTTCGGCACTTCGAGTTATTGGGTGGTGAGCTGCGTTCCAGGTGACAAATAAGGCATAGCCAGGAATGGCAATTACCAAAGTTAATAGCAGCGTAAAAATACGGCGGAATAATTTAAACATCAGCCACCTGAGAACATATCTTCTGATTCCAAATGAATCATCTCATCTGGATCTTTTAGCCATCCATCGGGCAGCGTTGGAGCGCGGCCATGGCTGGTGCGCCCGCGCGGCTTCTCTGAAACTTCAATCGGATACGGCTGATCATCTAACTGGTCGAGCAGAGAACGAAGTTCTTCCAGAGAGGAGACCATTCCGAATTGTCGGCGAAGTTCACTTGGAACGCGGAAGCCTTTGAGGTACCAAGCCATATGTTTACGTAGATCACGACAACCGCGAATCTCTGATTCAAAGTAGTCAACGATTAATTCGCCATGGCGGAACATCACTTCACTTACTTCGCGAAGAGTGGGCAAAACTGGTGTCTGGTTGCCACGCATTGCTGCGACAAGATCGGCAAATAACCAAGGACGTCCGAGGCAGCCACGGCCAACCACAACTCCTGCGCAATTACTTTGGTCAATCATTTCAAGTGCATCGGCGCCAGTCCAGATATCACCATTGCCTAGCACTGGAACTCCAGTGGGTTTGAGATGCTCAACTAAATTTGCGATGGCGGACCAATCAGCTTTGCCTTCATACATTTGTTCAGCCGTACGCGCATGGAGTGCAACCCATGCAACTCCAGCATCAGCTGCTGACTTTGCCGCCTCTAAATAAGTATGGTGGTCGGTATCGATGCCAATGCGCATCTTTACTGTGACCGGTATTCCAAATGGTTTTGCAGCTTCGACTGCACCTTCGACGATTGCGCTAAAGAGTCTGCGCTTATATGGCAGCGCCGCTCCCCCACCTTTACGAGTTACCTTGGGAACTGGACATCCAAAGTTCATATCAATGTGGTCAGCTAAATTTTCGCGACCGATCATCTTTACCGCTTCAGACATGTGATGAGGGTCAACGCTATATAACTGCACCGAACGTGGCCATTCGCCAGGTCCCGGTTCAATCATTCGAAGCGTTTCAGGGATTCGTTCTAATAAAGCGCGCGCCGTCACCATCTCGGATACAAATAACCCAGCACCTTGTTCACGGCATAGCGTGCGAAAGGGCGCATTGGTTATTCCTGCCATCGGAGCAAGCACAACAGGTGGATCTATCTGATGTACTCCGTCCCGAAGCGGGAGTTCGAGTGGTTTTAACAATTGACTATGTGAATTAGCAGCCGAGTAGCTTTGGAGCGAGCCAAGATTCAACTTGGTCGATACTGATTCGCTCTTGAGCCATTGTGTCGCGGTCGCGAATTGTTACTGCATTATCATCGAGCGTTTCAAAGTCGACAGTGATGCAGTAAGGAGTACCGATTTCATCTTGGCGACGGTAACGACGACCAATTGCGCCTGAATCATCGAAATCGATATTCCAATTCTTGCGTAATTGAGCTGCGAGATCGCGTGCTTTTGGTGATAAATCAGCGTTACGAGAAAGTGGGAGAACAGCGGCCTTTACAGGTGCAATGCGGTGATCAAACTTCATCACAGCACGCTTCTCCATCTCGCCCTTTGCATTTGGCGCTTCATCTTCTGTATATGCATCCATCATAAATGTCAGTGCGCAGCGATCTACACCTGCAGCAGGTTCGATCACAAATGGCGTCCAGCGCTCATTCTTCTCTTGATCAAAGTAAGAGAGATCCTTACCTGATGCAGCTGAGTGCGCCTTCAAGTCAAAGTCGGTGCGATTTGCAATACCTTCGAGCTCGCCCCATTCGGTACCGTTGAATTCGAATTTGTATTCGATATCGGTTGTGCCCTTTGAATAGTGAGATAACTTCTCTTTTGGATGCTCGAACAAGCGAAGGCGCTCTGGATTGATTCCAAGATCCTTATACCAATTTAAGCGAGTCTCTATCCAATACTTATGCCACTCTTCATCAGTTCCAGGAACAACGAAGAATTCCATCTCCATCTGCTCGAATTCACGAGTACGGAAGATGAAGTTTCCTGGCGTAATTTCATTACGGAATGACTTACCGATCTGGCCAATACCAAAAGGTGGCTTCTTACGTGATGTTGTCATCACCTGATCGAAGTTGATAAAGATTCCCTGAGCTGTCTCTGGGCGAAGATAAGCAAGGCCTGATTCATCTTCAACTGGGCCGAGGAAGGTCTTGAGTAGACCAGAGAATTGCTTCGGTGTTGTGAATTGACCTTTATTGCCGCAGGCAGGGCAATTCATCTCTGTCAGTGATTCAAGCTTCTTCTTATGCTTTGCTTCGTACTGCTCTTCTAGATGATCTGCGCGGTAGCGCTTGTGGCAGGCGGTGCACTCTGTAAGTGGATCGCTAAATGTTGCTACGTGTCCTGAGGCTTCCCAGACTTCACGAGCCAAGATCACTGATGAGTCGAGACCGACGACATCTTCACGTCCCATGACCATTGACTTCCACCACTGGCGCTTGACGTTGTTCTTGACTTCAACACCGAGTGGTCCGTAATCCC
>CANGJV010000039.1 GCA_947454425.1 Candidatus Nanopelagicaceae bacterium
CGCTGTAATTAAAGTTGTCGGCATCGGCGGCGGCGGAGTTAACGCAATCAATCGAATGATTGAAGTCGGACTCAAAGGCGTTGAATTCATCGCTATCAATACAGATGCACAACATCTTTTGATGAGTGATGCAGATGTGAAGCTAGATATCGGTCGTGCATCAACTAAAGGTCTTGGCGCTGGAGCTGCTCCTGAAAAAGGTCAGCAAGCTGCGATTGATCACACAGAAGAGATTGAAGAAATTCTTCGCGGCGCAGATATGGTTTTTGTAACTGCAGGTGAAGGTGGCGGAACCGGAACCGGTGGCGCTCCAATCGTTGCAAAGATTGCCCGCGATCTTGGTGCACTTACAATTGGTGTAGTTACTCGTCCATTTTCATTTGAAGGAAAGATTCGTACCCGTCAAGCAGAAGAAGGTATCGCTGCACTTCGTGAACACGTAGATACTCTTATTGTTATTCCTAACGACCGACTTCTCGCAATCTCAGATCGCAACATCACTGCCATCGATGCATTTAAGAGCGCCGATCAAGTATTGCTCTCTGGTGTACAAGGAATCACAGAGATCATTACTCAGCCAGGATTAATCAACCTCGACTTTGCAGATGTAAAGACTGTTATGACTGATGCTGGCTCTGCCCTGATGGGAATAGGTTCAGCGCGTGGCGATAACCGAGCAACTCGTGCAGCAGAACTCGCAATCTCAAGTCCACTTCTGGAAGCTTCTATTGATGGCGCCATGGGTGTTCTGCTTTCAGTAGCAGGTGGCTCTGACTTAGGTCTCTTTGAAATCAATGAGGCCTGCGAACTTGTGCAGGCAGCTGCGCACCCTGACGCGCGCATAATCTTCGGAACCACAATCGACGATGCACTCGGAGATGAAGTTCGTATCACCGTAATTGCCGCTGGTTTTGCCGGGGGAGAACCTAAAAAGGTTGAGATGCCTTCTATTGATGCATCGACATTGGCCGGGGTCGCAGATCCAATCCCAGCAAATGATCCACTATCGGTCGCCCTTGATCTTGATAATGGCTCTACTCGCAAGAAAATCACCTTTGAAGAGTTAATTTCTGAAGATGAGATCGACGTACCTGACTTCATGAAGTAAAGCAAAAAGCAAGGATGAAGACCAGTTTCACCAAACGCACCGGAGGCGTCAGCCACGGTGCGTTTGCTTCTCTCAATCTTGGTACCCATGTAGGCGATGACTTAAACGATGTTCTGGCCAACCGAGAAATTCTTAGCCAACAACTCGGGCCAATTCAATTCATGAATCAAGTGCACGGAAATCGGATTGCTCTGATTGAAGAAGTCTCTGATGAGCCACCAACTGCCGATGCCCTTGTGACTGGAATACCTGGAATCAATTTAGCCGTCATGGTGGCCGATTGCATTCCGCTGCTATTGAAATCCGAAGATGCAGTTGCAGCGGTGCATGTTGGTCGCAGAGGATTAGTCAATGAAATCACCCGTAAAACAATTTCTGTAATGAGAGAGATTGGGCCGTCGAAGATTTCTGCAATCATTGGGCCGGCCATCTGTGGCAGTTGTTATGAAATCTCGGAAGATATCTATCAAGAGGTCGTTCAGATACATCCACTCGCCGCCAGCACGACGCCTCAAGGGACTTTCTCGTTAGATCTGCCAGCTGCATTGCGCGCCGTCTTGGTCGGTGAAGGTGTGGAAGTCTCAGAAAACTTTGAATGTACAGTTGAGAGCCAGGATTACTTCTCGTATCGACGTGATGGAATGACTGGACGTCAGGCTGGAGTCATTTCGCTATGACCACTAGAAGTGAAGAACTTGCGGCCAATCTTCGTTCTGTGCAGGATGAGATTGCCAGCTTTCACCCGAAATTGATTGTGGTCACCAAAACTTACCCAATCAGTGATGTTGAAATACTTAAGGATCTCGGCGTAACCGACTTCGGTGAGAATCGAAGTGATGAGGGGTTGAAAAAGTCAGAGCAAGTCACTGGCAATTGGCATTATCAAGGCGAGATCCAGAGTAAGAAAATCAAAGAGATTCTTAGTTGGGCAACTTGTATTCATTCCCTCGATAATCTGACTCACGCCGAGAAAATTGCGCGCACAGCAGGTGAGAACGCAGTTAAGCAAGATTTATTTTTACAACTCTCGCTCGATGGCAATCCAGAGCGGGGCGGGTTGGTCGAGTCCGAGCTTTTCACTCTCGCCGAAAAAGTCGCCGACCTTTCAGCAATAAACCTCTTAGGAATAATGTCGGTTCCGCCGGTAGATCTGGAGCCAGCAGCCGCTTTTGCCGTAACTTCTCAAGTACATCAGAGGTTTATCAAGCTATTTCCAGGATCTCCATATCTATCAGCCGGAATGAGTGGGGATTACTTGATTGCACTCGAACATGGAGCGACACATATCCGAGTCGGTAGCAAAATCCTCGGTGCGCGCCGGTACGACTAGTAACCTATAGCCATGTCAGCACTTAATAAAATGATGGGCTTCCTCGGCCTGGTAGATACAGAGAACGAAGCAGAGGTAATCGAGTCTTCCGTTTCAACCAAGCGAGACGAACCCCGTCCAATCACTGCGCGCACACCAGATCGCACTGGTGTCACAGTGGTCGGTAGCAAAGGGTCAACCGCAGTCGAGTTCCCATTTGTAGAAGAGAGTGCTTCTTACAATATTGTCACTTTGCAACCTCGTTCATATTCAGAGGCGCGAAAAGTTGGCGAGTATTACCGTGAAGGAAATCCTGTCATCATCAATCTTGATGATATGGAAGAGTCAGAGCGCAAGCGCCTCGTTGACTTTGCCTCCGGTTTAGTTTTCGGTCTCCATGGTCGCATCGAACGCATCAGCCTCAAAGTATTTCTTCTCTCGCCTGCAAATGTAAATGTAAGCAATGAAGATCGCACTGCAGCTCAAGCAACTTTCTATAATCAGAGCTGAAATTAAAGATGCTGCTCAAAAACGTTCTGCTACAGATTCTCGGGCTATTTAAACTCGCACTCTTTCTTCGCATCATCATTGATTACATCCGCCTCTTTGCACGCAATTGGCGCCCCAATACATTGGTGATGGGCCTCTTTGAAGTCATCTACACAATTACAGAGAAGCCAATGGCCTTCGTTCGTCGCTTTATTCCACCACTTCGCATCGGCGGAGTTGCGCTCGATCTATCATTTATCGTGCTTCTGATTGCAATAAATCTATTGGCAAGAGTTATTGCAACAATTCTCTAAACGCTAAGCCTTAGAGATTTCAAAGACCAGTCCCATTTCGATATCACTTAATTGAAGTGAGATATCGCGGATTGCTGAGGTTGCGAGAACTTCCTCGGAGATATGTGTGATTCCATCTTCAATCGTGGCAGCAAATTCATCATCAGCATTCCACTTGATGGAGATGCGATCTGAAATATCAAAACCATCGCTCTTTCGACGTTCTTGAATTGCTCTGATGACTTCACGGACATTTCCGGATGCAATCAGCGCGGGAGTTAACTCAAGATCGAGGGCAACGCTCTCTCCGTCATGGCTTGCAACCATCCAGCCACTCTTTGGAACTTCGGTCACAACCAAATCTTCCAGAGTGATCTCAAAGTTTCCGAGTTGAGTACTTGCAGCGCTGCGAAGAGTCTTTACCAAAGTGACTGCATCTGAGGCCGAAATCAACGTGGCAACCTCTTGCACAGCCTTTCCATACTTGGCTCCGAGAGATTTGAAGTTAGCTTTGATGGAGACATCAACAAGATCGCCATCGGCATGGGCGATATCGGCCAAGTCGAGCACGTTAAGTTCATCAGAGATTTGTTCTTTCATCTCAACTGGCAGAGCAGCCCACCCGGTTGCTGAGATAAGTGCACGCTGAAGAGGCTGGCGAATCTTGACGGCAGATTCGGCACGGGCAGAACGTCCAAGTTCGACTACTCGACGAGTCATTGCAACCTGCTTATTGAGTTCGAGATTAATAAGAGAGGTATTTGCAACTGGAAAGTCTGTGAGATGAACTGAAGGCATGGCCGCTGGATTGGCTGTGCGGATCAACTCTTGCCAGGCTTGCTCTGTAATAAATGGAATCATTGGCGCAAGAAGTTGAGTAAGAGTCTCTAGACATTCATGAAGTGTTGCAAGCGCTGCCACATCGCCATCCCAGAAGCGACGTCGAGATCTCCTGACATACCAATTTGAGAGATCATCAATAAACCGCGCCAGAGCTTTTCCAGCACTCTGGGAATCAAAGCCGGCATACGCTGCATCTACTTCAACAATCAGCGAGTTGAGCTCACTTAAAATCCATCGATCCATCGTTGAACGATCGGCGATGGCAGGACTTTGCGACAAGGTGAAATCCGAAGCTTTGGCATAGAGCGCATGGAAAGAGATGGTGTTCCAGTACGTCAACAAAGTCTTTCTAATGACATCGGAAATTGCTTCATGTCCGACCCGTCGTGAAGCCCAAGGAGATCCTGCGGCCAACATGTACCAGCGAACTGCATCTGCGCCATGTTGATCCATCAGCGCCATCGGCTCTAGAACATTTCCAACGTGCTTGCTCATCTTCCGGCCATCCTTATCAAGAATGTGTCCAAGACAGAGCACGTTCTCGTAGGCACTTTCATCAAAGACAAGTGTTCCGATTGTCATCAAGGTGTAGAACCAGCCTCGAGTCTGATCGATAGCTTCACAGATAAAGTCAGCGGGATAGGCAGCTTTAAATTTTTCTACCGAACCTTCCTTATGTGGATAGCCCCATTGAGCAAATGGCATTGAGCCAGAGTCATACCAACAGTCAATAACCTCTGGGATACGAGTCATTGTTAATTCGCACTCAGCGCAGGCAAAGGTGATGTCATCGACAAATGGCCGATGAGGATCGAGGTTAGATAATTCCTGACCGGCGAGAGCACCGAGCTCTTTCAAGGATGAGATACAGATTTCATGCTTATTTTCACAGCGCCAAATTGGAAGTGGAGTTCCCCAGAATCGGTTACGGGAGAGTGCCCAATCGATGTTATTGGTGAGCCAATCTCCATAACGACCAGTCTTAATTGTCTCTGGATACCAATTCGTCTTCTCGTTTTCGCGAAGGAGCGCATCTTTGATTGAAGTTGTGCGGATGTACCACGATGGTTGAGCGTAATAAATCAGAGCGGTGTGGCAACGCCAGCAATGAGGATATGAGTGCTCGTATGGCTGATTCTTGTAGAGCGCCCCACTTGCCTTGAGTTCTTTCACAAGCGGCTTATCTGCATCTTTAAAGAAGAGTCCACCGACGACCGGTACCTCAGCTAAGAAATGTCCATCTGCTGCAACTGGATTGACGACCGGAAGTCCATAAGCGCGACATACCTGTAAGTCATCGGCGCCAAAGGCAGGTGCTTGGTGGACGAGACCGGTTCCATCCTCAGTTGTCACATAGGTTGCAAGCACAACGAAATGCGCATCAGCGATCTCAAGATAATCAAAGGGGCGCTTATACGTTGTTCGCTCAAGCGTTGATCCCTTAAAACGCTTGAGAATTTCATGTTCGCCAGCAACTGAACTTAAGAGCGCTTCGGCAACAACGAGAACTTCACTGCTCTTTACTTCATCCTTTTCAACTGTCGCACGAACTGCAACATAATCAACATCGGGATGAGCCGCGATTGCAGTATTAGATACGAGCGTCCAAGGAGTTGTCGTCCAAACCAGTAGGGATGCATTGAGCTCGGCTAAATCTCCACTCGTGATTGGGAAGCGAACGAAGACAGATGGATCGACCACCGTCTCGTAACCTTGTGCAAGTTCGTGATCGGAGAGACCAGTTCCGCATCGCGGACAGTAAGGCGCTACGCGATGGTCTTGTACTAAAAGACCCTTCTTCCAAATCTCTGAAAGAGACCACCAGACGCTCTCAACATACTCTGGCGCCATCGTCCAATACGCTTGATCGAAATCAACCCAGAAGCCCATCCGCTCTGTCATCTTTGTAAAAGCATCAACGTGGCGAGTTACAGAAGTTTTGCACTTCTCATTAAATTCAGCGATACCAAATTTTTCGATATCGCCTTTACCTGAAAATCCGAGTTCTTTCTCAACCGCAATTTCAACAGGAAGTCCGTGGCAATCCCACCCCGCTTTGCGCGAGACGTATTTACCCTTCATTGTTTGATAGCGAGGAAAGACATCCTTAAAGACGCGCGCTTCAATGTGGTGAGTTCCCGGCATGCCATTTGCAGTCGGTGGTCCTTCGTAGAAAGTCCAAGGCTCGCCATTTGCACGAGCGGCCATGGATTTTTCAAAGATATTTTCGCTACTCCAAAAATCAAGAATGGAGCGCTCCATCGCCGGCAGGTCAATCTGCGGTGCGATTGCATTGAACTTACTCATATTGTTTGAGTTCACATCACTCATGAGCTATCTCCTTCTCGTCACTTCACCATGTCATTGCTGATCTATGGAGGGACGAGCACGAGGCTCGCGGTACCACCCGCCTTGCAGAACCTATGCTCGGTTCTGCCACTTATAAGTCATCACTTGGTCAGTTCTACGCTCCGCTAGGGGAGTTTCTTCCAACCGGCTCCGAGGTGATTGCCTCATCAGCGCCGCTTTCAAGTAAATCGTGCCTTAAGTCTAAACCATTGCCAGGCGTTGACCACTTCCTATGCGTGGCGTAGTTGGCAGCCGCGAGGTAAAGGGAATAAGGTGCGCGGCGTGGCGGTAAAGAAGATTGCTCAGAAACTCGTGAATAAGGCGAAGCCTGCAGCAAAAAAGGCAGCTCCCGCTAAGAAAGTTGCCGCTAAGAAAGCAGCTCCTGCAAAGAAGGCAGCACCTGCCAAGAAGGTTGCAGCCAAGAAGGCAGCTCCCGTAAAAAAGGTTGCAGCAAAGAAGGTTCCGGCAAAGAAGGCAGCACCTGCTAAGAAAGTTGCGGCAAAGAAGGCAGCACCTGCTAAGAAAGTCACACAGGTCAAGAGCGCGCCAGGTCGACCATTTCCATCAAAGGTAGGCAAGACAACTCTCACCGTTGATGAGAAGTCTCAGACAGTTTCAGTCGCAACAGTTGTAGCGCCTACTGCCGCTCCGGTAGTTGAAGAACGTCGCCTTGTAATGCCACCACCACCGCGCCCAGTGAAGAGCGGTAAGAAAATTGCGCCACTGAAGCCTTTAAAGGCTGCTCCAACACCAGTTACGGCTGCTGCCGGAGAAGCTGCATGGAGTGCGGCAGAGCTAAAGGCAATCCGCACCGAACTTTCTAAAGAATTGATTCGTCTGCAAGCTGAGCTCGCAAATATTGAGGCTGAGATGGATGACCTCATTGCAGATGCCGGAGATGGTGCCGGCGATGATCAAGCAGATTCTGGCACAAAGACTTTCGAGCGCGAACATGAGATGTCGCTAGTCATCAATGCTCGTGACATGGTGCTTCAGACAGAGCGTGCACTGACACGGATTGATAATAAAACTTATGGAAATTGCGAAGTATGCGGAACTCCAATTGGAAAAGCTCGCTTGCAAGTCTTTCCACGCGCAACCCTTTGCATGATCTGTAAGCAGAAAGAAGAGCGGCGCTAAAGTGCGCCGAACTTCTCTCCTTCAGCGCCTCTTCTCACTCGCCCTTCTCGTATGGGCAATCGATTTTCTAACGAAGAATTGGGCAGTCAAAAATCTCTCATCGACTCCACGAAAAATTATTGGTTCATTTCTACAACTGACATTGCTACGCAATCCAGGAGCGGCTTTCAGTTTGGCTACCGGCTTCACAATTATCTTTACCGCTCTCTCTATCGCAGTCGCAATTTTTATCGTGAAGTCTGCGCCAAAAATTACCTCGACTTGGTGGATGGTGGTTGCAGCGCTGGTTCTTGGGGGAGTACTTGGAAATCTCACCGACCGCATCTTTCGTGAGCCTGGCTTTCTCTATGGTCATGTCATCGACTGGATTGAGCTCCCACATTGGCCCATCTTCAACGTGGCAGATTCATCGATTTTTATAGCGGCAACAATGGCTATCCTTCTCACAGCAAGGAATATCTCCCCAATAGATAAGTCAGGAAGTAATGAGTAGAGAACATCGCACGCTCAATGTCCCAGAGAGCGTTGCTGGAGAGCGAATTGATAGCGCCTTGACTCGCGTACTCGGACTTTCTCGCACCTCAATCGTAAAACTTCTCGATGATGGCGATATTCGCAGTAACAATAAGCCGTTGGGTAAATCAGATCGAGTAGTTGCAGGTCAGGTTATCGATGTCTTAATGCCCGAAGAAATCAACGCCGACCCAATTCCACTTACTCCTCTTGAAGGTCTCTCAATTGTCTATAACGATGATGAGATTGTGGTTGTAGATAAGCCTGTTGGATGTGCAGCACACCCAGCGCCGGGATGGACTGGGGCAACAGTTATTGGTGCACTTATTGCAGCTGGTTACACAATTTCTACTAGCGGCCCGGCTGAACGTGCCGGAATTGTTCATCGACTCGATGCAGGTACCAGCGGATTGATGATTGTCGCAAAGACCGACCGCGCATATCTAAAATTGAAAGAGATGTTTCGAGATCACGATGTAAAGAAGATTTACCATGCACTTGTTCAGGGCCATATGGATCCGGCTGAAGGAACAATCGATGCACCGATTGACCGACACCCAACTCAAGATCATCGCTTTGCAGTTGTTGCAGATGGCAAAGAGAGCATTACCCATTACGAAGTGCTCGAGTATTACCGTTCTGTCTCGATGGTGAAGGTAGAACTTGAAACCGGACGCACACATCAGATTCGTGTTCACTTCTCAGCCCTAGGCCATCCACTTGTTGGAGATACAACGTACGGAGCAGATCCGGTATTAGGTAAATCACTTGCAATGCGTAGACCATGGCTTCATGCACTAGAGCTGCGCTTTAACCACCCTATTTCAGGCGAGCCACTTGTATTGAGCGCTCCATATCCACCTGACCTTCAGGGTTCGTTGGCGTTGCTATCGGAGGCAGTTCTTCCTTAAAGGGTTACTCTTGCGCCACCATGTCATCTGAAGAGATTTCCGCTTCACGGGCATCGACGCAAGACTCTTTTGTGCACTTACATGTGCATACGGAGTACTCGATGCTCGACGGTGCTGCGCGTGTAGGTGACCTTGTAAAAGAGGTAGCGCGCCTAGAGATGCCCGCGATTGCAATGACAGATCATGGAAATGTCTTCGGAGCTTTTGATTTTTATAAGCAGGCGAAGAAAGTTGGCGTAAAGCCAATCATCGGAATTGAAGCCTACGTTGCACCAGAGTCGCGCCACGATAAGCGACGGATTCAGTGGGGCGATGGCGGCGAAGATGATGTCTCAGGCGGCGGCGCATATACCCACATGACAATTTTGGCCGAAAATAATGAAGGACTCGGCAATCTCTTTAGATTATCTTCGCTTGCTTCACTCGAAGGTTATTACTACAAGCCACGTATGGATCGTGAACTCCTCAGCAAATATGCCGATGGCTTAATTGCAACAACTGGTTGTCCCGGCGGCGAAATTCAAACTCGCCTTCGAATGGGTAAGTACAAGGAAGCGATGCGCGCAGCTAGTGATTACCGAGATATCTTTGGAAGAGATAACTTCTTCTTAGAGTTGATGGATCACGACATTGAAATTGAAAATCGGGTGAAGGCAGATTTAATGAAGCTCGGTAAAGAGCTCAAACTTCCACTCCTTGCCACTAACGACCTGCACTACACATTCCATGAAGATGCTCCTGCACATGAAGCGCTTCTCTCTGTGCAATCCGGATCTACCTTGGCCGATCCAAAGCGCTTTAAATTTGATAATTCAGAGTTCTATGTAAAGACCGCGGCGCAGATGCGCGAACTCTTCAAGGATGTTCCAGAAGCTTGCGATAACACCTTACTTATCGCTGAGCGATGTAACGTCACGTTGCGCGAAGGCGAAAACTTAATGCCTCGCTTCGAGGTACCTAAGGGCGAGACCGAAGATTCCTGGCTGCGTTCAGAATCTATTCGAGGCTTGGCTGAGAAAATGGGAGCGCGGTTAACTACTGCGCACTCCGAAAGACTTGAATACGAACTCGGTGTCATGATTGCAATGGGTTTCCCGGGTTACTTCTTAGTTGTGGCAGACCTTGTCAGCCATGCGAAGAAAGTTGGAATTCGAGTTGGCCCAGGACGTGGTTCGGCGGCCGGTTCACTTGTTGCTTATGCGCTCGGCATTACAGGACTTGATCCGATTGAACATGGTCTTCTCTTCGAGCGATTCCTTAATCCAGAACGTATCTCTATGCCAGATATCGATCTGGACTTCGACGAACGACGCCGTTCAGAGATGATTCGTTATGCGACAGAAAAATATGGTGAGGATCGCGTTGCTCAAATCATCACTTACGGAACCATTAAATCTAAGCAGGCGCTGAAAGATTCAACGCGCGTTCTCGGATATCCATATGCCATTGGTGAAAAATTAACGAAAGCCCTGCCACCTTCTGTCATGGGTAAGGACATTACTCTCGGCGGAGTATTCGATAGCAAAGATTCGCGCTACGGCGAAGCTGGTGAATTTCGACAGTTGTACGAGACTGACGTTGACTCAAAGCGAGTGGTTGATTTAGCGCGCGGTCTCGAAGGGCTCAAGCGTCAATGGGGCGTCCATGCAGCCGGTGTTATTCTCTCGCGCGATCCATTGCTCGATGTCATTCCAATTCACCGTCGTGAGGCCGATGGCTCGATTATTACCCAATTCGATATGGGTGCATGCGAAGCAACTGGGCTACTTAAGATGGACTTCCTTGGCCTTCGAAACCTCTCAGTCCTCGACGATGCGCTTCTTAATATTAAAGAGAATCAAAATATTGATGTAATCCTTGAAAATCTTCCCTTGGCAGATCAGAAAACATTTGAGCTTCTCTCACGCGGAGACACCCTCGGCGTCTTCCAGCTCGATGGTGGCGGCATGCGTTCACTTCTGCGAGCAATGTCTCCAGACTCGTTCCAAGATATCTCTGCTGTGATTGCGCTCTATCGCCCTGGTCCAATGGGCGAGAATTCTCATAACGATTATGCCGATCGCAAGAATGGTCGCAAGGCGGTCGAGCCAATTCACCCCGAATTATCGGAAGCGCTCCA
>CANGJV010000040.1 GCA_947454425.1 Candidatus Nanopelagicaceae bacterium
AGTTTTCCTTGGCGATAGAGATCGAGTAAGCGACCGGGTGTGCCGACCACAATCTCGACTCCATTTTCAAGCGCTTCAATTTGAGGCTCAAAAGCGCGTCCACCATAAACAGCCAAGGTGCGAATGCCTCGGTTAGATGAGAGCTCTTCAATATCTTTTGTGACCTGTACACATAATTCGCGGGTTGGAACAACGATTAAAACTTGTGGTGCACCTTGTGCAACAAGTGTTGCCCACTCGGAATCGTTGGGTGCAATTACTCGCTCAATAACCGGAACGCCAAATGCAAGCGTCTTTCCAGTACCTGTTTTTGCTTGACCGATGACATCGCCATCTGCCAATGCAATTGGCAGAACCATCTCTTGAATTGCAAAGGGGGCAGTAAATCCATGTTCGTGGAGAGCTTCAATTGTCTCTTTGCGCAGGGGAAGTTCTGCGAAGGTAATACTCACTTAGTTAGCGCCGAAACCAACACGACGTTCGACCGGCTCACCGATTTCGATGTAACCAATCTTTGCCGCTGGGACCACAATTTCGTGTCCACGAATATCGGTCAAAATCAAAGGGGTATTTCCAGCGAGAGCGGCAGTGACTGCGCTCTTGATCTCAGCGGGAGTTGAAGGGCACTCAAATGAGAGCTCGCTCGAAACATCTGTAACCGCGATGCGAACCTGGGATGACTTTTCGTTCTTCTTGGTGCTCATACCTACATCTTATTGGCTATAGCTCAGTGCGGGGAAATCCAGAGATTCCACGCCACATCAGGTTCTCAACGAGATCCATCGCCTGCTGACGCGTGAGCTTGCTATCTCGCTTGAGCCAATGGCGAGCGGTGACTTGGGTATATCCAATCAATCCAATACCAAGGAGCATCGCTGCCTCTTTTGGTAATCCAGTGTCATTTGAAATTACACCACTCACGGCAGCGGCACAGTCATACGTCATTCGACTGAGGCGCTCATGAACTTGTGGTTCTACGCTCATATCGCTCTCGAAGAGAAGGCGAAATGCTTCACCTTCATTTTCGATAAATGTGAAATATGCATCGATAGTTGCGTGTACTCGTTGCGCATTATCTGGAGTCGATGAGATTGCTCTTTGAATTTCATAAACAAGTGAATCGATATGAAGATCGAGTACGGCGAGATAGAGATCAAGCTTTGATGGGAAATGTTGATAGAGCACAGGCTTACTGACGTTAGCTCGATCCGCAATCTCATCCATCGCCGCTGAGTGATAGCCGGCAGCGGTAAAGACTTCTAGCGCGGCGCTTAAGAGAATAGCTCTCCGTTCGTCACGGGGAAGGCGTGCTTTATCTCGCGAATTGTTTGCATCTGTCGTACTCATTCTGCCAATCGTACTAGTTAGGGGCCCCAATTGACCATTACCTTCTGATTGGCTACCAGAGAAGCAGTACGGCAGAATTGAGGAATGAAGACCCCACCGCTTGTCACTCCCGGTCCAGCATTAACAGTTGATGAAGTTCGCCGCTATAGCCGACATCTGATTATCCCTGATGTCGCGATGGCTGGCCAACAGCGGATGATGAATGCAAAGGTGCTCTGTGTCGGTGCCGGTGGTTTGGGATCTCCAGCGTTGATGTATCTCGCTGCCGCAGGAATCGGCACGCTCGGAATTGTTGAGTTCGATACCGTTGATGAATCAAATTTACAGCGACAGATTATTCATGGCCAATCTGATATCGGAAAGAGCAAGGCTGAATCTGCTCGTGAGAAAATTTCAGAGATTAATCCTTATGTAAAAGTAATTACCCATGAGACGCGTCTGGATAATTCAAATGTAATGGAGATATTTTCCCAGTACGACATCATTGTTGATGGCACAGATAACTTCGCAACTCGTTATCTAGTAAACGATGCATGTGTTCTTTTAAAGAAGCCGTATGTTTGGGGTTCTATCTATCGCTTTGATGGCCAAGCTAGTGTTTTCTGGGCTGAGTACGGTCCATGTTATCGATGCCTCTACCCAGAACCACCACCTCCAGGAATGGTTCCAAGTTGCGCCGAAGGCGGCGTACTTGGTGTTCTCTGCGCAACGATCGGTTCCATTCAGACCACCGAAGCAATCAAAGTTCTTACCGGTATTGGCGAATCACTCATTGGTTCATTGATGATTTACGACGCACTTGAGATGTCTTTCCGAAAGGTAAAGATTCGCAAGGACCCAAATTGCCCAATCTGCAGTGAGAATCCTCGACAGACAGCTCTGTTGCCGGACTATGAAGCATTCTGCGGGGTGCTCTCAGATGCAGCGCAAGAGGCGAGCTCTGGTTCGACAATCACAGTGCAAGAGTTAAATTCTAAGATTAAAAAGAATGAAGATTTCTATCTCATTGATGTTCGCGAGCCAAGTGAGTTTGAGATTGTTCGAATCCCAGGATCACACCTTGTACCGAAGCAGGGCTTTATCGATGGAAGTGCGTTAGCTGGACTTCCACAAGATAAACCAATCATTCTTCACTGCAAGAGTGGTGTTCGTTCCGCAGAGTGCTTAGCAATCCTTAAGAATGCAGGGTTTGCAGATGCTACTCACGTAAGTGGTGGCGTAATCGCCTGGGCAAAGCAGATTGATAAAACTCTTCCGGTTTATTAAGGGGCGCAATTAATGTTGGATTCATATAAGGGTTATCGCATGCTATTGGTGCACGCCCATCCTGATGATGAAACGATTAACAATGGCGCAACGATGGCGCTCTATGCGGCACTTGGCGCACAAGTCACTCTTGTTACTTGCACTCGTGGCGAAGAAGGCGAAGTGCTTGTAGAAGAACACTCCCATAAAGCAGCTGTTCATGATGATCTCTTAGGCGAACATCGCGTCTTAGAACTCGATGCTGCGATGAAAGCGCTGCAAGTAAAGGATCACCGATTCCTTGGCGAGCCACATACCAAATATCGCGATAGCGGAATGATGGGAACTGAGCCGAACGAACGCGCAGATAATTTCTGGAAAGCAGATTTTGATCTTGTTACTGCACAACTCGTCTCTGTCATCGATGAAGTAAAACCACACATCTTGATTACTTACGATGAATTTGGTGGCTACGGACATCCTGACCATATTCAGGCTCATCGAGTCGCTATGGCTGCGGCAGAGCGAAGTGCATGGAATATTGAGAAGATCTACTGGAATGTGATGCCACGTTCGGTGATTCAATCCGGTATTGACGCAATGAAAGCTGCCGGATCAGATTTCATGGGAGTAGATAGCGCTGAAGATCTGCCCTTTTGCAAAGATGATTCACTGGTCTCGGCGCACATTGATGGCAACGGCTACGTCAATCAGAAGATGGATGCGATGCGCGCCCATGCGACTCAAATTGCAGTCGATGGCCCGTTCTTTGCACTCTCCAATAATCTCGGGCTGCAAGTGTGGGGAAACGAGTACTACACACTCGTCAAAGGCGAGAAAGCAGGAACCTTAGATACGCAAAATCGCGAAACAGATCTCTTCGCTGGAATTAAAATCTGATGAGATTTATCTATGCGCTCTTCCTAGGTGCGGCAACTGCGCTGCTTTCAATCTTGATACACCAGACGTTACCTCCCTTCGGAGTCCTAGCTGCACTGATCTTCACCTATTTTGCAATTTGGTTAATGGGTCGCAATTTTGGCGGACGGAGATTTAAAGTAGTTGCAGCAATCGGATGGGTAGCGTTAATGCTGCGCGCTGCGACTTTTGGAGTTGGGCAAGAGTTATTGGTGCAGGCAGATGTAGTGGGTTCAACTCTGCTTTTGCTTGGCACTCTTATTTTGCTTGCGGCAATTTCTGCCCGAGTTTAATTCTTTAAGCTCCAGCTCTGTCCATCTTTGCTATCACGAACTTCAATACCTATCTCCAGAAGCTGATCTCGAAGTAGATCGCTCTGGCTCCAATCACCAGATTCGCGAGCTAACTTTCGCGCAGCAAGTAAATTATCAGCCCCCGCAGGTAGCTCGATGGCGACTTCCGGCTCTGCTTTGCGATCGAAATCAAGGGCGAGCACTTGGTCGGCATATAAGAATATTGCGCGCTTATCTTGAATCCCGATAGTGGAATCTTTCTCTATCGCTCTCAGACGAATTAAGACCTTTGGTAAATCTAGATCATTCATGATGTAGCTATTTATGTCATTATCGAATTTCATCTCAGCTGAAGTACCCCATGCTGAAAGAGCAGCACGCCAGCGCTTTAGAGTGAGATCCGCAGCCCGCAATGAATCCCAGGTGAGGTCCATTTGTGAGCGATAGCGGTTCTCCATTAAAACCAAGCGAAGCGCTAATGGATCAAAGCCCGCATCAATAATGTCGCTGACTAAAAGCACATTGCCAGAACTTTTTGCCATTTTCTTGCCTTCAAATAAGAGATGCTCGCCATGGAGCCAGTGTTGTACAACCTCATGACCGGCAATCGAGTTTGTCTGCGCCCGTTCATTCTCATGATGAGGAAATCTCAAATCAATACCGCCGACGTGGAGATCGATATCTTTACCCAATAATTGCAGTGACATCGCTGTGCATTCGATATGCCAACCAGGAAAACCTATTCCCCAAGGAGAGTCCCAGACCATTTCACTTCGATTTGCTGCTAATTTCCAGAGCGCCCAATCAGCATGGAATCGCTTTCCGCCATCGCCGGTGTACTCATAGCGGTGGCCAGGTTTGAGCTGATCGATTTTATTCCCACTGATGGCGCCGTAACTTTCAAAATTTTGCGAATCAAAGTAAACATTTCCATCGCTTCCAACATAGGCTGCTCCCGCTGAAATCAATTTCACAATTGCTTCAATAATTAAATTCATACTGGCACTTGCTCGAGGATATGAATCTGCCGGCCGGATATTTAAATGTGATAAATCTTGATGGAAGAGTGATTCGTATTTAGCGGCGATGTCGAGTGCGGTGAGGGATTGGCGCTCTCCCTCTTTCAGAACTTTATCTTCCTCATTGATGCTCTCAGACATATGGCCAACGTCGGTGATGTTCTGAACAAATGTGACTTCGTGTCCACTCATTTCAAGGGCGCGCACTGCTAAGTCAGCGAGTAAGAAAGTGCGCATATTTCCAACATGCGCATCGCGATAGACAGTTGGGCCACAGCAGTAGACCTTGACCGGTGCCTGCGGTTGCGCAATCTGGTCTACCTGACGACTTTGGGTGTCATATAACTTCAATTCGGCCGATTGCCCATCGCGGCGATTGAAGACTGGTACAACTCTCAGAAATGCCAGATTCGATGGGTTAAAGATGGAGATTGAACCATCTCGCTTGATGACGCTATTTTCATCCCGAAGGACGCCGAGCAGGTCGCGAAAAGTCGAACCATCTCGGAGTCGGAGCGAGACCCGCTTGCCAATCGCCGCAGCTAACTGGGCTTCAAAGACCGGAGTTAAACCCGGATTAGATCCAACTTGAGAAGCCATGGCGCAACCCTAACCGCACATTAATCTCTTCGCAGGGTTAGAATTACCGCCTACTCATTTTCTCGTGAGTCCACTTAAGGAGGCCCGTCGTGACCTATGTAATTGCTCAGCCTTGCGTCGATGTGAAAGATAAATCATGTCGTGAAGAGTGCCCAGTTGATTGCATCTACGAAGGCTCACGCATGCTCTACATCCAGCCAGATGAGTGTGTTGATTGCGGCGCCTGCGAACCAGTCTGTCCGGTAGAAGCAATTTATTATGAAGATGACGTTCCAGGGCAGTGGCAGGGCTACAAAGCTGTCAATACAGAATTCTTCGTTGAGCTAGGTTCACCTGGCGGAGCATCTAAGGTGGGACAGACAAATACTGATCACCCAGATATCAGCGCACTTGGGCCACAAACTTCCTGATTTCCCGTGGGATGCGCTCGCTCCATTTGGCGCAACTGCGAAAGAACATCCAGCTGGAATTATTGATCTCTCAGTTGGAACTCCAGTAGATCCGACCCCTGAATTTATTCAAGCGGCGCTACGCAACGCAGCTAACTCTCCGAGCTATCCCGTCACGATGGGAACTCCAGAGCTGCGTGCATCGATTACCGAATGGGCGAAGAAGAACCTTGGTGCCACTGGAGATTTCGGAGTACTTCCTCTCATTGGTTCTAAAGAGTTTGTTGCTTGGCTGCCCACCTTTCTTACTTCGAAAACTGTTCTCTATCCAGCCGTTGCTTACCCGACTTATTTAGTGGGAGCGATGATTGCAAAGGCTGATGCGACCCCAGTAGATATTGATGCGGCGCAGTGGCCTCAAGCAGATCTTGCCTGGGTAAATTCACCATCAAATCCAACGGGGCGAGTTCACTCTGAATCTGAATATCGCGCAGCGATTGATTGGTCCCGCAAAAGCGGGGGAGTAGTTGTATCTGATGAGTGCTATCTCGAATTTGGAAAATCAGTGACACCAACATCAATCTTGAATTACACAGATGGCGACAATAAGAACATTCTCGCCGTGCACTCTCTATCAAAGCGATCTAATTTGGCTGGATATCGCGCTGCATTTGTTGTTGGCGATCCAAAGCTCATTGGCGAAATCCTTGAGGTTCGAAAACATGCAGGAATGATGGTTTCACTTCCTGTTCAGAAGGCGATGATTGCAGCGCTGGGAGATAGCAACCATGTTGCAGATCAGCGAAATCGCTACAACGCACGTAAAGCAGCTCTTATCCCAGCGCTAGAAGCTGCCGGCTTTTCGATTGATTTCTCGGAGGCCGGTCTCTATCTCTGGGCTACACGAAATGAAGATTGCTGGAAATCCGTAGAGTGGCTTGCAAGAATTGGAATCTTGGCAACACCAGGTTCATTTTATGGAGACTCAACCCATATTCGAATTGCAATGACAGCGACAGATGAACACATTAATGAGGCAGCTCAGAGAATTACCGCATATTCACAGTGCACTGACGGCGAATCGGTAAGGGAAAAATAATGGCAGTAGGAATCCTTCTCGTCGGTGGCTTTGGAACTCGCCTCAAGCCACTTACATCTGAAACACCAAAACCAATGTTGCCGGTTGCAGGACTTCCCGTTACTGAGCATCAACTCCTTGCCGCCAAGCGCGCAGGAATTCATACGCTCGTGCTTGCAACCTCTTACCTTTCAGAGGTTTTCACACCGTACTTTGGCGATGGCTCGAAGTGGGGCATAAAAATTCTCTATGCAGTTGAGAAAGAGCCGCTCGGCACAGGCGGTGCAATTCGTAACGCAGCAGAGTTGCTCGATCTTGAAAGTCTCGGCGATGAACCCATTGTGATCTTTAATGGAGATGTCTTGAGCCGCCACTCAATCGCTGAGCAAATTAAATTTCACCAAGCTAAAGCGGCCGATGCAACTTTGCACCTCATAGAAGTTGACGATGCCAGAGCTTTCGGATGCGTACCAACAGATTCCGATGGACGTGTCACAGCATTCTTAGAGAAGATGGATAACCCAATTACAAACTCCATCAATGCCGGTTGCTATGTTTTCCATCCCTCAGTGATAGATCAAATTCCACTGAGTGAAGTAGTCAGTATCGAACGTCAAACATTCCCTGCCCTCGTTGGCGGCGGCGGCTTACTCTTTGGGTATAAAGAGCAGGCATATTGGCTCGATGTTGGAACACCCGCCGCTCTCTTTAAAGGCTCCCGCGATTTAATTGATGGCGATTTTCATGCGATGCCAGGGTGCACCATTGATCCAACTGCTCGCATAATCGGCAAGAGCTCTATTGGCAGAAATGTGAAGATTGGCTCTGGCGTCTTGATTGATGATTGCATCATCGGTGACGATGTGGTGATTGGCGATGGCGTATCACTCTCACACTGTTTTATTTTGCATAAGACTTTAATCACTGCCGGGGTTGAAAAATCGCGCCACTACCTATCCACTGCGATTTCTGAGCCTATAAATCTGCCGTAAATAGACTTTTATCCCATTTTTCGCAGAATTCACCTCATTCCTGGGGTTGACTTCCGGGGATTACATGGGTGTAATTCATACCTAGAGCGCAGGAATTCACAGTGAATTCTGCCCTAATGACTTGAGGAGATTCGACATATGCCGATCCGCCCAGAAGGTTTTTCAACTGGCAAGCCATCAGCCCCCACTGCTGGACCAACTATCCAACTCGCCAGCGGCGAGAATATGGAGCTCTCCTGGCAGGAGCGCTCCCTCTGCGCACAGACTGATCCAGAGGCCTTCTTCCCTGAAAAGGGCGGTTCAACTCGTGAAGCAAAGCGCGTATGCCTCTCCTGCGATGTCCGCCAAGAATGTCTTGAGTACGCGCTCGCTCATGATGAGCGATTTGGTATTTGGGGCGGCCTCTCAGAGCGCGAACGTCGTCGCCTTAAGCGCCGCCCTGCATAAAGGCTCGTGAGCAAGGCGCGCATTAGTGCACTTCTTGTAGTGCATGATGGTGCAACATGGCTGCCAGAGGTCGTTGCATCGATTACATCTCAGAGTCGCACCGCTGATCAAATACTTGCAATCGATACCGGTTCCATCGATTCATCAGCAAAACTTCTTAAAGGCGCACGAATCCCAACGCTCACTCTCGACCGTACAACTTCCTTCGGCTCTGCACTTAATCACGGTGTAGCACAGCTTTCTCCATCGGCTGGAGGAGTTGATGAATGGCTCTGGATTCTCCACGATGATTGTTCACTTGATCCAAATGCGCTGGAAGAACTTATAACCGCCATTGAAGATCGCCCCAACATTGTGATGGTCGGACCGAAATTATTAGGGTGGCACGACCGAACTCATTTACTTGAAGTCGGAATAAGTATTGCTTCAAATGGAACTCGCTGGACCGGCTTAGAGCCACACGAGTATGACCAAGGACAGCATGATGGAAATCATGAAGTGCTATCCGTAAGCACAGCAGGTGCGCTTATAAGACGTGATGTCTTTGAAGAACTAGGTGGATTTGATTCAAATTTAGAGCTCTTCCGTGACGATGTTGATTTTGGCTGGCGGGTCCATGCTGCGGGGCACTCAGTTTTAGTTGTTACCTCTGCAATTGCTTATCACGCACAGGCAGCGGCATCAGAGCGAAGGGCAATTGATATTGCAGGTGCGCCACTACACCGTCCACTACTTCTTGACCGCCGCAACGCGGCCTATGTACTTCTTGCAAATTCATCATGGTGGACGCTGCCATTGCTTGCCATACAGCTTCTCGGTGGTGCGCTGGTTCGATCTATTGCATTTTTATTTGCAAAACTTCCCGGATATGCAATCGATGAAATCCTGGCAATTGCCTCACTCTTAATCCACCCTCGCGAACTCATCGCAGCGCGAAAAGTGCGGCGAAGTCAGAGATTAGTTTCATCCTCTATCGTCAAGCGTTTTATTCCTTCGCGGTGGAAGCAGGTACGTAGCGGGTTCAGTAGAGTTGTTGAGAACCTCCGACTCCGCATTTTTCCCGAGAATCCGCAGGACCTTGCTCCGATTCAGAGCGCACTTGATATTAATGAAGATGAAGAAATTCTTACTCCGCTCACAACAAACTCTTGGAAAAAAATCTTCACAAAACCGCTTGTTGTCGCGACCACCTTCCTGTTAGTTATTACCTTTGGATGGACTCGCCACCGTTGGGGATCTCTATCAGGAGGTGCATTAGCGGCCTCTCCCGATGGATCTGCAGATATCTGGCGATTCTTCCTTGAGTCGTGGCACTCGGTTGGAATGGGATCAAACGTTGCCGCACCAGCGTGGATTCTCTTTGTCGGGTTAGGGTCAGTTATTACATTTGGAAAAGTTTCCTTATTTATCTCTCTATTTTTTATCCTTGCACCATTCTTAGCTCTCTGGAGTTCGCATCGATTCCTACGTACGCTCTCATCAAGTTCAATCCTTACTGGCGCCGCCGCGCTGCTTTATGCACTTTCACCCATTTCAATTTCTGCAATTAATGGTGGCCACCTCGGAGATCTAGTTCTCCTTATCTTGCTGCCATTCTTTCTCAGTGTCGTTGGAGATTGGGTACATATCGAAAACCGATCCCTGCGAAACCTCTTCGCACTCTCGCTCTTTATCTGGGTCCTGCAATCGTTTAACCCGGCACTCATAATTATCTCGCTGGTTGTCTCTGGCTACTTTATTGTCAAGGATTACCTATCGGCCGCGAAGAATTACCGCGATTTGCTCTTCTTGAACCGACTGGCTCGTCGTTCAATTTTGCTCTTCATCCCATTGTTATTAGCGCTACCAACTTCTCTGACTTATTTGCTTCATCCAACTCGACTTTTACTTGAGATTGGAATCATGCAACCTGGGGGCGGAGGCAACCTGGCGCTCTTAGCAAACCCTGGTGGAGCAGGTTCACTTCCTTGGTGGGCAATCAGCCCGATTGTGCTCTTACTTCTCGTCTCCTTCTTCTCGATCGAAAAGGCTCGATTGGTCGCTCAAGTCGGAATCATATTCTTATTGGCAGGCGGGGTATTTGCCTCACTTCACATCAGTGGGAATGGATCGACTAGTCGCAATTATGTTTATGCCGGATCCTTTATTGCAGTTGCAACGATTCTTGCAGTCGTAGCTTCAGTCATAATGTTTGATGATTTACGTTCACGTCTTGAGGTTTCGCATCTGAACTACCAGCATTTTGCGGTGGCGCTCGTGATGTTGATATCGCTTACATATAGTGCAACAGCATCAATCTGGGTTTTCTCCGCGGGCGCATCTTCTCCGCTCAAGAGTGATTCAGGGCAAGTGCTTCCCGCATTTCTAGCTGTCGAGAGCGATGCTAAAACGCTCGTAATTCGCTCGGTAGAAGAGAGCGGTACCAAGGTTCTTGCCTATTACATTGCCCGCGGTGAAGAGATAAAACTTGGCGAACCAGATGTCGTGATTGAGAATTCTGCACTCATCACCCATGCGGTTGAAGGACTTATTGATAACACGGGAACTGGAAGCTCAAAGATTTTTGCGGCCCTTGGAATCAAATACGTCTTTGTTATGAATCCTGCTCAAACTGGACTCATTCAAACTATTGATGGTCTTGGCGGATTTAATCGAGCCTCGGCCACAGATGTCGGAACGGTCTGGAAGGTTTCGCAAC
>CANGJV010000041.1 GCA_947454425.1 Candidatus Nanopelagicaceae bacterium
ACACTCCCTTTGCAGTTGCACTGCTAGAACCGCACGATCGCAACATCTTGCTTGCGATAATTTGGATTGGTGCGTTGGCCGGTGTTGCAATTCGCGTATTTTGGTTAAGTGCACCGCGATGGCTCTATGTTGCTAATTACATTCTGCTCGGTTGGGTTGCTGTGATTTATACGCCACAGCTTTACAAGCGTGGTGGCCTCTGGGTGTTGATTCCTATTCTTATTGGTGGCTTGCTGTACTCAATCGGAGCAATCTTTTACGCCCTCAAGAAACCAGGAAGAGCTGCCAAGTATTTTGGATTTCATGAGCTATTCCATATCTTCGTATTAGCCGCATGGGTAAGCCAATACCTCGCCGTCTGTTTTGCAATATACCGAGCACGTTAAGGCCTCTTTCACGCCTGATAACTAGCCCCAGAAGTAAGCCCCAATAGCGAGCTTTTGCGCTGCCAGGGTGATTTTACCTTTCCTGCGGATGCTCTAATCTATGAGCCTGACGTAGCAGATCTATAGTGGGGATAATCAAATGGCAGAGAAGAAGGACTTTCTCAATTGGGTGGGCTTCCGTGAAGAATCGGAGCGCCCTGTAACTGGCAGTCCAGTAGATCGCATTCGCGAACTCGAATCTCAGCTCGCCGATCTCCGTTCCCGCCGCGATATCACCGCGTTGAGCAAGGAAGAGTTTGAAATTCTCGCAACTGAAACTGCGATGATGATGATTAAATCTGCGCAAGGTCGTGAGGCAAAGGCTTATGCATCTTCTGAGCGCCTCATTAATGAATCAACTCGCAATGCGAAGGATGTTCTAGAAGGCGCAGAATCAAAGGCTCGAAGCATTCTCTCTGGAGCAGAAGCGCGCGGTCGCAAATACATCTCTACCGCAGAAGCTGAAGCAACAGATTTAATTAACGAAGCGAGCCGCGAAGCAGAAGCTCTGATTGAGACCAAGCGACGCGAAGCATCTGCTCTCGCATCCGCTGCTCGCCGTGAAGGCGAAAGAATCGTTGCCGATGCCGCTAATGAAGTTATCGATTATCGCCGTTGGCTGGCAGAAGTAATTGCAGAATCTGAGCGCCTATATCGCCTTCAATCTCAAGCACTTGTCGCTGCAGAGCAAGCAATTACACAATCTCGTCAACGTCTTGATGGCGCCTTTGCGCGACTTGCAAATATGCAGGCAGTTGTAAATGACTCTCTCAATGAAGATGGAACAGTACGTCGCAAGGAGCCAATCAAGGTCGAAAGCCGCCGATCAGCTCCAGCAATCGATGCGCCTGGACGTACTCAGAAGAAGAGCACTGCGAAGAAAACTGCCGCTAAGCGCAAGTAATCTCCATGGCTACCAAACGCGGTATCCAGTACATACCTGCAATCGATGGGCTTCGCGCTCTTGCAGTGATGGCAGTCATCTTTTATCACTTAGGTTTCAATTGGATTCCCGGTGGATTTCTTGGTGTTGATCTCTTCTTTGTAATCTCAGGTTATGTAATCACCCGTCTTCTCCTCGACTCAATCGAGCAGAGTGGCGGACTTGATCTTCGCGCTTTCTATTTTGCACGTGTTCGTCGCTTAATTCCAGCGCTCGGATTTATGTTGGCAACTACCGCAATCGCAGTCGGAATTTGGGCGCCGGATACCATCAAGCGACTTGTCATTGATGCCCCATTTGCACTTACCGGCACTATGAATTGGTGGCTGGTTGGCCACCATCTCGATTATTTTGAGGAAATTGGCCGACCACCTTTGCTCCAGCACACTTGGTCACTCGCAGTTGAAGCTCAGTTTTATTTACTGTGGCCGCTCATTCTCTTGGCAATCCTGAGGTACTTTGGCAAGAAGCGAATCTCAGTAATTGCATTAGCAATTGCAACGATCTCTGGCGTGACGTTAACACTTGTCTCATTTTCGCTGGATGCAGCAACTGCATCAAAGGTAAGCCATGTCTACTTTGGAACCGATACACACAGCATTGGGCTCTTCTTAGGCGCCGCACTCGCCGTAAGTTGGATTCCACAGAACTTCAAGGCAGAGGTAAGCAAGAGAGCACAGAATTTTATCGATGGCATTGGTGTCTTTGGTTTCCTTGGAATCCTGGCTGCTTTCTTATTGATTGATGAAAGTACTCCGACGCTTTACAAGATTGCTTTTCCTTTAGCAGGAATTTTCGGTGCAGCGATCATTACTTCTGTCGTGCATCCGGCTTCTCGATTTGCGCCAATCTTGCAGAATAAAGTCCTGCTCTGGATTGGAGAGCGCTCGTATGCAATCTACTTATGGCATTGGGTGATCTTTCAAGTTACTCGGCCAATGGTTGACCTAGCCGGCAAATCATGGGCGATGTACTCACTTCGCATCTTGATTGTCTTTGCGCTAGCCGATATTTCATTAAGGTATATCGAGCTCCCGGTTCGACGTGGCGTGCTCAATTACTGGATTAAGGGTCTGAAGTATCGAACCGTAAAAGAGCGAAAGAAAGAGAAAAGAATCTTTGCAGCCATTATCACTGTACTGGTCCTCACGATTTCACTCATCAGTATGCGCGCTATCGCTATTGGTAATGAAAAAGAGAGAGCAGTGATTGCAGCAGTTGAGAAAGAGAACACAGCAGTCTCCACCACCCCAACCGGCATCTGGCTTACCGGTGATTCAGTGATTCTTGGAATCAAATCCGTCTTGTCCGATAAATACGCCGTAGCTTTGATAAATGCGCGGATTGGCCGGCAAGCACCTGAGCTACTTGTTGAGATATTGCACGATAAACCTAACGCACCATCTGGCCCGGTAGTTCTCGATCTTGGCAATAACAACCTACTTACAGAGTCTCAGGTTGTCGCAATCTTTGATGCGCTAAAGGATGCGAAGCAGGTAATTGTTGTAAATACGGCGGTGCCACGACCATGGCGAGAAGCAAATAACCGCATCATTGCAAATGTTTCTGAGCGATATCCAAATGTAAGAGTGGTCGACTGGGCATCTATTTCAGAGGGACATCCAGAATATTTCGCCCCAGATGGAGTTCACCTTGTCACTACTGGTGTTGATGTTTATGTTGCTGAGATTGCAAAATATCTTTAATAACTTTTAACAAAGATAAAGCCCCGACTAATTGGCCGGGGCTTTATCTTTTAAATAAATTACTTGTACTCACCTGCAAAGCCGAAGGCCTTTGCCACACCGAGTGAACCATCAGCGTAAATTGCTGAGACTCGGAATGATGTGAACTTTGAATCAGATGTCTTTGTTAGCTCAAACGAGAGTTGAGTTGCTGGAATCTGTGAGACTTCCTGCCAAGCTCCACCATTTGGTGCGATCTCAACTTTGTAGCCCTTTACATCTCCTGCTGGAGCCTTCCATGAAAGTACTAGAACAGCCTTCGTTGTTGCATCTTTCCAGTTTCCAATAAAACGTGAAGGCGCTTCGCCTGTTGTAGCGGCATTTGTTGTGTCTGTTGATGCTGCAGGAGAAGCAGAGGTAGTTGCTGCAGGAGTTGCAGCATCAGTCATCGCAGCTGATGCTTCTGGTGATGCTGACTCGGTTGCCGCTGGAGTTTCTTTCGCAGGCTTTGCTGTATCTGATTTGTTAGATGCAACGATTGCAACGAGGACTGCCACACCGACGAGAACTGCAACGAGTACTCCCTTTGAAGATCCCTGTCGTGGAGTGGCAACTGGCTTTACGCCTGCAACGGGAGCCTTAATTGGAGCCTTTGGAGTTGTTGAAACGTTTACGCGATCAGTTGATCCCAATGTTGGAACTGGCGGAACAATTATTGATGCTGCAGCGCTCTTGCGAGCTGGTGCCTTCTTTGCAACCTTCTTTGCAGTGCTCTTCTTTGCAACCTTCTTAGGTGCAGACTTCTTAGCTGTCGCCTTCTTCGCAACTGACTTCTTTGCAACCTTCTTAGGTGCAGACTTCTTTGCTGTTGTCTTCTTCGCAACAGACTTCTTTGCAACCTTCTTAGGTGCAGACTTCTTAGCTGTTGCCTTCTTAGCAACTGACTTCTTTGCTGTTGTCTTCTTCTTTACTGCCACGTTTATCTCCTCGGATCGTATGGATAAAGTTTAGCCTAGGGATTTGAGGGCGCTCATCACGCGCGGGGCTATCGCCCGAAGCGCCTTGCCTCGGTGGCTCAAGGCATCTTTGGCTTCAGAGCTCATCTGAGCGCTTGTGATATCAAGCCCTTCCGGCATAAAAATCGGGTCGTATCCAAATCCATTCTCACCTAGGGGTGAGTGCAGGATTGAGCCGTAAAAACGACCTTCTTCGCAGATAGTGCGACCGTCTGGCATGTGTAGGGCGGCGACGCAGATGAAGTAAGCCCCTCGATTAACATCCGGAATATCTTTGAGTTGTTGAAGCACCTTCTCAAGATTTGCCTTGTCATCGCCGTGGCCACCAGCCCAGCGAGCTGAGTAAATTCCAGGATCGCCATTGAGGGCATCAACACAGAGCCCGCTGTCATCTGCAATCGCGGGCAATCCAGTTGCTAAAGACATTTCGCGCGCCTTAATGAGCGCGTTTTCCTCGAAAGTAGAACCCGTCTCATCCACATCATGCAGGTGAGGGAATTGATCAAGACCGACAAGTTCAATTTCTCCGGGTGCAATTGCATCCAAGATTCGTCGAAACTCTACAATTTTTCCCTGATTACGTGTTGCAAGTAATAACTTGTAACTCACGCAGAGAGCGCCTTCTTCTGAAGCTCTGTCAGGGTCTGAGTACCAGCTACTGCAAGATCAAGGAGTGAGTCGAGGAGAGTGCGATCAAATGGTGCACCCTCTGCTGTTCCCTGAACTTCAATGAAGCGGCCATCGCCTGCACAGACAACGTTCATATCTGTCTCAGCGCGCACATCTTCTTCGTAGCAAAGGTCGAGCATTGGTACACCATCAATAATGCCGACGCTAATTGCTGCAACTGAATCGGCAAGCGGCTTCGCGCCAGCTTTAACATGACCTTCTCTCTGCGCCCATGCAATTGCATCTGCAAGAGCGACATATGCACCAGTAATTGCTGCGGTGCGAGTGCCACCATCTGCTTGCAATACATCACAGTCAATAACGATTGTGTTTTCGCCTAGCTCTTTCATATCAACAATGCCGCGAAGTGAGCGACCGATTAATCGTGAAATCTCTTGCGTGCGACCACCGAGTTTGCCCTTAACTGATTCACGATCAGAACGGGTATGAGTTGCGCGTGGAAGCATTGAGTATTCGGAGGTAACCCATCCGGTCCCGCTATCTTTTAGCCAACGTGGGACTCCTGGAGTAAATGATGCAACACAGAGAACTCGAGTCTTTCCAAACTCCACAAGAACAGAGCCTTCTGCATGGTCCAGCCATCCGCGAGTAATTTTGATATCGCGTAGCTGATCTACTGTGCGTCCGTCATTGCGTGCCATAGTTTCCTCTTTCGGTTGTTGTAAAAATTAATTTAAAGATCTTGGTGTTGAACTGAACCAACTTCTGGTCCAAGGAATCGTCGCGCCAGTCCTTCGAAAGCTTTTGCATCACCGGTTGCTAAGAATCGATGTGTGGGTGCTGTTGAACTGGCATCGCGAAGAAGTAAGCCTTCAACGAGAACGCGATAGAGATCTTTCGCTGTTTCTTCAGCGCTTGAAACGAGTGAGACACCGTTGCCCATGACATACGAGATCACACCGGTTAGCAATGGGTAGTGGGTGCAACCAAGCACAAGTGTGTCAACATCTCCCTCAATCATCGGAGCCAAATATTGTCGTGCTACCTCTGTGATTGCCTCGCCAGAAGTTTCACCACGCTCAACAAATTCAACAAAACGCGGACATGCAGTTGAAGTGATCTGAAGTTGCGGAGCAGCTGCAAATGCATCGAGATAAGCCTTCGAATCAATCGTTGCGCGGGTTCCGATTACTCCAATTTTCCCTGAGCGAGTAGCTGCAACTGCTCGTCTTACCGCTGGTTGAATTACTTCAATAACGGGTACTGAATATCGTTCGCGTGCATCACGTAACATGGCAGCACTTGCGGTGTTGCATGCAATGACTAGCGCTTTAACTCCCTGTTCAACGAGAAAGTCGAGCGTCTCCAGCGAGAAGTCACGAACTTCAGCTAATGGACGTGGGCCATAAGGGCCGCGCGCTGTGTCACCGATATAGAGAATAGATTCATTTGGAAGTTGATCCAAGATTGCTCGTGCAACAGTTAAACCGCCAACGCCAGAATCAAAGATTCCAATAGGTGCGTTGCTCATGCCCTAATCGTACGAGAGATTATGCCCAAAGGGTGCCGTCAAGGCCCTCGGTCGCTGTATCTACTTCGCTTCCATATACGCCTGTTGAGAGATATTTCCATCCGCCATCACAGACGATAAATGCGATATCTGCATCGCGGCCATCTCGAACCGCTTCTTTACCGATTGCAATTGCAGCATGCAGGATTGCACCCGTTGAAATTCCGGCAAAAATACCTTCTACGTGCAAGAGCTCGCGAACTCGTTTTACAGAGTCCTCTGCTCCGACTGAGAAACGACGTGTTAAGACAGAAGCGTCGTAGAGCTCTGGAACGAAACCTTCATCGATGTTTCGAAGCCCATAAACAAGTTCACCATAGCGAGGTTCGGCGGCAATTATTTCAATCTCTGGGCGATGTTCGCGCAGATAACGCCCTGCACCCATCAGCGTTCCGGTTGTTCCAAGACCTGCAACAAAGTGCGTAATGGTAGGAAGGTCAGCAAGAATTTCAGGACCCGTTCCGGTGTAGTGAGCTAACGAATTTGCTGGATTTCCATATTGATATAGAAATACGTAATCAGGATTCTTCGCCGCAATCTCTTTTGCAACTCGAACCGCTTCGTTTGATCCTCCTGCTGCGGGCGAGGAAATTATTTGCGCTCCCCACATCTCAAGCAGTTGTCGGCGTTCCGGGCTTGTGTTCTCCGGCATTACACAAATGAGTTTGTATCCGCGAACCTTTGCTGCCATCGCAAGTGAAATACCGGTATTGCCACTGGTTGGTTCCAGAATTGTTGCACCTGGCTTTAAGAGGCCACGCTTTTCGGCATCATCAACCATTGAAATCGCTGTGCGATCTTTAATTGATCCGGTTGGATTGCGATCTTCCATCTTTGCCCAAAGGCGAACATTGGGAGCTGGTGATAATCGCGGCAAGCCAATCAGTGGAGTGTTTCCAACTGATGCAGCTAGTGAGTCGTATCTAGCCATAAAAAATTACTTGCTGCCGCCAGCAACTGCAGGAAGAATCGTTACTGAATCGCCATCTTTAAGCGGTGTATCTAATCCACCAAGGAATCGAACATCTTCATCATTGACATAGATGTTGATAAAGCGGCGAAGTGCACCGTTTTCAAGTAGACGCTCACCCATACCTGCATATTGTGAATCAAGGTCTGTGATGAGAGCAGAGAGAGTTGTTCCTGATGCTTCAACAGATTTCTGATCTTTTGTATAAGGACGAAGAATTGTTGGAATTCGAACTTCAATAGCCATGCGCTTATTATGACGAATAAAAGCTTTAATCGGTAATTGAAACTTCTTCCTCGGTAACTACTCCATCAATGATGCGAAATGAGCGAAACTCGGTGCTAGGTGCAATCTCTTCGCGGGTAGAGACCAATACATAATGCGCACCAGGCTCGCCTGCGTAGGAGATATCAGTCCGTGAAGGGAAAGCCTCTGTCTCGGTATGAGAGTGATAGATAACAACTATCTCTTCATCATTGTCGTCTACCTCACGATAAAGCGATAACAAGTCCTTGGGATCAAACTCATAAAAAGTTGGCGAGTGCGCTGAATTAATCATTGGCTTATAGCGAACCGGAGTATCGGCTCCGATAGGTCCAAGAATTACACCGCAGCACTCATCTGGATATTCTGCCCGAGATTGCTCGAGTATCGCATCGACAATTGTTCGAGAGATTGTTAGTGCCATGTTCGAATACTATTCCACTTCATCCATGAGCGCCTCTAGCAAAGATTCTTGTAGCCAACCAAGCCAGGTGTAAACAGCATAAACGCCTCGAAGTGGGTCGTCAGGTGAGAGTAATTCAAGATGCTCATAATTATTATTTTCAATCTTGAGTCGAACTCCAAGTGCGAGCCGAATATCGTTTAATCCACCAAGCCAATCGTTTGCACCTTGGTGATCTAACTCAACATCTCCCTCTGGCGATGCTTTAAGCATCATTCGAATAGACATTGCATGTGCCTGCTTCTTGCCACGCAAGGTTGACTCGGTATATCGACGAAATTCAGCAGCATCAACATCATCTGCATAAGCGTTGGGAAGCAAACGATGTAAGACATCATCCTCCGGAGGAGAATCATGTGAAGTTATTCCGACCATTGCTGCCAGTGGATCGTCATGAACGTGATCTACTCGCTCTGCAAGAAGTTCGATGATTTGTTCAACGAGATTGAGAATTACCTCTTTCTCTGCGCTATCAAAAGTTGCTAGATAGGAATGCGCACCGTGACGTTTGAAGCCTTCGGTAGCCGCCATCAGATTTGATCTCCACGTTGCAAAGTTGCCCATAATCCGTACTCATGAAGTCGAGCGACATCATGTTCCATCTCTTCTCGGCTACCTGTTGAAACAATTGCCTTGCCCTCATTATGGACCTGCAGCATCAACTCGGTCGCTTTCGCCTTCGAATAACCGAAGAGTTCCATAAAGACATATGTGACGTAACTTTGAAGATTTACCGGATCGTCCCACACGATTGTGACCCAAGGAGTATCGCTAGAGAAGATTGCTTGGATCTCTTCTTCTAGTGCATCTGCCAGTTTTACCATTTGCGAATTCTCCCTATGGAGTTATTTAACCAAAATTGAAGAGTTGTTGCCACGGATAAGGATTGAAAATGTTGGGCTGATCGTGATTGGCCAAAGGGCATCGGCAGCTGCGTTGACTCGCAATGTCAGAACTCCCTTTGGTTGTGCAGTTACTGGAATAGCAAATTCGCCTTGTGCATCTGTTGTAACTATCGTGGCAAATTGCTGCCACTTTCCATTACTTAACTTCTCGACTTGGATAAATGTTCCAGCAGAACGAGGGTGAATTGATCCGGTCACTGTAAAAGTCTCGTTATTTCGGACTGATGCAGGTGCGTTAAGGAAGAGAAGGCGCGACATTGAAATCGAAACTTCCGGCGAAATTCCCTCACTTCGTTCCCAAGTTCCTTCGCTATAAATCCGAATAGCGGTCGATTTTCCAATCAATATCGGCTTGGAAAACTTTCCGCTCATATCGGTAATCGCTGTTGTGAGGACTCGCCAATTTGAATCCCCTGGTGATTTACCTTCAACCCGAATCGCAACGTTTGAAAGCGGAGACTTATCTTTAATTGAAAAAGTTCCACTCACTGTGATCGGATCTCCATACTCAATTGCATTCTTATCGACAGTTACAGTTGCAGTTACCTGATCAGGCGCAATTGCCTTTGCCACATTTCGAATTCCTTCAAGCGCAAGTGGTTCTTCCATGCCTAGGGTCCACTCTGCAATGCCACCCAAGCGATATTTATCTACTAATGCAGCTCGTAAGGTGAAACTCTGTGAGTTTTGATACCAAGCAGTTCGCTGGGCAGTGCACGAAGTAGAAAGGCCAGCTGCGGTTGTTCCGTTATAGACCTTTTGATAACTAAATGTCATTTCACCATATTGCTCGTTGTAAGTTGGTACAACACCATAGGAAGCGGCAAGAGTAAGTGCATCACGCATCACAAATGTTGCAGCTTTCGCTCCACCCTTGATTACGGAAGCGACATTTGCTGGGCAGACTCCACTTACTGATGTCACCCAATCTCGGCCGTAACCTGCAATGCCTATATAAACTTTTGAAGCAGGCATCACGGAGACTGCATATTGCAAAGTACGTTCAGTCCAAGAAATTGGTCCAAGCGGGCCAACCTTCGCGACAGAGTAGTCATAGGTCATGATTCGAAGACGATCAATGGATGATGCGATTGCTGCCCAGGCATAAACAAAATAACCTTTTTGTGCTCCGGCAGGATCTAGTACATATGGAGTCGAGACCGAAAGAATTTTCTTCTGCGAATGTAGCGCTGCACTTAGCTCTTTTACAAAAGCCGTCCACAGTGGCGCCGTCTTGGCCCATGTTGCATTGCCATCTACGAATGCAAAACCTTCAAAGTCGAGATCGATTCCGTCATAATTATTTGCAACCACCATCGCTGTAATTGCTTCAACAATTTGAGTTCGCGAAGCCGGCTTGGCTAGTAAACCGGCGAGCACACCCTTATCAGTTCCATCAGTAATAGTTGGAATAATTGAAAATCCAGCATTACGTAATGCTCCAACTGTTTGCGCCATTGGAACGCTTGGATTAGCTGGTGTATAAAGATCTGTCACAACTGTGCTTGAACTTTTGCCATTGAATTTCAAGGTATACCAAAAGGGCATTACTTCTTTAATCAGATCTGCATTATTGATTGCAGCTGGAAGTGAAGTCTTAATTGAATAATAAGGAATCCAGCCAGTTAAAATCTTACGTGGTGGATTCTCGGCGGTAGCCAATGTTGAGGGAGTAGCGGTAAGAACGAGTGTGATCGCTGCGATTGTGGCGGCAAAACGGTAAGGGATCTTCACGAATTGCTCTTATTTTTATTCATTATCTTCCGGGCCAGGGCGAAGGCCTTCAAAGATCTCTTTACAGGCGGGACAGACCGGATACTTTGAAGGATCCCGAGAAGGTATCCATTTCTTGCCGCAGAGCGCCTTGACCGCTTTGCCAGTTACGGCTGATTCAACAATCTTCTCTTTCTTAATGTAGTGAGCGAATCGATCATGCCCGCCATCATCTTCCTTAAAATCAGGCGTAGTTTCGGTACGCGTCAAAGTGTCGGTATCGGTCGAAATTCCGATGCCCTTCTCTTCTCGCGTAAAAATACCCATGCAAGGAGTTTAGTGGGAGC
>CANGJV010000042.1 GCA_947454425.1 Candidatus Nanopelagicaceae bacterium
ACCATCAACTTCGCTGATGTGCTTGGCAAAGGTTATCGGTATAGATAGCCTTCCCTTTAATTCACATATGAGCCCGCAAGGGGCTTGATGAAACGAAAGGCCACCCCCATGAGAGCGCTCGTTATCGGCGCAGGCGGAGTTGGCAGTGCAATCGCAAATATCGCATCTCGTAAGCCATTTATCACTGAACTAGTGATTGCTGACTACGACCTTGCTCGCGCAGAAGCTGTCACTTCTAAAATCCAAGACCCACGATTTTCTGCAATGGGGGTGGATGCCGGCGATCTGGTCGCGCTTGAAGGGCTAATTCGTAAGGTTAATCCAGATGTTGTTGTTAACGCAGTCGATCCTCGCTTTGTAATGAATATCTTCAACGCGGCAAAAAGCGCTGGCGTTAATTACATTGATATGGCGATGTCGCTTTCGACGCCGCACCCAACTGATCCATTTAACAAGGTTGGAGTCATGTTGGGCGATGAGCAATTTGCAGATAGCCAGGCATGGGAAAAAAGTGGAAAATACGCACTTGTCGGAATGGGCATCGAACCTGGGATGAGCGACATCTTTGCTCGCTACGCTCAGGATTACCTATTTAGCGAAATTGATACCGTCACGATTCTTGATGGTTCAAATTTATCTGTTGATGGATATGCGTTCGCTCCATCATTTTCAATTTGGACAACGATTGAAGAATGTCTCAATCCGCCACTTATTTGGGAGAACGGTAGTTTTCATACTGCAGAGCCATTTACCGGAGGTGTCACCTTTGATTTCCCGGAGGGAATCGGCCCGGTCGAATGTGTTGATGTCGAGCATGAAGAAGTCGTATTAATTCCCAAGAAGGTAAATGCTAAGAAAGTTACCTTTAAATACGGTTTGGGAAATGACTTTATTGAAAAGCTTAAGACAATCCATGCACTTGGTTTAGCAAATAAAGAGAAGGTCAACTACCGCGGCATGGAAATTGCGCCTCGTGATTTTCTTGCCTCGCTCTTGCCTGATCCTGCAAAAATTGGACCGATGATGCATGGAAAAACATGTGCTGGTACGCATGTGCAGGGACTCGATAAAGCGGGCAAGCCATACGCGTGCTACATCTATAACGTTGTAGATAATGAGTGGTCGATGAAGAACTATGGTGATCAAGCTGTTGTTTGGCAGACTGCAATCAATCCAGTTATCGCAATGGAACTCATTGCCAACGGCACTTGGAAGCCTGCAGGTGTCATTGGTCCAGAGGGGCTTGAACCAAAGCCGTTCCTTGATCTGATTGAAGCCTATGGAAGTAGCTGGCATATCCGCGAAGAAAATCCAGAAGGGTTGACCTTTTAAATGAAGAGATGGGCGCTCATTACAGGTGCAACAGTTGGAATCGGCGATTGCTTTGCTCGCCTACTGGCATCGAAGGGCTACAACCTTGTTATCAATGCCAGAAATGGTGAGAAGCTCAATGAACGTGCCGAGTTTTTACGGAAAACCTTTGGGATAGAGGTTGAGGTTTTAGCGGCAGATCTTGCGACAGATTGTGAAAAGGTCGAGGCTTACATCGCATCTCATGAGATTGAAGTCCTGGTAAATAATGCCGGCTTCGGTCTTAACCAGTCATTTATCTCAAGTTCGATTGAAGATGAAGAGCGCGTCTTAGATGTTTTGGTCCGCGCACCTATGCGATTGATGCATGCGGTTCTGCCTCAAATGAAGAAGCGTAATTCAGGCATCGTTCTCAATGTCTCTTCCACTGCAGCTTTTATCGCTGGTGGCCATTACAGCGCAGCGAAATCCTACGTAACAGTTATGTCAGAGTCACTTCACACTCAATTGCTACCTACAAATGTCAATGTCATCTCGCTTAATCCTGGCTTTGTTCACACCGAATTCCACCAACGAGCCGGCATGAAAATGGGAGCTATCCCAAACTTCATGTGGCTCGATGGTGATTTTCTTGTAAAAAAGGCGTGGTCCGATGCCGAGAAAGGCAAGGCGATTAGCATCCCTGGTTGGCAGTACAAGCTATTGCGAATGATTATCAACATTGCGCCTCGTTCTACGGTTCGCAAGATGGGAATGTCGCTTCGCACCAAACAGAGGTAAATTCACACGCTTTTCACTGGTTAACGGCGTTATTTCGCACTGCTGACTAGATATCATTGGGACATATCAACGGAGGTTTTCCATGTTTCGCAAGGTCACACTTACTTTCCTCTCTGCCATCTTGGTTGCTGGCACAGTGAATGTAGTTCCAGCAAGCGCCGCAACAAAGATCAGCAATGGCGTTGCTTGCTCTAAGGCTAATGCGACAACCAAAGTCTCTGGCTACTCATACAAGTGCGCCAAGAACACAATGGTCAAGAATTCAAAGCTCACATGGCTCTCAGTTGAATGTCTCGCAGCGGTCAAGAGTTATGACGCAGCAGTGAAGGCGACGCTTGATCTAGGTAACTTATCGACGCAATCTGCTGCTCTTGATACCGAACTTGCAACTGCAACCGCGGCTCTTGATAAGACGACTGCCTCGCTCAATGCGGCAAAAGCTCAACTTACAAGTTCGCGTGCCATCATGAATGCGACAACAAACCCTGCAGATAAGCTCGCACTATCAAACTCAGTAACCAAGCTTGCTAATGCAATTTTGATTCTGACAACAAGCCGCACAAAGCTTGACTCTCAGGTAAAAGATTTGATTTCGAAGAAGGGGCTTTTGGCCGGCGCTCCAGCTCAGCTAAAAGCGAACGTCTCAGATTCGAAGGCATCAGCAAATCTTCTCTGTGCTAAAGGTTTCTAACTTTTAAAGAAAAGTTATAGCGCAACGCCAATCTGTCTCCGTATTTCTTCGCCGATTCCGATAATGGCAATCGTCTGCTCATGGGTGTGAATTGGCGACTCAAGTAGTCCCTCTGAAACATACTGTGCCAAGTAATTTGCTTGGTAACACAAGCCTTCATGGCCATTAACGCTGGTCCCATCACTCCAATTAGGACCAGTGCCGTTGAATACTGCCTCTCGAAGTCCCAAACCAGATGGCGTAAAGAATGGCGCATCTACAAGAAGGACGCCTTCGGTTCCTGAAATTGATGCACGAGTAGGCAGATGGCTCTTTCCGCTGACAGTAATTACTGCGCGCGCACCTGATTGATATTCAAAAATCGCAGCGGCCATCTCTTCGGATTGTGGGCTATGTAATTTTCCAGTTGCAGTGATCTTTGTTGGGATTCCAAGAACTTGCTCTGTAAAAGCAATTGGATAGATTCCCATATCTTGCATAATGCTAGAGCCGGGTAACCAGAGTCGATCAATTAATCGATTGTCTTGACCAAAATCAACTTGAATCAATTCAATTTTTCCAAGAGTGCCTTGCTCAACCATTCTTCTGATCATGGTTGCCTGTGGAAGGTAGCGAGACCACATCGCCTCCATTGCAAAGACTCCAGCCTTCTTAGCTGCGCCGTAGAGCGCCTCTGCCTCGCTCTTCGTGATAGCCGATGGCTTCTCAACTAGTACGTGTTTTCCTGCATTTATCGCGATCAACGAATCTGCGAGGTGGGTATTTGGAAGGGTTGCGATGTAGATGACATCAACATCGGCTTGCCCACATAACTCTTCGTAGGTGCTGTAAGTTTTAGAAATTCCGTATTTTGAAGCGAGAGAGTCAGCTTTGCCAGGGGTTTTAGAGGCGATTCCAACTATTTTCTGCTTGGTATGTTTCTGCAAAGTATTGATAAAAACATCTGCAATATCTCCTGCGCCGACAATTCCCCATCGAAGGGCGGGCACTGAGCTGGGATCTAAAATCTCTAGCTCTGGAAAATCAGCGACTGAAAAATTCTTTACGACTTCTGCAAACATGGCCATTTATGAATCATAGTCCGAACTTTTTATGAGGAGAATAGATAAGGCTCTCCCTATTGAAGAGCTACGAACGTTACTTATCTAATCATCCAATGTCGAGGATTGCCAGGTCCATACTCTTGAGCGCAATCTTTTTGCATGCTACGTGGAGAATATTTCTGCCTCAGCAATCGCTCATTCGAGACTTAATCCTCTATAACTTCATTTGGGTAGTCGCTCTTGGATTGGTGCTCACCGCCCCACTGTCATTCGATCGAGTAGCGCTAGGTGCAATTGCACTCGCCATACTTTTCTGGGGAATCGGCTCGCTAGCCACCTCAATCGATGAGTTAAGCGCGAGTAATTCACGTTTCTCTGTAACGGCGCAGGTGAGTTACTGCCTCTTCTATCCACTTCTCTTAATCGCAATTCCTCGTATCTGCGCCACTTCAATGCGATTGCGCCCACTTGAATTACTTGATGCTCTTATCTTTGGGCTTGGGTTAACCTCAATTATCTCGACAATATTGTTGACCCTGGTTTTTCCATCGGGGGCGCTCACCGCGACTCAAAATTTCTTTATCATTTTCTATCCGGTTGGAGATCTCGCCTTATTGCTAGTTTCAGTGACTCAATTATTGACTAAAGGTTTTGAGAAGTCTCGAACTCTATTCACTTTGGGAGTTTTCTTATTCGCGCTCACGGATTTCTATTACCTCTGGTTAGCGACTAATCACCGATACTCATTTGGAGATATTGCAGATGACGGTTGGCTCATTGCAATCGCACTCATCGCCTTAGCAACTACCTTTCCAAGCACCATTCAAGCGCCGCTTCGTCCAATACATCCGGCGATAGTCGCACTCTCTATTTTTATCTCTCCGCTTCTGCTTGCAATCTGCGCTCTTATGCCAAATTTATTTCCGATCTATTTCATCGCCCCACTGATTGCCAACCTCTTGCTTGCCTTTATCCGAATGAGCACTGCCTTGCGTGAGGCACGGACGCTTGCTGATGAGCGAGTACTTGCGCGCACCGATGAACTCACTGGTCTTGCCAATAGAAGAAAATTATTGAGTGAGATAGAGACTTTCTCATCGATTGAAGGCGCCTTATTGCTCCTTGATTTAGATGGCTTTAAGCCAATCAATGATCAATTCGGGCATGATGTGGGCGATTTTGTTTTGCGAGAAGTTGCCAAACGTTTTAATCGAATCTTGCCTCACGGTTCCACCTTGGCCCGACTGGGAGGTGATGAATTCGGTGTTCTGATCACCGGCACCTACGAAGAGACTTTAGATAGCGCTTACGCTTTGCGAGCATCGCTTAGTTATCCCTTTAGCGCAGCAGGGCAATCTATTTCTGTGGGAGTCAGCATTGGGATGGTTTATAACGATGGTGGCGGAGATCTTCTTAAGCGGGCCGATAGCGCTATGTATAGAGCTAAGCAGATGGGTATGGGGGTAGCTCAATCTTAATTTCTTTTAAGCGCTCTAAAGATTCCACTCGTTCTACTGCATGATCGACGATGCGTTCTACATAGCCCTTGCTATAGCCATCGAGATAGAGCCAGGGTTCGTGAATATCTGAATTGCTTAAGTGAGCAAGTTCTGGAACATACTTACGAATATAAGTTCCATCAGCATCAAACTTCTTGCCTTGTTCGATTGGGTTAAAGACGCGGTAATACGGTGATGCATCGGTACCGGTTCCTGCCGTCCACTGCCATCCATGAGCATTTGATGCTGGATCATAATCAACGAGATGTTCGGCAAAGAAGCGCTCACCTAGCTGCCATTCAAGGTGCAAATCTTTTACCAAGAAGGAAGCAACAACCATTCGGGTGCGGTTATGCATCCATCCTTCAACCAATAATTGGCGCATCGCGGCATCGACAAAGGGATAACCGGTCTTTCCTTCACACCATGCTTTAAATTGCGCACCCGGCTTGTCGTATCTCATCGCCTTAAATCTCGGTGCGTAATACTCGGTATCGGTGGTGGGATTGATAAAGAGCACATCAGCATAGAACTCGCGCCATGCAATCTCTTTTCGATAGGTATCGTGCGCTTTCGATTCTCCTAATCCCGCTAGCAAAGTTCGTGGATGGATCTCTCCAAATTTAAGGTAGGTACTCATCTTTGATGTGCCATCGATGCCGGCGAAATTTCGATTCTCATCATAAGAATCGAGTCCGTCTTTCTTAAAATCCTTGAAGCGCTTGAGTGCTGCTGCTTCGCCCGCTTCGATAATTGTTGCTCCCACCGGAACTTTAAAATCAGGGAAAGCACGATATTTTTCGCTTGGCGTAAGCGCTTTGATTGCTTTGGGGGTTGCAGCAGGTGCGCGCCAGCCATGAAGGCACCAAGCTTTATAAAAGGGCGTATAGACCTTATAAGGAGTGCCATCTGAGGGTTTTACGACTCGACCCGGAAATACCGCGTAAGGACTTCCGGTGCGAATTAAAGGGATTCCAGCCGCTTCTACTCGAGCATCGCGTTCTGCACCGTAACGCTCAGGTTCGGCAGAGATATGTACTTCCTTAACGTTGTACTTCTCGATCAACTCTTTCAAAATCTCAACCTGGTCGCCTTCGATAATGTGTAGTCGATTACCTAGCGATTCATCAAGAGCACGCAGTGATTGACTCATATATGCAAGTAACTTGCTGCCAGCTTCTTCAATTTGTTGCTTATCGAGTATGAAGAGCGGAATTATTTCATCGCAACTTTCTATCGCAGCGTTGAGAGCTGGATGATCACCGATTCGTAGATCACGACGAAACCAGATGATGTTGCGAGTTGTCATCTTGGTATTGTAACTGGAACGATCTTCGAGATAGCAATCTTGCCGTTCATCGCTTTCACGGCAGCAATCACCTCAACTTGTGAACCGGCCTTGAGACCGCTCTTCTGTAGGTAGACTCGATAAAACCCTGCCTTCGTTTCAAAGTCCTCAACGGTGCGTTTTTCCGCGGTGCCGATAGTTATCCAAGGGCCACCCTTTTTGCGATACGAGAAAGTGACTGCGTTGTAATCATCTCCAGGAACTGAGGCGGTCAATGCGATTGAATTCTGCGTATAGAAATCAATATTTTTTGCAGAGACGGTAACAGATAACTTTGCACTTGGAAGAAAATTCTTTGATGCCTTATAAACACAATAATCTTTGGCAGGAACTTCAATCGAAAGTTGTGCACCATTTGTCAGAGTGCAATTTCCAGTCAGGCTTAGCCATTGCGATCCAGTAGTTGAAACTTTAAAAGTAGTCGTTGCGCTCTCTTCGCTGCCGTTAAATGCCACGAAATACTCTTGGTTCTTTGCATATCGCGTGACGACAAAGACATCACCTTCGGTTGTGCGAACCTGTTGAATTCCATCGCGCAGGGCTGGGTTGGCCGCAACTAAGGCTTGAAGCTCTGATATTTGCTTCTCTAGCGGGTGCTGGGCTTGAGTTAATGGGTTTGAGGTACCCACTGGATCTGCACCGATTCGAACGGCGCTCTGCCATGCCAATACCTTTGTCGGAAAGAGGTCTTGGCGAGCTTCTTTATCTCCACCGACCCCGGCTAGACCTTTCTCATCGCCATAGTAAAGGGCGGGACTTCCGCGAAGTAAGAATAGAAGAGCATTGGCCAGTTTTGATCTCTCAAGTGCTCCCTGAGTATCGCTATCGAGAACTGCATCGCGAATGAAGTATCCAATTCGACCCATATCGTGATTGCCTAAGAAGGTAATCAGCCCAGAAGCATTTGTAGTGGCAGTTGTATACAAGTCATCGCTATTAAAGAGCTCTGCCAACTCGATTGTATTTCCGCCATAGGCGGCATATCGAACTACCCGCTTTTGAAATGGAAAATCCAAGATGCTCTCAACCTGTTGCGAGGCAACATAAGACGAAGTTGTGTAAGGGTCTGCATCATAAACTTCACCAAATATTGGAAAATCCTTCTTGCCTTTCTTAAGTGCTACAGCCTTAATTGCTGGCAAGACCTTTTTCCAGAATGCTGGCTCGACATATTTAAAGGTGTCGATTCGCATTCCATCAATATCGAATTTATTAATCCAGTCAGACCAAACGCTGATCCAACCATTGATAACCACCGGTTTTTCAGTAGCAATATCATCAAGACCATAGAAATCTTTAGTAAACCCAGTGCCATTTCCTTGATTATGGTAATTGCTTAAATCATTAAGCCAATCGGGCTTCTTACTTGTCGCCTCTGCATTTGTTACTAATGGCGTTTCGCCATCCATATAAATAACATCGGCGGTGTGATTGGCAACGACATCGATAATCACCTTCATACCGCTCTTATGGGCGGTATCCACGAACTCCTTGAAATCTGCCTCTGTTCCAAGATGTGGATCAATAGTTGTGAAATCTAATCCCCAATAACCGTGATACCCCGCTGATGCTCCTTGAATATATTTCTGCTTGACCGGCGGAGTAATCCAGATGGAATTAAAACCCATCGCCTTTATATATTGAATGTTTGCAGTTAAGCCTTTGATATCTCCACCGTGCCAATAACCGGGATTGCTTGGATCAAAGCCACTTGCAGGATCACCGCCAGTTAAGCCAGCGGTATCGTTGTTGGTATCTCCATTTGCAAAGCGATCAGTCATTACAAAATAAATGGATTGATTGCTACTTGCCTGTCGAATAATTGGTTTTGTTAAAGATGAATTATCGGTAGCTGATGCCTGTGTCGCCAGAAAGAGTGCAAGCGCTCCAGCAATTGCAGTGACGCGGGTTATTTTCAACTTAACCTTTTACAGATCCTGCTGTCAGACCATTGACGATGTACTTCTGAAGTGAAAGGAAGATAATCACAATCGGCACAGAGGCGATAATCGATCCGGCGGCAAATGGTCCCCAGTTTTGAGCGTATTGACCACCGATAAAGGATTGCAGACCAACTGCAATTGTGCGATCTGGCATATCGACCAGGAAGAGGCGAGCGAGAATAAACTCATTGAAAGTTCCAATGAAGCTCAAGAGCATCACCACTGAGAGCACTGGGGTGGCAAGTGGAATAAAGATCAACCAATAAATCTGCATTGGGCTAGCGCCATCAACCTTTGCCGCCTCATCTAACTCAGCCGGGATTGTGTCCACAAAGCCTTTGAGAAGCCAGATATTTACACCCATTGCGCCACCGAGGTAGACGAGAAGAAGGCCTGGCTTAGTTCCAAGACCGATACCAGGAGCGAATGTCTGGACACGCTCCATGATTACGTAGACAGCTGAGATTGCAAGGATTGCCGGGAACATCTGAACCAAGAGCAAGAGCTTGAGGCCAGAGATCTTTCCTTTAAAGCGAAGACGGCTAAATGCGAATGCTGATGCGGCACCGATTGTCACAGAAAGTACGGCAACTGCTGAAGCAATAATCAAAGAGTTCTTCATCCATGTCAGATAAGGAATTCGTGGATCATGAAAGAGAAGTGTGTAGTTCTTAAAGGATATTTCGGTGGGAATAAATGATGTGAGGTTGAGGCTACCTGATGGGTTGAGCGAGGAGATGATGACCAGGTAGAGAGGAAAGAGGCTGAAGAGCGCAACAGTGATTGCCAATGCGTGGCGCCATAGATTATTTCTTAACCATTTATTCATGCGAAGTCTTCCAATACCTTAGATTTTTTGAGACCGTAGAGCGAGATTGAGGCAACTAGCAAGAAGATGAGAACTGAGATTGCGCTAGCTAGACCTAAGTTTGAGTTACCTTCATTAAAGGCGATCTTGTAGGTATAGCTAATCAAAATATCGGTGCCACCTGCAATTTCACCATCAAGTTGGGCGATTGGGCCACCACCTGTAAGCAGATAAATCAGATTGAAGTTGTTGAAGTTATAGGCAAAACTTGCAATCAAAAGTGGAGAGAGAATCTTGAGAAGTAGCGGCAAGGTAATTTTATTGAAGATCTGGCGCGGTGAAGCACCGTCGATTGCTGCGGCTTCTGCAAGTTCTGATGGAATCGCTTGTAGCGCTCCACTTGCAACGAGATAGAAGTAAGGGAAGCCGAGCCAGAGGTTTACGACAATGACTGCGGTTCGGGCAAAGGCAACGCTTTGGAACCATGCGACGTGAGTTCCCAATAAGTTATTAATGGCACCAAATTCGGTGTCGAACATTCCACCCCAAATCAAGATACTCATAACGCTTGGCATTGCATAAGGAAGAATCAAGATTGATCGATAGATACGGCGACCTCGGATTGCTCGATTGAGAGCCAGAGCCAATAGCAGGCCGAGTGCAAAAGTAGTGAGAACGCTCAAACCGGCAAAAGTGACGGTCCAGAAGAAGACGCTGATAAATGGCGAACGTAGGCGCTGATCGGTAAACAACTTGGTGTAATGCTCAAACCAGATTGGAGCGCGCCAGCCAACATCACCTAGGAACTCATCACTTTTCTTGATGTTTGCGTAATTTCCGCGACCATTATCTTTATAGATATCTCCGTTGATGAGATTTATGAATTCATCTTTAGCTGCATCATATTTGAGCGCCTGCTTGTAGAGCGATGCGGCTTGAAAACCTTCTAGGCCAAGGTAGTACTCACCATCATAGAAAAACTTAAGCGTTGGAATTGTTGCGTCAAGCTTTGCAAGTTCTGGAGTTGTGAGCGCTGTGAAATTCGGTGAACTCGAAGGAACATCAAAGTCATTCTTCTTGATTCCAGCGGCTGGTTCGACTACTCGTGTTTTCTCGGTTGAAATCGCGAATTCATTCTTAGATGTATCTAGATAAAGCAAAGCTAAATCATTCGCTTTATTTCTTCCGATAGTTACATCAAAAATTGTTTGGTTGGGATCTTTGGAGACTCCAGTTTTAACAAGTTGCTCGATCGCCTCTGGCTTAGAGAGTGTGTTTCC
>CANGJV010000043.1 GCA_947454425.1 Candidatus Nanopelagicaceae bacterium
ACCATTTGCGGCATACCAATCACGCGTTGCCGCATAGACAAGACGCGTGCCCATCAAAAGCAAAATTGCTACCGCACCGGTAAGGATTGGATCAAAGCCAGCAAATGCAGATTGTCTACGTGCTCTTCGGTATGGATTGCGAGATTGGAGTGACATCACTTCTTCTCCCCCGCTGGTCTTGTTGCTGGTGAAATCTTAGGCAGTTTTGTTGGCGGATTATTATCTTTAAAGATAGCTTTTGTTGGATCCACCTTGGAACCGGTTACTCCAAAGAGAGTCTGATAAATCTGGCGTACTCCAACGGCAGAGGTGCTGGCACCGAATCCACCTTGACTCACCATCATGACTACTGCGTACTTTGGGTTCTGCGCAGGAGCAAAAGAGGCATACCAAGCAGTGTCATCCTTGGCAGAGCCATTGGCATTCTTACCGAATACCTGCGCTGTTCCGGTCTTACCTGCCGTTGCAATCGGAAATCCTGCAAATGCTCCAGCTGCGGTGCCATTTACCGTCACTTGATGCAGGGCATCGTGAAGGAACTTAATTGTTGTCGGGTCCGTACCAATATCGCCGAGTTTCTCTGGCGAATAGGTTGTTATCACTTTTCCAGTAGTTGAAATAATGGCCTTAGCAACCTCTGGCTTCCAAATAGTTCCGCCATTTGCGATTGCTGCATACATCTGCGCCAACTTAATCGGCGTGATGATGGTGTCACCCTGTCCGATTGAGAAGTTAACTGCATCTCCTGCACGTACTTTGTCACCGTCAACACAATTCTCTTTTGCTAGCTGAACTAGAAAGGCGGTCTGCTGCGCCTTTGTCGTGCGCTCTGTGTAGTGACAGTAGAAATCCTTATTCTGTGCATACCAAGCCTTACGCCAATTGCGATCGGCTAAACGACCCTTAGATTCAGATGGCAAATCAACACCGGTTTTAACTCCCATCTGAAAGCGAGCTGCTGCCTTAAAGAAATAATCATGCGCATCAGATTTTGGCTTTAAACCACCGTCGCGTAACCACTCATCGAATGCAATCTGATACCAAATTGTGTCGCAAGAAACTGCAATCGCATTTTGAAGGGTGATTGTTCCCTGCGCTTTGCCTTCAAAGTTATTAAAGGTACGCGTTCCTACATCTACCGAGCCAGGGCATGCATATTTTGCTGTTAATGAATATCCCGCATCCTTTGCTGCAATGACAGATACGGCCTTGAAAGTTGAACCTGATGCATAGAGTCCTTGAAGCGCACGGTTGAGGGCAGGCACACCGGTGGATTCGCTATATAAATCTTTCGCATCTTGCACCGTCAATCCAGTTTCGAAAACATTTGGATCAAATTTTGGATATGAAGCAATTGCAAGAACTGCGCCATTATTTACATCAAGCACTACTGCTGCGCCACCATCTGCTTTATGACCCGATCCTCGCGCACGACGAACAGCATCGGCCAAGGCTTTTTCAACCGATGCTTGAAGGCGGACATCAATATTTGTCACAAGGTGATTACCTGGGACTGGCTTTGTATTTTGGCTGGTGCTTGTAACGGCTTCTTTCCGGTCGACGATTACCGTCTTGATACCTGGCGAACCGCGAAGGTATTTGTCATATTGAATTTCAAGCCCAGCCTTACCGATTGATTCGGACCTAAAGTAAGAACGACCGCTGGCGCCAGAAAGATCGTAATCTGTAAGTGGTCCGACATATCCCAATAAGTGCGCACCATTTACCCCGGCAATACCTGGGTAATTGCGAATTGCGATTGGAGTAGCAGAAATTCCTGGATATTTATCAGAACGCTCGACTATTTGAAGCGCAACCTGTGGGTCTGCCTCTTTTGTAATAGGAATTGGTTGGAAGCGAGATCCAGTCCAGCATCCAGCTTTCTTACCCTTTGGAAGTTCACCGCAGAGTCGAGTGCGTTGCCAGACATCTGCATATTGAAGCTTAAGAAGTATCGAAAGGTTCTTTAAAACCGCAACGCCCTTATCTGGTTGCTTATCAATCTTGGTGCGATCAACTGTCACAGCTAATCCAACTTTATTGAGCGCCAGCGGCACACCAGATGAGTCAACGATGAGACCTCTCGTTGCAGGTGTAACTACATCTCTACTTTGGATACTCAGTGCTGCGTTCTTATAAGTTGGACCTGCTGCAACTTGAAGATAGAAGAGACGCCCCAAGAGCGCAAAGAGCAGTGATGCGATAAATATCTGTAAGAAAACGAGTGAGAGTCGGGAACGCTGGTTCATATCCGCGATGCCGTTCCGAATACAAGTGCATGCAATCTAGAAATAATTGGCAGAATTAATGGAGTCACGACTGCAGACCAGAAAGCAGTACCAAGGCAGAGGAAGAGAACCTGAGAGATACTGCCTAGTTCTTGGCCAAGCAGTAAGCCCAGTAATGCAAAGAGGAATTGCGCAGCGACTACTCCGGCAACAACTAAGAAAACAATATTGAGTGGATTTGCTCGAACATGGTCATCGCCATAAGAGAGAAATGAAATTGTGAAGGCTACAAGGATCATCACAAGGGTCCAATGACCCAGCGGACCAGGTGAAGTTTCAGATAGATCCATCATCAACCCAGCACCAAAACCGGTGAGTGCGCCAATTTCGGGTGTGCTCATTGCTGCCCATGCAAGCGAGAAAATCAAAATCAAAGAGAAACCACCTGCTGGAAGGCGCATCTGCGTCACGAAGCCTTCTTGTAATAAGTAAACGATCAAGAAAATCGGGAGCGAGAGTAAGAATCTGCGAGAAATCATGGCGCGTTAGCCCTTAGGAGAAACCGACGGGCTTGGCGTCGCTGTCACTGTCACAGTTGGAATTGGCGCTGGAGCTGGCTTTGCCGGGACCAATGAATCACGCGGATCTGATGATGGCGATGAAACGACTACGGTCACTACGCCAAGAGTTGAGAAGTTGGTATAGAACTTCACATCTGCAGTCTGCGTCACTGCAGAAGCAGAGTTATCAACTGCAGTTACCTCTCCGATAGGTACACCGGGAACAAATGGACGTCCGTTGACGCTACCTCTGGCGAGGATTGCATCTCCAACCTTTACCTCTTCAGAGTTATCAAGAAGTTGAAGAACTCCCTTTCGAGTCCCCTGGCCGCTCAAGATTCCAATTTGCTGTGACCCAGCAATACGCGCGCCGATTCGAAATGACGGATCAGATGCTAGTTGCACGACTGCGCTATTTGGATAAGCAATCTTTATGACGCCAACCAAACCAAAACCAGAGATCACTGTCATATTGGTATGAATTCCGGAGCGAGTACCTGCGTCGATTGTGATTGTTTGAGAGAAAGATGTACTTGCGCCTTGCGAAATCACCTTTGCTGCCACGACTTTATATCCACCTTTGCCTGCAAGGTTGAGGACGCTACGAAGTTGCTTCAACTCTGCATCTGCAACTTTGCGATTGAGTAGTGCAAGTCGAAGTGCATCGTTATCAGCTTTTAACTTTTCAATCTGATTACGTGTGCGACCTAGGTGTGTCACATCAGAGAAGAAGTTTCGAAATGGTGAAACTGCCCATGAACCAGCCTTCTGAACTGGAGTCAGTGCAGTTTGTGTTCCTGAACGAACACCATCAATTACCTTTACTCCGCGAAGATCAAGAGTGATCAAAAATAGCGAAGTAACGATTAATACGATGAGCAAAAGGCGACCACGATTGTCACCTCCATAACGCACGAGCTGAAACCTTTAGCGACGTGGCTCTGAAATCAAAACCTTTTCAAGGGCTTCGAATTCTTCAATACATTTGCCGGAACCTTCAACAACTGCATCAAGGGGACGATCTGCAATATGGATTGGCATACCTGTCTCGCGACGTAGGCGCTCGTCGAGTCCCTTAAGGAGTGCACCGCCACCAGTAAGAACAATTCCGCGATCCATAAGATCTGAAGAAAGCTCTGGTGGACACTTATCAAGAGTTCCCTTTACCGCGTTAATAATCGCGTTCACTGGCTCTTCTAGCGCCTTGCGAATCTCTGCCGCAGTTACGACGATTGTCTTTGGTAGACCAGTTGCGAGATCGCGACCGCGAATTTCAGCATCGTTCTCGCCCTGTAATGGATAAGCAGAACCGATCGCCATCTTGATCTCTTCTGCTGTGCGCTCACCCAAAAGCAATGAATATTCGCGCTTAACCCAGTTAATAATTGATTGATCGAGCTCATCTCCACCAACGCGGATAGAGAGTGCAGTCACGATTCCACCGAGCGAGATAACAGCAACTTCTGTTGTTCCGCCTCCGATATCGACAACCATGTTTCCAGTTGGTTCGTGAATTGGGAGACCAGCTCCGATTGCAGCTGCCATTGGTTCTTCAATGATGTAAACCTTGCGTGCTCCAGCAGCATAGCCAGCATCCTTAACGGCGCGCTGTTCTACGCCAGTAATACCTGATGGAACGCACACGACAATACGTGGCTTCGCAAGGTAGCTGCGCTTATGCACTTTCTGAATGAAGTAACGAAGCATGCGCTCTGTTGTATCAAAGTCTGCAATAACACCATCTTTGAGTGGACGGATTGCAACGATGTTGCCTGGAGTACGGCCAATCATCTTCTTTGCTTCAATACCGACGGCAAGGATTCCGCCAGTATCTTGATTTACCGCAACCACTGAAGGCTCGTTAAGGACAATACCGCGACCGCGTACATAGACAAGAGTGTTTGCAGTACCAAGGTCGACTGCCATATCGCGACCAATGAAAGACATACGGTTTGCCATTATTTACCTCCGAAGAAAATTGCAATCTCGCGAGCTGCAGATTCGACTGAATCTGAACCATGTACGAGATTCTGTGTAACTTTTGTACCTGCATCACGGGCGAGATCGCCGCGAATTGTTCCAGGATCTGCAACTGTTGGATCTGTTGTTCCTGCAATATTTCGGAATCCTTCAATAACGCGGTTGCCTTCTACGACCAATGCAACGATTGGACCAGAGAGCATGAACTCAACGAGTGGTTCGAAGAATGGCTTTCCCTGATGCTCTGCATAGTGTTGTTCGAGAAGCGCGCGATCTGCTTGCAACATGCGCAACTGGGAGATTGTGTAACCCTTACGTTCGATGCGGCCAATAATTTCGCCGACCAAACCTCGAGCAACGCCATCTGGCTTTACTAGGACAAGTGTCTTTTCTGAAGTACTCACTCGCCCATTCTATTGGGGGTTAGGCCTGCCCCGCGCCATGAGGTTTTTCGGCCGCTTCCGCGAGGAAGGCAGCCCGTGCGGCCTCCCCCTTTCGGCCGACAACGATGGCGGCAATCCAAAGACCACCAAAAATCAAGCCAAGAATTGCCAATGAAGGCACAACAACGGCGTAGCCAATCAGTAGAAATTGCAAAATTGAACCGAGGATCCAGCCGGCCTTCTTCTTGAGCAAACCAGGGGTGAGAAGGAAGAGGATGGCAATTATCGCGCCGGCAATCAGGGTTGAAGTCTCGTGTTCCTTGGCAATTAGCATTGCAAAACACATCACAAAAAATTCCATTACAAGAACTGCTGATCCGAGAACGCGCACTATGCACCTTCCTTGGCGAAGCGCTTTCGCACAATTGTGCGCGCTTCTCCGACTGTTACGACAGAGCCAGTAATCAGAATTCCAATGGTGTCTTCGCTCAATGGGCGGATTGAATCTTTAATTGCTTTCTCGATTGCATTTTCAAGTGTCTCTGCCGCAAAGACTCGGTCTGCGCCGAATATTTTTGAGGCTATCTCTTCAACTTTTTCTACTGCCATCGAGCGGGTAGAAGAATTCTTAGTCACAATTACTGAATCCATAACTTTCTCAAATTCTACAAGCGCACCTTCCACATCCTTATCCCCCATCGCTGCGAAGATTCCGATGACTTCATCAAATGTAAATTCACTTTGAATTGTCTCAGTGAGAGCTTTTGCGCCATGCGGATTATGCGCTGCATCAATAATAATTGTTGGATCGCGGTGGAGAACTTCACAACGTCCTGGGGAATGCGCATTGGCAAAACCCGCCAAAACGGCTTCGTAATCTAGTTCTTGCTCACCGAAGAAAGCTTCAACTGCAACGAGTGCAGCGGCGGCATTTGAAGCTTGGTGCTTTCCATGAAGCGGCAAGAAGATATCTTCATAAGTATCTTTCGGAGTTCGGATGGTCAGTAACTGGCCGCCAACTGCAAGTGTGCGAGATTCAACCGCGTACTCAACACCTTCTCGCGCAATATCTGCACCCACTGCAGCGGCTTTTTTAAGAAGTTCTACAGCAGCCTCTGGCTTCTGTTGTGCCAAAACTATGAAGCCGCCTTCTTTGATAATTCCAGCCTTAGTCTTTGCAATCTCAGCAATTGTTTCACCAAGATATTCGGTGTGATCGAGATCAATTGGCATGATTACTGAAACATCGGCATCAACTACATTGGTTGAATCCCACTCGCCACCCATACCTACTTCAATCACACCTACATCAATAGGGTGCTCAGCAAAGGCGGCAAAAGCTAGCGCGGTCATTGCTTCAAAGAATGAGACCGGGGTATCGAACTTAGAATCCATAAAGTCGAGATAGGCCGCGATATCGTTATAAGAAAATATCAGCGCTTTGGGATCAATGGGTTGGCCGTTGATTGCAATGCGCTCTCGATATGACTCTAGATGTGGTGAAGTAAAGCGACCTGTGCGCAGCCCCATTTCAAAGAGAAGCGAATCAATCATGCGCGAGGTTGTTGTCTTGCCGTTTGTTCCACCAATATGAATCGTTGGATAGGTTAATTGTGGAGATCCGAGCAGATCTACTAAGGCAGTAATTCGTTCGAGCGATGGTGCAATTCGAGTCTCGGGCCAACGCTTGAGCAGAGCAACCTCGATGGCATCGATTCGCTCTTGGTCGTCAGGGGTAATTGCACTCATTACTTGAGCGCTGCCAACTGTGCAGTGATGCGTTCGATATCTGCAGTCATTGCCGCTTGGCGTTCACGAATTTCAACGACTACGCTCTCGGGAGCTTTCGCCATGAATCCCTGATTGTTGAGTTTTACCTCAGCTGTTGCAAGGTCCTTCCTGGCAGTTGCAAGATCTTTTTCGAGGCGAGAACGCTCAGCATCAATATCAATCGCACTTGATAAGTCGAGCTCGCACTTTACAGAACCAATTTCAACTGATGCACTCGGTGTGAAATCAACTAAGTCGAGTTTGAGAAGGAATGCCATAGCCGATGAGTACTGCGCAATATCTGCTGGCGCAATAAAGCGACCCGGGATCTTCTGACTTGGCTTTACACCTTGATCATTACGGAATCGTCGCACTTCTGTAATTACACGTTGCAACTCTGTAATGAGGTTCTCTGATGTCTTATCGAGATGAGAGGTATCAACAATTGGCCATGCAGCGCTCATGAGGGTTTCTCCCCCAGTAAATGATGTCCAGAGCTCTTCAGTAATAAATGGCATCAATGGGTGAAGTAATCGGAACAACTGATCCAGCACAAAACCGAGCACGCGCTTAGTTGATTCGGCATTTCCAGTCGCGAACGCTTCCTTAGAAAGTTCGAGATACCAATCGCAGAGATCATCCCAAGCAAAGTGATAGATAACTTCACTTGCGCGAGCAAACTCATAAGTATTCAGTAATTCGCTGTATTCGGCAGTTGTCTCTGAGAGTCTGGAGAGGATCCACTTATCGATTGCGTTAAGCGAATCAAGCGGTGGCAAATCACCTTCAACGGTTGCACCATTCATGATCGCGAAACGAGTTGCATTCCAGAGTTTCGTTGCAAAGTTACGTGAACCTGCAATCCAATCTTCGGCGAGGGCTTGATCCTTACCTGGGTTTGAACCACGAGCCAAAGTAAAGCGAAGTGCATCTGCCCCGTACTTATCGATAAATTCAAGTGGGTCTACAACGTTGCCCTTTGACTTTGACATCTTCTTACCAAATTGGTCTCGAACAAGGCCGTGGAGAACGATTGTTCCAAATGGCGGAACACCATCCATCGCGAAAAGACCAAAGAGCATCATGCGGGCAACCCAGAAGAAGAGAATGTCGTAACCGGTTACAAGGACGCTGGTTGGATAGAACTTCTTTAAATCTGCTGTTTCATTTGGCCAACCAAGAGTTGAGAATGGCCAGAGCGCAGATGAGAACCAAGTATCGAGTACATCTGGATCTTGCTCATAACCAGCTGGTGCGCTCTCGCCCGGACCTACAACTACAACTTCACCATTAGGTCCATACCAAACCGGAATGCGGTGACCCCACCACAACTGACGTGAGATACACCAGTCATGCATATTGTCGATCCAGTCAAAGTAACGTGGTGCTAGCTCTGCTGGCTCGATTTTTACTCGACCATCGCGAACTGCATCTCCCGCCGCCTTTGCAAGTGGAGCAACTTTTACAAACCATTGCTTTGAAAGTCGTGGCTCAACAGTTGTATCGCAACGAGAGCAATGTCCAACTGCGTGAATATAAGGACGCTTCTCTTCTACTACGCGACCTAGCTCTTTGAGCTTTGCAACCACTGCTACGCGAGCATCGAAGCGATCCATTCCGTCAAACTCTGTTCCCGTATCAGCCATCACGCCATGCTCGTTCATGATTACAACAAATGGAACATTGTGGCGAACTGCCATCTCGAAGTCATTTGGATCGTGGGCTGCAGTTACCTTTACTGCACCGGTACCAAAATCAGGATCGACGAGTTCATCCGCAATGATTGGAATCATTCGGTTTACCAGTGGAAGTAAAACTTCGGTACCGATTAAGTGCTTGTAACGCGGATCATCTGGGTGAACTGCTACTGCGCCATCACCCATCATTGTTTCTGCGCGGGTCGTTGCAACCACGATGCTCTGCTCGCCATCTCCGTAACGAACAGAGACAAATTCACCAGCATCATCTTGGTGCTCAACTTCAATATCTGAAAGTGCAGTAAGACAACGTGGGCACCAGTTGATGATGCGCTCTGCGCGATAGATCAAATCTGCATCGAAGAGTTTCTTAAAAATAGTAAGTACGGCTTGAGAGAGAGTCTCATCCATTGTGAATGCTTCACGCGTCCAGTCGACAGAGTCTCCGAGTCGCTTCATCTGCCCAAGAATCTGTCCGCCTGATTCGGCCTTCCACTCCCAGACTTTCTTTACAAATTCTTCACGTCCTAAATCATGACGAGTCAGACCCTGAGCAGCGAGCTGCTTCTCGACTACGTTCTGCGTTGCAATTCCAGCATGATCCATTCCTGGCAACCAGAGCGCTTCATATCCCTGCATGCGCTTCATGCGCGTTAGGCAATCTTGAAGAGTTTGATCAAGCGCGTGACCGATATGAAGATTGCCGGTTACGTTGGGAGGCGGGATAACGATTGTGAATGGTTCTTTAGAAGAAGCGGAATCTGCCGTGAAGTAACCCGATTCAACCCAGTGCGAATAGAGCCGTGGCTCTACATCGGCGGGTATAAAGGATGGAGCGAGTTCGCGCTTCGTCATGGAGCGCAGTCTAGCGTGGGCTAACTAGGTCAAAGTGCCTGCACTTGTGACCGCGATTAACTAGCCGCGCTTTTTTCCTCCGAGGACTTCTCGCGTCGTACTGCTCGCTTTGGTAGATCGCCAGTGCGCTCTACCAAGGTTGCTGGCGCATTAGATTCGATGCAGGCCTTCTCGATAATTACCTTTGCGATATCGGTACGGCTTGGCACTTCATACATAACGCCAAGCAGGACAGATTCCATGATTGCGCGAAGTCCACGAGCACCGGTGCCGCGTGAGAGCGCAAGCTCTGCCACCGCATCGAGTGCCTCAGGTGAAAATTCGAGCTCTACATCGTCGAGGTTAAAGAGTTTTTGATATTGCTTCACGAGTGCGTTCTTTGGCTCGGTCAAAATCTGCATCAGCGCTGGCTTATCAAGATTTTCAACACTAGTAATAACTGGAAGGCGACCAATAAATTCTGGAATCATTCCAAACTTCAGTAAGTCCTCTGGCATCACATCAGCGAAGATATCTTTACGGTTCTTCTCTTCGGCAGTCTCTAAATCTGCATTGAATCCAACGCCGGCAGAACCG
>CANGJV010000044.1 GCA_947454425.1 Candidatus Nanopelagicaceae bacterium
AGTATCTGGAGCAGCGAGAACGGACAGGTAATTCAAAGCGCCTCGATTATTACTCGCGAAGCTGTTGGCGAATTAGCGACCATCCATAGTCGGATGCCTATCTTTATGCCACGTAATCGTTGGGATGCTTGGCTCGACCCACGCAATAGAGAAATTGAGGCGATTAAACCGCTCATGGAAAGCGCTGACCCAGCGGCAGGTCTAGTGACTCGGCCTGTTTCGCCGCGCGTTAATCTCGTTGCCAACAACGGAGCTGAACTTCTCGCCGAGTATGACTTAGGAGAGCCGGAGACACTTTTCTAAGTGTTTCTTCACCTCGCACAAGGTGAGAACTCAGCCGGGTCGGGTTAGGATGGCTGTAATGACATCGAAGGATCTAGTACTCGAAAGCGCGGCCGATCGCACCATTCGGTTCGAGCGGGATGCCCTTGTCTTTACCAATCAACTGTATGCAGCAGCTCTTCGCTATACAAAGAATCCAGAAGATGCTCGCGATCTAGTTCAAGATACTTACTTGAAGGCATTCACTTCTTTTCGCCAATTTGAAGAAGGAACAAACCTTCGCGCGTGGCTTTATCGCGTACTCACTACAACATTTATTAATAGTTATCGCAAAGGCCAACGCCAACCGCAAATTGCACAGTCCGAACTTGAAGATTGGCAGCTCGCACAAGCACAGTCACATACAAGCGACCTTGGTAAATCTGCCGAAGTAGAAGCGCTTGAAAATCTTCCTGATAGTGATATCAAACGCGCACTGCAAGAAATCCCAGAAGATTTCCGAATGGTTGTATATCTGGCAGATGTTGAAGGTTTCTCTTATAAAGAGATTGCCGAAATTGTTGGAGTTCCTGCTGGCACCGTGATGTCGCGCCTTAGTCGAGGCCGCAAACAACTTCGCGAAAAGCTCGCAACCTACGCCGCAGAGCTTGGTTACTCAGTTGAAACTTCCAAGAAGGCGCTTAAAGCGAAGGGAGAAACTTCGTGAGTTACTTCGAAATTCTCTGCAACGACGTCCTCTCTTCAATTATTTTTATTGTTGAAGGTCACCTAGATCTCCTGCCACAGCGATCAGCAATTGAAGGCCACATCCGTAATTGCATTCCTTGTACGGCAGAGATTGCGCATGAGCGAGCAGTACATGATTTGCTTCAAGAGACTTTGCGTCGTACCTGTAATGAGCAAGCCCCAGAAGATTTACATCAAGCTATTCATCGTCAGATACAGGCGCAGATGGCAGGCGGGATAGAGCGAGTCACACAGTTCAGTATGACCGAGATCTCGATTGAGATTGATGGGTTTGGAAATATTGAGCATCGTGAAATTCAAATTGAAGAGACACATATCCAGCACTTTGTTGATGGCGATAGCGAGCAATAAGAATGAAACCGGCCGAAGAGATATTAGGTGCAGTGGGCTTTTCGGTGATGACCGTTCGCCCAGGTGATACTGCGCTTGCAATGGGCCTTTCAGATCTTCCTATAGTTGCAACATCGCATCTTTTGCATGCGATGGAATCCGCCTCAATCGCAGCGCTCAGCGAATATTTCGATAATGGAGAGACAACCTTCCTACTTTCGGCTTCAATCACTCTTTTGGCATCAGCTCAAGTAGGTGATGAACTTCGCGCGAATGCGCGTTGCACCGATATTCAAGGAAGAGAAATCACCTTTAGTTGTGACATTTATGAGGGTGAACGACATATTGCAGAAGCCGAGATAAAGAGAGCGGCAGTGGAGCGAGTAACTTTCCTCGCACGCACTGCCGCTGAATCACTTATAAAGAATTAAATTTTTAAAACTTACGCCTTCTTTGTCTCCCAGAAGATTGCTGCAATCTCATCGATCTTCGCAATCAATGAATCTGCAACAGCAACATCTTGGGTGCCCTTAGTTCCGGCAGCACCAGCAAGCTTTGTCGCCTCGTTGAAGAGAGTGTGAAGTTGCGGGTACTTCTCGAAATGTGGCGCCTTGAAGTAATCAGTCCAGAGAACCCAAAGGTGATCTTTGACTGCATGTGAACGCTCTTCCTTAATTGCAACAGAGCGGGAACGGAAATCGACATCTGTATTAGCTGCGTACTTCTCCATGCAAGCCTTTACAGAGAGAGCTTCAATGCGAGCCTGTGCTGGGTCGTAAACTCCGCAAGGTAGATCGCAGTGAGCAAGGACAGTGGTCTTTGGTGTGAAGATTGATGAAATTAAGTTTCTCATGGGCATCAGATTACTGCCTCTACCTCTCCGATGCATCACGACTCATTACCCCCTTAGACTTTGCGCATGAGTAAGCGATTTAGGACTGTTCTCGTTGAGGGCGAATCCATGTTGCCAACTTATTCTCCGGGGGATTGGTTGATGGCTGAGTGGGGAAATTACGCCCTTCGCGCCGACAAATTTAGCGTGATAAATTTCCTTGGAAACATCTTTGGTGACCGAGTCAAAGTCGGCGATGTGGTTGTCATTGAACGCCCCGAGCAACCTGGCATCTTCTATGTAAAGCGCCTGAGCGATGTGAGGCAGGAGAGCTTTCAGATCTTTGTCAGTAGCGATAATCCGGAAGGAACAGATTCGCGTCAGTGGGGATGGTTGCCAGTTGTATCTGTGAGAGCAAAAGTCGTTTCGCGAGTTCGAAAAGCAAAGTAACTTCTCTCGGAGAGATAGTCCGACCAGTCAAAACCAAATATTTTCTTAACTACCTAATTACTGTTATTGCCATGAGGTCTAAGGCTCTTCCAACTTTAATTCTTTCATTATTGCTCGCACTTACATTTCCAATTCACGCCACAGCGGCTATTAAAGCTGGAGCAACCTGCAAGAAACTCGGTCTGATTTCAACTTCAGGAAGTTTGAAGTACACATGTATCGCTAAAGGTAAGAAACTGGTGTGGAGCAAAGGCGTAAAGGTTCTTAATCCAATTCCTAAAGGAACACCAACACCGACTTCAACACCAACACCAACACCGACTTCAACACCAACACCAACACCGACCGCTACCCAAACTCCAGAGCCATTCCAACCTACCTCTCTCGACGATCTCATAGCGCATCCAGAATCGATGAGTTATTGGGCCTGGAAGAAAAGTGGTGAGAAAATTGCAAAAGGTACAAGTGCTGGTCCCGTTGTAACCATTCATGCTGGACCACACACTGCGCTACCAAACTCAAAGACAAACGAGGCATTCCTTGCAGCCGCTCGGCTCTATGCCGGGTTTAGCACTCCCGCAACTATTCACGTTATCTACTACGAATTTGAAGATATCGCGTGGGGTCAAAGCGAGTTCGCAAAATATGCATTTCATCCAACTGGGCAAGAAGCTGCTCGCCAATGCGCAACTCCTGAAACTTGCTGGGGTGCCCTCGCTGAAATTGATATGAAAGGCGCTGGAATAATTCTTGCTGGGGCAGGAGTTAAAGATTCAAATCACACAAGCGGAACTTTGGAAGCTCATGAATTTACACACACAATTCAGGCTTCGCAGTTTGTTGGCACCTCAAAATCGGGTAGTTCTTATTGTTGCATTAAGGCTTATCTACCTTATTGGGCGGTAGAAGGAGGAGCCGAATTTGTCCAAGCTGCGGCGATCTATTCAAATAGTTTTGCGAATTATAAAAGTGAGAGAGGCAATGTAACCGGTGATTTTCTCAATAACTCCGAGGGAAAATTCACTGCCGATTGGATCAAGAGTTACTTAGATGTCTCTAGTACTGCAATCTGGAATGCGCCAGATAATAATTGGCGAATGTACGATGTGGGATTCATACTCAATGAGGCGTTAGTCGCAATCAAAGGACCCGAGATATCTATGCAAATAAATAAGGATGTAGCTGACGGAGCAACGTGGCCGCAAGCTTTTGAAAAGAATTTTGGAGTACCTTGGAGCGATGCACTTCCAAAATTAGCCTTGGCGTTAAAGGCCCAACTTAAAAGTTAAGCTTTCAATTCCTTAACGCGTAAATGATTCTTGTAGCAACGCCTTTAACTCTTCTTCATGCAAGTGGTGATTACCAGTTGCAGGAGATGCAGTCGAGCGGCGAGATACGCGACGGAACACACGATCACTTATTGCAATTCCACCCAGTGATTCAGAGGTGCGAAGCGCAATATGTGGCCATGCTCCCTGATTTGCAGGCTCATCTTGAACCCAGAGAAGTGTTGCGTTTGGATGCTTGGCAGCCTCTTCGCGCATTTGATCAATAGGAAGTGGATACAGGAGTTCGACGCGAACGATTGCAGTTGTGTGCTCGCCCAACTTTTCACGCTCTGCAACGAGGTCGTGATAAATCTTGCCAGAGCAGAAGATTAAACGAGTTGCATTTGTGACTTTCTCATCTCCGATAACTGGTCGGAATGTTCCGCTTGTGAAATCACTCAGTTGAGATGCAGCAGCCTTTAAGCGCAACATCGACTTCGGTGTGAAGATCACCATTGGACGACGAGTTGGGTTGGCAACATGCCAACGTAACAAGTGGAAGTAAGAGGCAGGAGATGATGGCTGTGCAACAGTCATATTGTTCTCTGCGCAGAGCTGAAGAAAGCGCTCCATACGTGCGGAAGAGTGATCTGGGCCTTGGCCTTCATATCCGTGTGGAAGTAAGAGAACTAGCGAAGAACGCTCGCCCCACTTTTGAAGAGCAGAAGAGATGAACTCATCAACGATTGTTTGCGCGCCATTTGCGAAGTCACCGAATTGACCTTCCCACATGACAAGGGCTTCTGGGCGAACTACTGAATAACCGTATTCAAAGCCCATTGCAGCATATTCACTGAGCAATGAATCGATGACGAAGAATTGATTCTCATCGGCAATCATTGAGCGAAGCGGTGTCCACTCATTTGCATTTTCCGCATCAATAATGACTGCATGGCGATTAGAGAATGTTCCACGACGTGAATCTTGACCCGCCAAACGAATTGGATTGCCATCCTTCAAGATTGAACCGAATGCGAGAAGTTCTCCCATCGACCAATCGATAGTTCCATCGTTGAGCATCTCTGGTCGCTTTGCCAACTGTGGAGCCATCTTTGGATGGAGATTAAATCCTTCAGGAGTTGCTACCTGTGTTGCAGCAATCTCGCGCGCAAGGCTTTCTGGAATTGCGGTTGCAATCTTCTCTGCCGCAGGTGGAACCGGTGGCTTGAAGTTTGGATCGTGCTCTTGTTCATGATTTGCAACTGATGCAAAGACAGATTCGAGTTCTGCTTGATACTCAGCTTGAACTTGTTGCGCTTCTTCAGGTGTGATGTCACCACGGCCAACAAGCGCCTCAGAGTACAAAGTTCGTGTTGTGCGCTTTGCGCCAATTAACTTGTACATCAAAGGCTGAGTGAATGCAGGTTCGTCACCCTCATTGTGTCCACGACGACGGTAGCAAACCATGTCGATGACAACATCTTTCTTAAATTCTTGACGATATTCAAAGGCAAGGCGAGCAACGCGAACACAAGCCTCTGGATCATCACCATTTACATGGAAGACCGGTGCCTCAATCATCTTTGCGATATCTGTTGAATATCGCGCAGTACGTGAAGCGTGAGGTGAAGTAGTAAATCCAACTTGGTTATTAATCACCACATGGATAGTTCCACCGGTGCGATATCCAGCTAGGCCTGATAGCTGCATAACCTCCATATTTACGCCTTGACCAGCAAAAGATGCATCGCCGTGAATCAAGATTGGTAATACTGAGTAAGCACCCTTGTTATTGAGGCGATCTTGCTTTGCGCGCACAATTCCTTCGAGTACTGGGTTAACTGCCTCTAAGTGAGATGGATTTGCAGCGAGATAAATCTTTGTTGTTGCTCCCGATCCGGCGGTAAAGACGCCTTCAGTACCTAAGTGGTACTTCACATCGCCTGAGCCATGAACTTCGTTTTCTGCGTAATGGCCTTGGAACTCTTGGAAGATCTGACCAGAGGACTTGCCTGCAATATTTGCAAGCATGTTGAGACGTCCGCGGTGTGGCATACCAATACAGACTTCATCAAGACCACGTTCGGCCGCTGCAGAGACGATTGCATCGGTAAGTGGAATTACAGATTCTCCACCTTCGAGCGAGAAGCGCTTCTGTCCAACGAACTTGGTCTGCAAGAATGTTTCAAAAGCTTCTGCACTATTGAGTTTACGCAAAATACGTAATTGCTCATTACGATCAACTCGATCTGACTTTATTTCAAGATGCTCTTGGAACCACTTTCTTTCAACAGGATCCGAGATATGCATGTATTCAGTTCCGATTGATCGGCAATAAGAATCGCGCAAGAGTCCGAGAATTTTACGAAGCGGCAAGAACGCTTTGCCACCAAATCCACCAGTTGCAAATTCACGATCAAGATCCCACAAAGTAAGTCCATGAGTCTGGACATCTAAATCTGGATGGGTGCGCTGCTTGTAAACCAGCGGATCAATATCTGCCATGAGATGACCCCATGTCCGATATGCAGCAATTAACTGCTGAACGCGAGCAGTCTTATCAATCTCTGAATCTTTTGTAATAGCAAAGTCGGAAGCCCAACGGATTGGTTCGTAAGGAATTCGAAGTGCAGTAAAGATTTCATCGTAGAAACCTTCTGCGCCAAGAAGTAGTTCATGGATTCGGCGAAGGAAGTCACCAGATTGCGCACCTTGAATAACTCGGTGATCGTAGGTACTTGTAAGCGTAAGAACCTTACTAATAGCCATGCGGGCCAGAGTCTCTTCAGATGCTCCTTGGAATTCAGCTGGATAGTCCATCGCGCCAACACCCATGATGAGGCCTTGGCCTTGAACAAGACGTGGGACAGAGTGAACTGTTCCGATAGTTCCAGGATTGGTAAGAGAAACTGTTGTTCCTGCGTAATCTTCAACGGTAAGAGTTCCGGTACGTGCTTTCTTAACTGTCTCTTCATATGAAGCCCAGAACTGTCCAAAATCAAGGGCTTCACAACCCTTAATAGATGGCACCAATAATTGACGTGTTCCATCTGGCTTTGCCAAGTCAATCGCAATACCAAGATTGATGTGCTGTGGGTGACCAATAGCAGGTTTGCCATCGAGTTCACCAAAGAATGCATTCATCTCTGGCATCTGACGAATCGCCTTGATCATTGCATAAGCGATGATGTGGGTGAATGAAACTTTTCCACCACGACCACGGGCAAGGTGGTTATTAACAACAATTCGATTATCAATCATTAACTTCGCAGGAACTGCACGAACAGATGTTGCAGTTGGAACAGTCAATGAAGCTTCCATAGATTGCACAACGCGACCAGCAACGCCACGAAGTGGTTCCATCGTTGACGCGCTTGGAGATGCAAGAGTTGGAGCAGGTTTTAATTCAGCCTGTGCCGGAGTTGTAGGAGTTGGCGCAACTTCACGAACAACAGGTTGGGATTGAACTGGTGTAGCGGCAACTGGTGCAGCAGCCTGAACAGGCGCTGGAGTTACAGAGGCAACGACTGGATTCACTGGCTGAACTGGAACCTGTGCCATCGAAATATTTGGAGCAACTACAGGTTTTGGTGTTGGTGGAACTGAGGTTAGAGCGACACCGCCTACATTCACACCTTGCTGAGGAACACCTGCCACAGCATTGTTATTTTTTTGCTCGGACAGAAAGTAGGTCACCCACTCTGCAGGTACTGAAGATTGATCTGCTTGATAACGCTCGTACATTTCTTCAACGAGCCAGTCATTTGCACCGAAATCTTGTCCTGAAGACACTGAGCGCTCCCTTGCGATCTCTTACTTTCAACCTGCAGGCTAAGAGTATCGGCTGAGAGCCCGCTAGATAAATGGTGAATGTGCTCTCAGAAAGGCGAGATGGAGCACATTTCTCTCTCAATCCACCCCAGTTTGAGGTAGCAGAGCCGTGGCATGGCTGAGAAGGTTTGCCCATGAATCTGACTAGCAAGAACCTTGCTCTCATCACGGGTGGAAGTCGCGGTCTCGGCTTTGAGACTGCGAAAGCGCTAAGGCTTCAGGGATTCGATCTGATCCTCGTGGCAAAGGATTTCGAGCGACTCCAAGAAGCTGCTGCAGCACTTCTTGCAGATGGTCGCAGCGAATCAGTAGCTACTTATGCAATTGATTTCGAAAATCTCGAGGCAACCTCTGCCGGGCTCGAAGTTATTTCAAAGACACATCCAGAGATAACTCACCTCATTATTTCTCACGCCGTAATGAGCGAAAAGATGTCTAAAACACTTAAGACCACCGATGAAGAGTGGCGTCGAGTCATGTCAATAAATCTTGACTCTGTCTTTCAAATTCTAAATCGACTTGTACCAGCACTTGTCGAATCTCGCCATGGCCGTGTAATTATTTTCTCTGCCTGTCTTGGACGGATGTCTGGTCCAGGAAATGCAGGAGGACTTGCGCCATACAGAATTAGCAAAGCTGGCGTGAATGCACTTGTTCGCAATCTCGGCCATGAGACCGGACTTGGCGCACGTGGAGTTTTAGTTGACGCACTCTGTCCCAACCATTCACAGACAGATATGGGTGGGCCCGATGCACCTCGCACCGCAGAAGAAGGTGCTGAAACTGCAGTATGGCTTGCTACCCGTGAATTCGATAAAGCATCAGATGATTTCCAGAAGAACACAACTGGAGTTCTCTGGGAAGATCACAAAATAGTTCCTTGGTAATTAAGAGTTTGACCATTCATCTCTTGTAGCAAATTACGAGGCTTAATAACCTTTCTGAATGGAAATATTCTCGCCTGGCCCTGTTCCTTATCCTGGTTGCTATCAATGCCCTCGCTGTAATAGTCGCGAAGTTTATGACTCTGAAAAAACAATCGGCGTTTCGGCGATGACCATTGATGTCCCCGGACCAGTTAATTCAACAATTGTTAACGTTGACAAGATTGATGCGAAAAGATGTCGGTATTGCAATACCGTCGCTCCTTGGTTGATGCATCCAAAAGCTAAGGAAGAATTCGAGGCCAGGAAGAAAGCCAAGCGCATTCGAAATCTCAAGGCCGCAGGCGCATTTATGGTGGTTGTTTTATCAATAGTTGCAATCAATCAGATTGTTGGCCGCGTAAGTAGCGCTGTAGAAAATAAAAAAGCTGCAAATGAAGAAAAGGCTACAACGATTGCCGTCAATAAAGTCTATGCAGAATGGCAAAAGGCGAGTGATACATGCGGATTAAATTACTCTGTGAGCAAAGACCTCACGGGAATATCTAGCGGCGATGATATTCCAGGAGTTGACATTTATTTTCGTGATATCTCGCCGATAGAGTTATCAGTTTTCTGGGAAACACCAAGAGGTCTATCACTAGATTGTTTCAGCGAAAAAATCGTGGGTACCAAGATTTCAAAATATTTTATTTATCCAACAGACCAATTGACAAAAGAGAAGGATTTTGAGGATATCTACCTATACGACGAAACCTTCACAGATGTTTCAGTTAAGGGAGTATTAGGAAAAGATCCACATTTGCAGGGATATATGGCTTTTTTTAAGGCAAGTGACGGATCCGGCACAAGAGATTCCTTTTCTATAAGCTTGAGATGGCTCAGCAAAAAGAAAGAATCAGTGAGCTGAGTTCTTAATATTTATAAAAAGACTTATGACGACAACTAGTGCCATAACAGAGATGGGAATTGCTAACCAGTAAAGCCCTGCCTCAAATTGATACTTAGCAACACCAAGAGCAATTAAATTGGCGAGAATTGCAGGCGAGTTCGCCCATCGCTTCCCACCCTTTACTCCAATAGCCAGCGAAAACAATCCGGCTGATCCGATGAATGCAAATGCAATGACACCAAGATATGGAGCCCATTCCTTATCGTGGGTGAATCCAAGAGCAATCATGTACAGGCCTAGGGCGAGTACAAGGAGAGACTCTGCGATAAGCAGGGCATGCGTGATTCCAATACTGCGGCCGTCCTTGGCATTCTCGCTACTCACATGAGGAAACATATCACCGTCAAAGCAATCCGAGTGTGAAACTAAGTGGAGGTTTGGGGTGTCTTCCCCTACTCCTTACCTCCACTTAAAGTAAATGAAATCTATACTCTTCGGTCGCTGAAAT
>CANGJV010000045.1 GCA_947454425.1 Candidatus Nanopelagicaceae bacterium
CCGATGCAATGTGAGAACTTCGCAATGCATGGTTTTATTGAGCTTGCTGAGAACATCGGCAAAGTTCGAGAAGTTTATAATCCAGATTTAAATCTCATCGGAATCATCGCAACTATGTTCGATAAGAAGACTCTGCATAATCGCGAGGTAATCTCTCGTATTATCGAAGGTCACCCAGGACTTGTTTTCGATACTCTTATTTCAAAGTCAATCCGTTTCTCAGAGGCAACCGTCGCAGGTGAGCCAATTACTGCATATGCAACATCATCTGCAGGCGCGCAGTCATATCGCCGATTAGCTCGAGAACTTATTTCACGTGGAGGTGCACGATGACCCGTAGAGCCAGCTTGCCAGGAGCCGATGAGTTATTCCGCAACAACGCACCTGCACTCTCTGCAGTACGTGAAGCAGCAGTGGAACCTGCTCCAACACAATCTTCAGCACCGGTTATCTCTTCTTCGCCACAATCAAAGAAGGGTGTTCGTTCAATCCCGCGTCGCCGCGTCACTCAGATGGATAAATCTCCTTCAGGTCGTGAACGTCACGATGAGAAAATCACCGTCTACCTCTCCCCCGATGAACTCTTCGATCTTGATCAAGCTCGTCTTATGTTGCGCGGAGATCTCGGTCTCGCTGTTGATCGAGGACGAATCGTGCGAGAGTCAATTGCTGTGATAATTGCAGATCTCGAATCAAAAGGTGAGCAAAGCATTCTTGCGCGCAGACTTCGCGGGCTTTAATTCTTAATGTGAACGTGGATGTGCAAGCGAATAACTTTCGCGCACTTTATCGATTGTCACTAAAGTATAGATTTGCGTTGTAGTTACAGAGGCATGACCTAATAACTCTTGCACTACGCGAATGTCAGCTCCACCATCTAACAAATGTGTGGCATAACTATGCCTAAAGACGTGTGGTGAAACTCTGCCTTTCAAACCGGTAGCTTCAGCTGCTTTTAGCACGGTGCTCCAAGCAGATTGGCGAGAAAGGCGCTTACCGCGACCGTTGAGAAAAAGCGCTTGTTCGTTCTGTGAATTCTTCGCTAGAAGTGCTGGACGTAATCGCACTAAATAATTATCCAGAGCATCCATCGCAAACTTACCGAGCGGGACGAGGCGTTCTTTGGAGCCTTTGCCACGGAGTTTGAGGATTGTGATCTCTTCGCCATCTAATTTATCGTGCGAAATATCATGGACATCAATGCCAACCAATTCGGCAACCCGTGCACCCGTGCCGTACAAGACCTCGAGTATTGCGCGATCCCGAAGGGCAACAACATCAGCCAGGTTTGATGCAGACTCGATCAACTGAGAAATCTCTGCAATTGATAGCGCCTTCGGAAGTTTTCGTGCAATTTTAAATTGATTGATATCGGTCATTGGGTTATTAATTTGATATTCAAGTGAGCAATATTTATAGAAGCCTTTTATGGAAGATAAAAACCGATTGATGGAAGTAGGAGCCAATCCAAGAATGGTTAACTGCCCGATAATGGTCGAAATGTTTCCATCATCGAGTTGATCAAATTTCATTCCACTCTCATCGAGCAAGTTCTGAAACTTTTCCAAGTCGCGCCGATAGCTCGAGATAGAGTTATCGGATAATCCACGCTCGATACGAAGGTGGTCTAAATATGACGATATTGCACTGCTACATTGAATAGCCATGTGCTACCGCCACTGCCTCGTAACAGACTTTGCCGGCATGGACATTGAGGCCTTTAGCTAATGCTGTATCTCTTGCAATCGCTTCTTCCCAACCAAAGTTCGCTAGAGATAGGACATATGGAAGCGTTGCGTTAGTCAGCGCATATGTTGATGCCACCGGAACAGCGCCTGGCATATTTGCCACACAATAGAAGACTGCATCATGAACGCGGTAGGTCGGCTCTGCGTGCGTAGTCGCATGCGAATCTTCAAAGCAGCCACCCTGATCTATCGCGATATCGACGAGCACAGCACCTGGTTTCATTGACTTTACTTGTTCATTGCTGACCAACTTCGGTGCCTTCGCTCCATGCACGAGCACGGCTCCGACTACGAGGTCGGCGCTCTTAACCTCTCGATCAATGGCGGCGTAAGTGGATGCAAGTGTCTTGATACGTCCTTGATAGAGCGAATCAATGTAGGCAAGTCTTGGCAGCGAACGATCAAGAATTGTGACATCGGCTCCCATCCCAAAAGCAATAACAGCGGCGTTAAGCCCTGCGACTCCTCCCCCGATAACAACAACTTTTCCAGGTGCGACTCCCGGTACACCACCGAGCAAGACTCCTCTTCCTCCATGCGGCTTCTGTAATGCGGAGGCACCTACCTGTGCAGCGAGTCGACCTGCCACCTCAGACATCGGCGCTAAGAGCGGAAGTGTGCCATTGAGTTCAACGGTTTCGTAGGCGATCGCAGTTGTGCCACTTGCAAGTAAGGCATCGGTACATGCCTTGCTCGCCGCAAGGTGAAGATAGGTGAAGAGAATTTGTCCAGAACGAAGACGTGAGTACTCTGCCTCAATTGGTTCCTTTACCTTAAGAATCAAATCGGATTCACGCCATAATTTCTCAACATCGGCTTCAATCTTTGCACCGACTGCGATGTAATCACTATCTGCGATGGAAGATCCCACGCCTGCGCCGGATTCAATGTGAACAGTATGTCCAGAACGTATGAGTTCGGATGCGCCTTCTGGAGTGAGTGCAACACGCGCCTCTAAAACTTTTATCTCTTTTGGAACTCCGATGAGCATAACTAACCTTTCTTTGCGATTGCCGCTGCGATTAAACCAGCGAAGAGAGGATGCGGTCTCGTTGGACGAGAACGTAGCTCAGGATGGGCTTGAGTGCCTACATAGTAAGGATGAACATCGCGCGGTAGTTCGACAAACTCAACCAGATTCTTCTCAGAATATATTCCTGAGAAATTAATTCCAGCCGCCGCAATTTGGTCGCGATATTTGTTATTGACTTCATAACGATGGCGGTGACGTTCTGAGATTGTGGTTGATCCGTAAACTTCAGCCACAATTGATCCTGGAGTAAGTTCTGCCTGATAGAGGCCTAATCGCATCGTGCCGCCCATATCGGCTTCACCAGCAACGATATCCATCTGCTCAACCATTGTTGCAATTACATGAGTTCCAGAATCAGGAGTGAACTCAGCAGAGCTTGCATCGCTAATACCAGCCAAGTTTCGAGCCGCTTCAATCACCATGCATTGCAATCCCAAGCAGAGACCTAGGGTTGGGATTTTATTTTCGCGCGCAAATTTAAGAGCGCCAAGTTTTCCTTCGATTCCGCGAATTCCAAAACCGCCCGGAACACAAATTGCATCGAGGTTGGAGAGCTCTCGCTTAGCGCCATCTGGAGTTTCGCAGTTGTCACTTGGAATCCACACAATTTCAACCTTTGCACTATTGGCAAAGCCGCCCGCTCGAAGCGCTTCCGAGACAGAGAGGTAGGCATCCGGCAGATCGATATATTTTCCAACTAATCCAACCCGTACGTGATGCATTGGGCGATGTACTTTCTCTAGCAGAGCATCCCACTCATCCCATTGCACATCATGCCCACCAAGAGCTAAGCGACGGACGATATAGGAATCCAAACCTTCGCTATAAAGGACTTTCGGGATATCGTAAATAGAGGGCGCATCAACAGCTGCAACAACTGCCTCTAAATCAACGTCACACATCAATGAAATCTTCTTCTTAATTCCATCTGGAATTGGTCGATCGCAACGAAGAACGATTCCATCTGGAGCGATTCCGATGCTGCGGAGTGCGGCGATGCTGTGCTGTGTAGGCTTTGTCTTTAACTCACCAGACGGACCAATGTAGGGCACGAGCGAAATATGTAGGTAGAAGACATTATCTCGACCAACTTCCTGACGAATCTGTCGCGCAGCTTCTAGGAAAGGTTGAGATTCGATATCTCCGACCGTTCCGCCGATTTCGGTAATGACAACATCGATTTCCGGTGAATCATTTCCGAGCATACGTTCTTTAATCTCATTGGTGATATGTGGAATTACTTGAACCGTCTCACCTAGGTACTCACCACGTCGTTCGCGTGCAATCACTCGTGAATACACTTGACCGGTAGTCACATTCGCAGATCCCTCGAGATTTCGATCGAGGAAGCGCTCGTAATGGCCAATATCTAAATCTGTCTCTGCTCCATCATCAGTGACGAATACTTCGCCATGTTGAAATGGGTTCATAGTTCCTGGATCAACATTGAGATAAGGATCAAGCTTCTGCATGGTTACTCGTAGACCACGAGAGACGAGGAGGCGACCAAGACTTGAAGCAGTGAGGCCTTTGCCTAAACTTGATGCCACTCCACCTGTAACAAATATGTGCTTGGTGACATGTCCACGGCTTCTATCTTTTTCGCTCATGGAAGTCGAACCTATCATTAAGTGAGAGCGTTGCCTCGCATGGCAAGAAGTTCTGAGGCGTGTTCTAAGGCACTAGTGGACTCTTCCAGTCCTGCCAGCATTCGGGCGATCTCCTCTACCCGCTGAGCATCGCTTAGCTGTTCGACGCCAGACTCCACGATCGAGCCATCGCTGCGCTTCTTGACCCTGAAATGAGTATCTGCCCATGCCGCAACTTGCGGTAGATGGGTGACAACAATGACTTGAGCGCTTTGGGCTAAGAGATGTAGACGTCGTCCAACCTCAATCGCCGCCTTTCCACCAACACCTGCATCTACCTCGTCAAAAATATATGTCCCCACTGGGTCGGTCTTTGCAATGACCACTTCCAACGCCAGCATGATGCGCGACATCTCACCGCCGGATGCCCCCTTGCCAATCGCAACCTTATTGGCGGTTGCGTGAGCTTTAATAGAAATCGATACTTCATCGCAACCGAGTGAGGTGAAGTCACTCTCTTTAAGAGGACCCGCGTAATCAGGTGAAATAAGATCAATCACAAGTTGAGTGTGAGGCATAGATAGATACGTCAACTCTTCAGAGACTGATGCAGATAGAGCGGTCGCAGAATTCTTACGTTCTTGGGTTAGTTTCTTCGCTGCCGCGACTAACTTCTCTTTAACACCGGACAATTCGAGTTCTAGCTCGGCGATGCGATTGTCTCCCCCTCGTAGATCTGCGATGCTTTCACGACCAGATTTCGCTTTGGCGGCTAGATGAACCATCTCCTCATCCGGATCAGTGCCGCCGCCCCATTTCTTTACGAATGCTGTGAGTGCTGCCCGACGTTCTTGCAGCAAATTGAGTCGATCAGGGTCTGCCTCAAGTGAAGAGATATATGAAGAGAGATCGCGTGTTGCCTCATCGAGGGCATAAAAACTCTCTGCCACCTGATCTGCAATTGTATCGAGCCTAGAGTCTCGCCCCTTTGCGCCTTCTAAAAATTTCTTTGCCGCACCTAGCGCTGTCAGCGCACCCGACTCTTCATCCGATGACGCTTCATTTGCACCAACTGCGGCAACTCTTAAATCCTCAACGCTGGAGAGTCGCGAGATTTCATCTACCGTCGCAGCGAATTCTCCCCTGGTGGCTTTGAGTTTGTTCCATCCATCGAGGAACTCTTCCAAATCCGCAACTTCTTTATCCCGCTCGGAAGATGCTGATTTCATGTTTTTAATGCGGGCCTTGAGATCTAGATACTCATCGAAATGAGAACGATATTTCGAGATTGCTGTAGCAATATTTTCGCCGCCAAATCTATCGAGTAGTTCTCGCTGACGCAGTGGCTTTACAAGTTGGGTATTTGCAGATTGCCCGTGAATTTCAATCAAATGTTCGGCGAGGTCATTGAGCAGGCTCGCTGGAACAGTGACTCCGTTGCAGAGTGCTTTGCTCTTTCCTTCAGCGGTGACTGAACGGGCAAAAATAATCTTGCCGTCCTCAAACTTTACATCGCTCTCATCAAGCATGTTTGCAAATTCGGTTGAAACTTCACTTGGCGCAGCGAAAGTTGCCGCGACGGTTAATCGATCAGATCCAGTACGAACAAGCGAACTTTCGGATTTGCCACCTAAGACGAGATTGAGCGCTGTCAAGATCATTGTCTTTCCAGCGCCGGTTTCGCCAGTCAGAACATTGAGTCCCTTTGAAAGTTCGAGATGCGACTCTTCAATAATTCCGAGATTGCGAATCGAAATTTCTTCTAGATGGGTACGATCACTCACCACGCCATCCTTCTACCGGAAGTTTAAATTTTGCAACCAAACGATCCGTAAAAAGTGTTGGGTTAACGTGCGCCAACTTAATGGTCTGAGGATTGCGCGTGATAACGACGCGGTCACCATTTACTAATGGCAGTTTACGAAGTGCATCCGCTGATAAGAGCGCAACTGGAGATTCGATCGTGATGACGATCTCGGACTTCGTTGAAACTACCATCGGGCGAGAGAAGAGCGCGTGGGCAGAGATTGGAAGCAGAACCAGAGCATCAATTTCGGGCCATAAGACCGGTCCCCCCGCGCTAAATGCATATGCGGTAGATCCAGTAGGAGTAGAGCAGATCAGTCCGTCACAACCCCAATGTGATAGCGGTCGTCGGTCGATTTCGACGAAGAGCTCAACCATCGTTGTACTTGAACGTTCGACTGTAATCTCATTGAGCGCCCAGCCCTGCGAAATAACAGAACCAGCTCGCTCTACTGAGTATCCAAGAACCATCCGGTTTTCGTAGACATAACTCTTATTGATAATGCTCTCGGCAATATCATTCATAGATGGCTTTGTTACTTCAGCGAGAAATCCAACGTGTCCGAGATTGATGCCTAGTAATGGGATTTCGCGAAGCAGGGTCACCTCGGCGCCGCGAAGAATTGTTCCATCACCACCTAAAACAATTGCGACTTCGACTTCCCCAATTTCATCTGACGCAACTGATGTGATGTTCTCAACCTGCACATCGGTTGGAGATACAAGATCAAATCCCTTGCTTGTCAAAATACTTGCTAAGTCGCGTGCTGCACTGACTGCTTCTGCGCGAGATGGATTGATGAGAACTACGGCGCGACGTTTCATCATGCAGGACCATCCGCAATCGCACGATCGAGATCTGCTTCATTGATTGCAGGCGCACCACGACGGAGCCAGAGGAAGTACTCAACATTTCCGGCCGGCCCTGGAAGTGGACTAGCTGCAACACCTCTCGTTCCTAATCCAACATCGTAGGCAGAGTCAGCCACATCTAAGACAGCTGCCTTGCGAAGTTCTGGGTCACGAACAACACCACCTGCGCCCAGTTTTTCACGCCCTACTTCAAATTGTGGTTTGACCATCAGAACGAAGTCAGCATCGGGTCGAGATACTGCAGCAAGTGCTGGAAGCACGAGTGATAAAGAGATAAATGAGAGGTCTGCGACTACGAGTTCAATCTCCTCGCCCACTTGATCCCCAGTGAGATGGCGAATATTTGTGCGATCGAGAACTTTTACACGTTCATCAGTGCGTAGCTCCCAGGCGAGCTGACCATAACCAACATCTACCGCAACAACTTTCTTTGCACCACGCCGAAGAAGCACATCGGTAAATCCACCAGTGGAGGCTCCTGCATCAAGAGAAACTTTGCCCTCAACAATGACATCTGTGAAGACATCGAGCGCGCCAGCTAATTTGTGGCCGCCTCTCGATACAAAATCATCCCGATCACCTTGAAGGACGATAGAAGTTTCGGCATCGACCTGAGTTGCAGGCTTTGTCGCGGGAATTCCATTAACAAGTACCGAACGCGACTCAATCAAGTCCGCTGCTTGCTCGCGCGAACGTGCTAGTTCGCGACGAACGAGTTCAGCATCGAGACGAGTCTTCATGATCGATTACCTGGCAGTCTCTTTAGAGACTAGAGCCCATCAATCGAGTTAAGGGATTCCTGCAGTTTCTTATGGAGCGCCTCAAAACGAGCCGCATGTTCAGAGAGATCAGCGGAGTCAATCTCTTCTAACTCGCGCCGAACGCCATCGACGATGTTCTCTTCGTCGTTAGCAGCATTTACATTGTCCTGGATGTCTTCGCTCATTATTTGCTCGCCTTCTTCGTTCTCTTACTTTTCACAATAGTGCTGGAAGTCTTGCTCGCGCTCTTCTTCACTACTTTTTTCACGGCAGCTTTTACCGGCGCGCTCTTTCTCTGTCGAGTTACGGCGCCTTCTAGTTTTTCAACCCGTGTTACGAGCTTTTCATACTCTTCGATCTTAACGAAGCCCATCTTTGTGACGGTCCGCTCTACCTCTTCTGCAATCTTTGCCTTGATGGATTCAGCGCTTTCGCGCGCCCAGTCATTAAATGCGGCAGCTACCTCAGTTGGAGTTCTTTCGCCTTCGGTGAGCTGGTTGAAATAACTCTTCACCGTAGAGAAAAAGTCAGAAGTTGGGGTCTTTGCCATGAGGAAAGAGTATCGGCTTAGCGCTCTGAAGGGGTTATTGCACGCTTACTTTAGGCGTGTGATGCTCTCAGCTTCAATCTGCCATCTACTTGCAAGACCGGATGGACCTTGCCAGAAACGCCGCCTGACGGAGCCAGATAGTTCAATCCACTCCCCTGCTTTAAGAGAGAGTGCGGTTCGGCGATTTTTGGCGCTCCATGCTGCAACATCGAGAGTGTCCACACCCTCTCGCGAATCTCTTGTGATGATTAAACGAAACTCGACCACATGCTCACCGCTTGGGAGTTCGCGATCTACTGCTTGCGCTGAGACCCGACCTCTCAAGAAACACTCATTGAGTGAGTGATCAATCTCTGCCTTTTCGAGATTCTTCTTCGCTGACACTTCTACCTCCAAATATAAATGGAGGGCGATTGTCAACGTTATTGCTTCTGTTGATAAAAAATATTTCTAAAGCTGTGGAGAGTATTTACTCTGCCGCTCTCTCTGCGGCATCAGTCTCTTCTTCCTCATCGAGAAGAACGCACTTTGCAAACCACTCGCGCGCCTCTTCTTTTCTTCCAGAGGCATCAAGTGCATCAGCATATGCATATTTGATACGCAATGACCAAGGTTCGCGATCGTTCTGTAACTCTTTGCATTGCAGAGTTACGACTGCCGCTTCGAGTTCACCAAGATCACGACGCGCACCAGCTGCAACGATGCGCATCTCAATCTCTTCCGCCTTCGCCAATCGTGAAACCTCTGGAGAACCAGCCATTTTCAGCGCTTTGAGAGGGTTTCCGAGTCCTCTTTCGCAATCAGCCATTACCGGCCAAGCCGTTACATCTCCGGAAATTCGATTTGCTGCACGAAGTTCTTTCAAAGCTATTTCATAATGTCCGGCTCGATAGGCCGCATAGCCTGCAGTCTCTCTTACGACTGCAAGTCTTCCTGCGTGGTATGCAGCTGCAGTTGCATGTTTGTGAGCGAGTTCTGGATCAATATCCATATAGAGATTCACGCAGACCATATGGCGAGCGACTACCTTTGCATTTTCAACCGAGAGACTTAAGAGTTCGGCGCGAACGCTCTTCTCTAACTCTTCGCCAGTAACATGTTCGGGAATATCGGGTTCAAAAATTCGGGGACGAACTCGGGATGGATCGCGGTCCATTGGTGTGGGACGAAAACCGCGAGGATCACTAATCGAACGACCATCGGAAACATTTCGAGTTGCACCGGCGCGATCATCGCGACCTCCACGGCCTGGACGCTGTTCTGTCCGATCTCCGGGACGTGATGGACGATCTCCGGGACGTGAATTGGAGGGGCGACCCGATGAAGGACGACCTGATCCAGCTGGTCGCCCACTGCTTGGACGACCATCTTCTGGACGACCATCTTCTGGACGTCTTGGTCGTTCGTTTCGATCGTTCATTTACTCTCTCCCATCGAGGTAAAAATATTGCATAGAAAAATAAAAAAGGGCGCTGATTGCTCAGCGCCCTTTTTATAATTTAAGTCCGGCATCGTTCTACTCTCCCACAAGGTCACCCGTGCAGTACCATCGACGCTGTGAGGCTTAACTTCCGGGTTCGGAATGGGA
>CANGJV010000046.1 GCA_947454425.1 Candidatus Nanopelagicaceae bacterium
ACCATCAATTTGTTCTGGCTGATAGAACTGAGCCTCATCACAGATGATGTAATCAATGCGTTCACCCATTGAAAGTTTATCTACGACGAGACGATGGATATCGAACTCTGGCGTAACTTCAATTGCCGGACTCTGTAGACCCAAACGGGATGAGATAACACCAGAACCGGCGCGATCGTGGCTAGTAAAGATCAAACCACCGCGTCCGCGACTCTGATGATTATGTGCAGTTTGAAGTGCGAGCGTTGACTTTCCGCTATCCATTGTTCCGCAGTAATAAATTAACTCAGCCATGGCGCCATCCTGCCATTAGTGCTTTGAGAATTCTCACTTTGACGCGAATACGCCAAGTGAAAGCAATGTACTCAGCAGCTCAGATTGGACCATCTCACTGGCGAGGACGCTGATATGCGAATTATCGCGATAGACAACGACGCCATCTAATACTGCCGGGCAAATTTCCGCACAGAACCACGAAGTTGGATTGATCTGCTGCCAGCCGGGGGAGAAGATCGCCTCAGATGGAACGGTGCTGTTGCATTTGTCAGCTCTAGCCGAGGCGATACAACTTGGAATATCTCGCTGTGGATGTGGAGTGTCAGAGATATAGATAATGTGGCGCGATGATCCAGATAGTGCGGTATAGGTTTTCGCCTGACCTTCCAGCCACCATTGAGCTCGTGATGAATATCCACTTGGTAATTCATAGTGCTGCATGCCGCTGACAATCACCGCCATCGGTTTCAGCGCCTGAATCCGCTTGATCGAGTTTTCTCGCCATTGTGAACAATCTGCATTCTTATACGGACCGTTCTCGATCTTTACAACTGCCGCAGCTGGGCATGCCGATTTAGTCAGTGAGATTAGTTGGAAATTCTTGGCGTAAGCAAGCTTCTCTAGAACGGGCATCCACTGCGCAGCATGGGAATCGCCAAAGAGAACGACCTTCGTAGGACTCTCTGGTCCATAGGTACAAGGACCAGAGAGAGTCTCGCCATTATTGACATGGCAATCATCTAAATAGACCTGAGGTTTCTGCATTATTTGCGCAAGAGAGTACTTCTCACCTGACTTAAGGGTGATTGTGTTATTGGCACTCATCGCAATTGCCGTTCCAGTGCCAGTGGCAACGAGTGAAGCAATCACTGCGAAGGTGACAACTTTTCGTGGCGACAAGGTGAGATGGCGCAGTGGTTGTTCGATAAAGCGATGAGTGAGATCAGCAAGTAAGAGAGTAAGAAGGATTGCAATCGCTCTCTCGTAGATATGAAGGTTTCTTCCGAGATAGACCATCGGAATCACTAATAATGGCCAGTGCCACAGGTAGAGTGGATAAGAAATCTCACCGAGCCACTGCGTTATCCGCACATTGCTCAGGAAATTTAAGACTTTGGGCCAAGAACTAATTGAGGCAATCGCAGCTGCTGTTCCTAAGACCGGAGCGATTGCGGCGGTCCCTGGAAATGCTGTCTTATCGGTAAAGAAGAAAGTTGCATAGGCGATAGCAAGCAGTGCTGCCCAAGGATAGAAAACCGATAGTGAATAACGGCGGGGAATAGCGAGCAGGAGCGCTCCTATTCCGAGTTCCCAAGCACGGGTTGGTAGAGAGTAGAAAGCCCAAATGGGCGATGCCGCAGTGAGATAGAGACTGAAGATAAATGAGAGTGCAGTAACTATCGCGATAATTTCAAAAAGTCGCTTCCGGCCTCCGTATTTAAAGGCTAAGAAAACAATTACTGGCCAGAAGAGATAGAACTGCTCTTCCACGGCAAGTGACCAGAAGTGGATTACCACCGGTGGAATCGCGTTGAGATTCTGGTAATCCATTTGCCAAAATGCAAAGAGAAAGTTTGAAAGATAGACCGATGCGGCGATGATGTCTTTTCCGAGTTCGGCGCGCATCGTGCCAGGGTAGAGATACCAACTCACAAGAGCTGTCGCCAGCAAGATTACAAATGAAGTTGGAAGCAATCTTTTGATACGTCGAAGATAGAATGCCTTGAAATTGAGCGAACCGTGATCTTCGATCTCACGCAGTAGTAAACCTGTTATCAGATAACCGGAAATAACATAGAAGATATCGACGCCGATATATCCACCACCGACTAGATTGGCATGGAAAGCCAAAACCAACACGGCAGCTAGGGCACGAAGTGCTTGAATTTGCGGAATGCGCATTGAGCTTAAGCTTTCACTACTGATCGAATAGAGATTCCAGGAAATTTCGATTCGATTCGAGCTCTACCACCGAGTGATTCAATTTCGAAGAGCACAACAACTTCTGAAATCTCAGCACCAAGTTCGTTCATTAATTCAATGGCGGCGATAATCGTTCCGCCAGTGGCGAGAACATCATCGACTATCAACACCGAATCAGACGCTGCAACTGCATCAATATGTGCTTCGAGTACATCGCTGCCGTATTCAAGGCCATAGTTCCGAGCGATTGTGGCATGGGGGAGTTTTCCTGCCTTGCGAAGTGGCACAAAGCCAACGCCTGATTCGGCAGCAATGGCAGCTCCGAAGATGAAACCTCTCGCTTCGATTCCAACAACGTGGCTATATCCGCGATCATTTTTAGAGAGTTCTTCAATTACCTTTTTGAAGGCCGGGCCATTAGCTAAGAGCGGAGTGATATCTCGAAAGAGAATTCCAGGTGAAGGAAAATCGGGAATCTCGCGAATAAGTTGAAGCGCCTCTGAAAGATTCATGCAGAGCTCCATATCTTCTGTGTCCGAAAGGGGACTTGAACCCCTAATCCCTTGCGAGAACTAGCACCTCAAGCTAGCGCGTCTGCCAATTCCGCCACCCGGACGAGTGTCCCCGCCGCCACAAGCAAAGCTTATGAGATGGGGTTGAATTACGAGCGGAAGAATACCAACGTGATGGCTCACAAGCAAAAGGAGACTTTCTAAGGGAGAATGAAGCCATGACCAACGACTACGCCTCATTTGAAGAAGAAGCAATCTCAATCTGCCAAGACCTGATCCGAATCCCGTCCGTTAATTTCGGAGAGGGCAAGGGCGATGAGAAGGCAGTTGCAGAGTATGTCGTTGCTTCACTTAAAGAGGTTGGAATCGACGCAAAGATTTATGAGTCGGCACCAAATCGCTGCAATGTAATTGCAAACATTGAAGGCTCTGACACATCACGTCCGGGGCTAGTAATTCACGGCCACATTGATGTCGTTCCAGCTAATGCAGCTGATTGGAGCGTTGATCCTTTTTCAGCAGAGATCAAAGATGGAATGATTTGGGGACGCGGTGCGGTCGACATGAAGAATGTCGATGCAATGCTCCTTGCAATCGTTCGGCACTGGGCGCGTACTGGATACAAGCCTCCACGTAACATTGTCTTAGCATTTTTCGCCGATGAGGAGGCCGGTAGTTCATACGGCTCTCGTTTTATGACATCCAAACATCCCGAGGTCTTTGCTGGCTGCACTGAGGCAATCTCTGAGGTCGGCGGATTCTCTGTAACCGTTGGAGACGGTAAGCGCCTCTACTTTGTGGAAGCTGCCCAAAAGGGAATTCATTGGATGCAATTAACTGCTGATGGTCGTGCAGGTCATGGATCGATGATGAATGATGAGAATGCAATCACCGCTCTATCGGAAGCTGTTGCCAAAATTGGCCGATACGAATGGCCACAGCGATACACCAAGACCGTCAAACTGCTCTTTAAGAAAATTGCTGAGGCAACTGGCAAGCCATATGACGAAAGTGACTTACGTCCGTTGTTAAAAGAGATTGGTCCAACTGCGAGAATGATCGGAGCAACTCTCCAAAACACTGCCAACCCAACTATCTTAGAAGCAGGATATAAAGCTAATGTCATTCCTGGCAGTGCAAGTGCGACTGTTGATGGCAGATTTTTACCTGGCTATGAAGATGAATTGAACGCCACTATCCGTGAAATTGTCGGACCAGATATTCGAATCGAAACTCTCACTCACGACATTGCACTTGAAGTTGAGTTTGGTGGTCCGTTGGTAGATGCGATGTGCGCTGCAATTGTCCGAGAAGATCCAGAAGGCGTTCCGGTTCCTTACACAATGAGCGGTGGCACAGATAATAAAGCTCTCTCTGAACTCGGAATCATCGGCTACGGATTTAGTCCACTACGTCTTCCAGCAGATTTAGATTTTATGGCGCTCTTTCATGGAGTAGATGAACGAGTACCTATCGATGGCTTGAAGTTTGGAGCTCGCGTCCTGAAAGATTTCCTAGAGAACTGCTGAGACTTCATCGAGTACATCTCGAATAGTCTGCGGAAGTGCGATCTCTTCGGACTTGAGAATTCCACGCATTTGAGCCCCGGTTCGCGCGCCGACAATTGCTGAAGTAACAGCGGGATTATCACGTACCCAAGCAAGGGCTACCTCAAGAGGAGCAAAACCAAGTCCTGAGGCGGCAACAGAGACGGCATCAACAATTCTCGAAGCCCTATCGTTGAGGTAAGGCTCTACATGTTTAACGAAGTGAGGCGCTGCACCACGTGAATCGCTCGGAGTGCCGCCGCGATATTTTCCGGTAAGAACTCCGCGTGCAAGTGGCGCCCATGCAAGGAATCCAACACTTAATTCATCAGCACAATCGAGAATCTCGGATTCAACATCACGATTGAGAAGTGAATATTCATTCTGCAGGGAGACGATTGGAGCTTTCATTGAATGCAATTCCTGCAAAGAGATTGCTCGAGCACTCTGCCAACCTGAGAAATTTGAGATTCCTACATATCTCGCTTTTCCGGAAGAGTAAGCGTAGTCGAGAGCGCTCAACGTATCTTCGAGTGGGGTAAAGGGATCCCAACCATGGAGCTGCCAGAGATCAACATAATCAGTTCCTAAACGCGATAGAGATTTATCAAGTTCGGCGATTAGAGATTGTCGAGTATTGCTGATCACTCGTTCACCATTGATGAGTGAGATGCCCGCTTTCGTTCCAATCACGACATCTTCGCGATTAAAGAGAGTTCCAATCATTCCGCCAATGATGCGCTCGGAATCTCCATCGCCGTAGATGGGGGAGGTATCGAGAAAGTTGCCACCAGCTTCGATATATGCGCGACACTGATCGGCAGCTTCATGGGTGTCTGTATCTCGACCCCATGTCATTGATCCCAGCCCCAGGCGAGAGAGCGTCAATCCACTCTTACCCGCACGGCGCATCTCCATGGGCGCGACCTTAGCAAGACCTACCTTCAATAAGTCGCTAACCTTGGCCTAGCGTGTTGGTCGTAAATTTTGCATCGAATGTAACTATTTCTCGGGGAGATAAAGATGAGCACATTGATTTTCCTGCGCCATGGTCATTCCGTAGCGAATGCAACAGATACCCTCACCGGTCAACTACCTGGCATCGGATTGTCGCCTCAAGGCAAGAAACAAGCGGTCGAACTCATCGAGCGGATTGGCCGCAATCGGATAGATAATCTTCACGTTAGCCCCATAGAGCGCTGCCAGCTCACCATTGATCCTTGGTTACGTTCTAAGAATTCTTCCTCTCTCAAGTCGATGCAAATCCTGGATGGTCTTTCGGAGATTGATTTCGGAGATTGGAGCGGACAAAAACTCTCATCGCTACGACGAAAAGCCCTTTGGAAGGATGTACAGACTCGACCGTCGACTGTGACCTTTCCAGGTGGCGAGTCGTTTAGAAAAGTGCAGCGACGCGCGATTACGGCAGTCAATGAGATTCTCGCTATAAAAGGTGAGAAAACGCACCTCATAGTCTCGCACTCAGACACGATTAAATTGATCACAGCGCAATTACTCAATATGAAGCTCGATGCATTTCAATCCCTAACAATCAACCCTGCCTCTTTTACAGTCTTTAAGCATCACAAAGGTAGCTACTCAATGATTACTATCAATCATCGAGGCATGCTGAAAGAGATTCTCGATTAAATGATTAGAACCTTTGAAGAAATCTCGCGCTTTACAGTCGGGACCATTGGACTACCTGGCGATCGAACATTCTTTCTGCAAATTCGATCTGGAAATGCGGTCATCTCAACTTCTATCGAGAAATCCCAAGTTGGAGCCATCAGCGAACGACTGCATTACATGCTCAAAGAGATCCGCCAGATTCACCCATTGTCTGCGCGACCAATTCTGACCAGAGATTCGCTTCCGTTAGAGACCCCAGTTATGGATGAGTTTCGGGTTGGGTCAATTGCAATTTTCTATGATGAGAACACCGAAAGAATTCAGATAGATCTACGAGAATTGAATCTCAACGCAGAAGATGATGAAGAAGATGCAACTTCAGATGGCGTTCAAGTATTGCGATTTTTCATCACACCGACCCAAGCGCTCATTTTTCGTGATCGGGCCGAACTTGTCATTGCAGCAGGTAGACAACCATGCCCGTTCTGCTCCTTTCCGATTGACCCGCAGGGCCACCTATGTGCCAGAGCAAATGGATACCGGCGATGAGCGAACGTTTGTTATCCATTGGCGAAATTGAAGTTGAAGGTCGTCTGGTAGATGCCTCTAATGCGACTCTCTTGGTAGCAGTGCGAGATGGCAATGAAGAAATTAAAGCTATCTACAAACCAGTTGCAGGAGAGCGCCCGTTATGGGATTTCCCGGATGGTAATCTCGCACAGCGTGAACGTGCTGCATATCTGATCAGCGAAGCGATGGGATTCCATTGCGTTCCTCTCACAATATTGCGAGAGGGTCCATTTGGAATCGGAATGGTGCAACTCTGGATTAATATCGATGAATCCATTAAGTTGGAGGAATATTTTAGAAGCGACGATGACCAGCTTCGACAAGTCTCACTCTTTGACGCAGTAATCAACAATACAGATCGAAAAATCGGGCATCTCTTGCCAGCGACAGATGGCCATCTCTATGTCTGTGATCACGGAGTTACCTTTCATAGCGAGGATAAATTGAGAACTGTCCTCTGGCAGTGGGCCGGCACGGCGCTTTCAACGCAGGAGAAACTCGTACTTGAAGACCTGCGCCGCTTTCTTGCCTCGGATGAATCAGAAGAGATACGTGCATTGATAACCGATGAAGAGTTTCATTCATTGGTATTGAGAGTTTCACGTCTTCTGGAAGAAGGCACTTTCCCTGAACCAAATCCAGAATGGCCGCACATTCCATGGCCGCCGTTCTAAACGATATCCTTTACATATGAATTCTTGGGCGAGCGTTGCAATTCCACCACTTGGAGAAGGACTGGAACTTCCACCTCTGCAACTTATGGATACTGCTCGGGCATCGATTACGCCTTTTCCTGAGAAATCGCTCTATCGAATCTATGTCTGTGGAATCACTCCATACGATGCAACACATCTTGGTCACGCTGCAACTTATTTAACATTTGATTTGATAAATAGATATTTAAGAGCACGTGGGGCAGAAGTTCGTTTCGTGCAAAATATTACCGATATTGATGATCCATTACTCGAAAGAGCAATCCGAGACAACGTGGATTGGCGCCAACTTGCGCAATCTCAGATCGATCTCTTCCGTGGCGATATGGTCAATCTTCATATCCTTCCGCCAGATCATTACATCGGGGTGGTAGAGGCAATGGATCTGGTTACCAAATCAATTTCTATCTTGGCAGAAAGAGCTACTACCTACACGGTTGATAAAGATCTCTATTTTTCTGTGCGTGCAGATTCGCAATTTGGTACGCGTTCGCATTATTCAGAGGAAAAAATGCTCGAAATATTTGCAGAGCGTGGGGGAGATCCATCTCGTTCCGGTAAACAGGATCCACTTGATGCCTTGCTCTGGTTGGGACATAGAGAAGGCGAGCCATCATGGGAGAGTCCACACGGTGACGGTCGACCAGGTTGGCATATTGAATGTTGTGCCATTGCACTTCATTACCTAGAGCCAGACTCGACTTCTGTTACTTCCATTGATATCCAAGGCGGCGGAAGTGATTTGATATTTCCTCACCACGAGATGTCGGCCGCACAAGCGAAGATCCTGCAAGGACGCGAGTTTGCATCTCATTATGTTCATAGCGGAATGATTGGTCTCGACGGCGTGAAGATGAGTAAGTCACTTGGCAATTTGGTCTTTGTATCTAAGTTAGTCGAAGCCGGAATTAATCCTATGAGTATTCGATGGGCGTTGATGGAGAGCCACTACTCGACCGATAGATCCTGGAGCGATGAATTACTGCAAGATTCCATTGCCTGGATCGACCGTCTCCGACGTGCGCTCTCGATGATGGAGGTTGCACCAACTGCGCCAGTCATTCGAAATATCGCTTCCGCGCTATCGAATAATTTAGATACTCCCGCGGCACTCTCAGAGCTGAAGAAATGGATTATCGCTTCCGAAAATCAATCAGATGGCGGAGAAGCGGGCGAACTCTCACGAGCGATTGATGCAATCTTGGGGCTTGCGATTTAATCTTCAGTCGAGTTATTTTGTCGGCGCAGAAAACGTTCGACTTCTCTAGCTAGTTCCTCGCCAGAATCATCGGCGGCTCCGGCAGCATCTTTAGTCTCTTCAAGTGACTTCACGTATTCGGCAATATCTGAATCTTCTTGCGCCATCTGATTAACCGCTTCTTCCCACTGCGCAGTGACCTCGGGGAGGATTCCCTGTGGAAGTGAAATTTCTAAGAAATCTTCCAACCCATTTATGAGCGCAAGTGTTGCCTTTGGAGAAGGAGTTGCGCCGGCGTAATGCGGAATCGCAGCCCAGAGCGCAATTGCATCGATTCCTCTTCGGACACAACCATCTTGCAGAACAGCCAGAATTCCAGTCGGGCCTTCATATCGACTTACCTCAACTCCCAGGCGAGTTGCGATATCTGGATGTGCACCGGTGCCTGAAACTGGAATTGCTCTTGTATGAGGAGTATCAGCCAACATGGCACCTAACGTGATGACCAATTCAACTTCTAAGTCTTCGGCTAGATCAAGGAGCTCATTTGCGAAAGTTTTCCAGCGCATTGACGGTTCTACGCCGCGAACGAGTACGAAATCGCGATCGCCAAAAGGGTTGCGTTGTGCAAAGACTTGGAGTCCGGGCCAGGTAAGAGATCGAATCATCGACTCATCAACAAGAATGAGCGGTCTATTTACTTGATAATCGTAATAATCCTCAGAATCTATCTCGGCAATGAGTTCTGGGGTGAAATTCTCGAGGTCAATGTCGCCATTGAGGGTGGCGAGAAGATGGTTAATTACACCAGTAGCAGCTTCGCCGGCATCGCTCCATCCTCCGCAGGCCACAATCATGATTGGCGAACGAAGGCTCGGAATCTTATGAATCTCCACGAACGACACCTTAAGGTAACCTCCTCTCCGTGACCAGTTCTAAACAATCGAAACGTCGTCGTGATGGCTTGTTGCGCGCTGCTATGGCAGAGCGAGTTGTTATCGCTGATGGCGCAATGGGAACGATGTTGCAGGAGGCAGACCCTTCGCTTGCGGATTTCCAAGGGCATGAGGGTTGTAATGAGATTCTCAATGTCACTCGCCCCGATGTAGTTCGCTCGGTTCACGATGCATATTTGGAGGCAGGTGTCGATGCCGTTGAAACAAACACCTTCGGCGCAAATTGGGCAAACCTGGCTGAATACGGGATTGAAGATCGCATATACGAATTAGCCTTTGCTGGTGGTGAGATTGCTCGCGCGGCAGCTGATGCTTTCTCTACCTCTGAGAAGCCACGATTCGTATTAGGTTCACTCGGTCCAGGCACAAAGTTGCCAACGCTCGGTCATACAACTTATGCCCATCTCAAGGATGCATACCGGGTCGCTTCGCAAGGCTTGGTCGATGCAGGAGTCGATGCCCTTTTAATTGAGACAACTCAGGATTTACTTCAGGCAAAGGCCGCAGTTAACGGTGCGCGCGAGGTTTTGAATTCGACCGATCGCGATGTTGTTCTCATCGCTCAAGTAA
>CANGJV010000047.1 GCA_947454425.1 Candidatus Nanopelagicaceae bacterium
ACAAACCTTGTTATCAAGATCCAGAAGAAGGTAAAGGCATAATCGCCTTTAATCTTTAACTAGATTAAGAACCGAAACCCGGTTCCTCTCACGAGGAGCCGGGTTTCGGCCTTTCTATCGTTAAGATTGCCCCATGCAAAATAAGACAGTCGAGAAGACAATCTCCTGGTTCCTCTTTATCGGAGTTCCATTTACAACGCTCTTTCTCTTGGTAGATACAGTCACTGATCCGGTAAACGTCACCAAGCTCTTTGCCGCAGGATGTGTCTCCATCGGCGTCTTCTCAATCGCACTTGTCCATGGATTAAAAGAGCTTTGGGCGACATCAAAGGCGCTCATCATCGCCTCAGCGTTATTTATTCTCGCCTCTATCAGCTCAGTTATTAATAGCGTTGCACCTGCCACCCAGAGCATTTACGGAGTCTTCGGTCGTCAAACCGGATTTCTTACCTACCTTCTCTTAACCCTCGTTGCGCTAGCTACAACATTGCTCCGAACCAAGAAATCTTTTGATCGAATTATCTGGGCCTTGTTATTTTCAGGCGCCGTCAACGTCCTCTACTGCGGATGGGTACTAGCTTTCGGTGACTTCATCCACTGGAGCAACCCATATGGAAATATCTTGGGACTTTTTGGCAACCCAGACTTTATCTCTGCCTTCCTTGGCATGTTTATTGCAGGAACTATTGGTTACACATTCACCTCTAAACTCCATTGGATTTATCGTGGCCTCTTTATTCTTTTCTCACTCATCGCACTTGTCGAGATCAAGAAATCACATGCAATTCAAGGCCTTGTAGTTACAGGTGCAGGCCTTGCAATCGTGGGCTTCTATCTTGTGCGCGGTAAAACCAAAGGCAATCTCTTTACAGGTATCTATGTAGGCCTCGTTGGAATTGTCGGCGCCTTTGCATTGGGTGGTGCGCTGCAAAAAGGTCCACTTACCTCGCTGATTTACAAAACTTCAGTTTCACTTCGTGGTCAATATTGGGCCGCTGGACTCAAGATGGGTCAGGATCATCCATTGACTGGTGTTGGCATGGATGGATATGGCGATTGGTACCGTCGCGCTCGAAGTGAGTACGCAGCAACTGTTCTCCCTGGTCCAAACACCATTACAAATGCGTCTCACAATGTTGTGATCGATATTTTTGCATACGGTGGATACCCGCTCCTACTTTCATACATTGCAATTTTGGCAATCGGTGCCTGGGCGGTAATCCGTGTGACGCTTCGTAATCGTGCATACGATGGAACATTTGTAGCCCTTGCCGCTGTCTGGGCGACCTATGAACTGCAATCAATCATCTCAATCAACCAAGTAGGTCTTGCGATCTGGGGCTGGGTCTCAGTCGGCGCCCTTGTTGCATACGAATACTCAACCCGTCCAATCCAAGAAAGTGCGGAAAAGAGAAAAGCAGTGAAGCAGAAGGAACTTATCTTCTCACCACAGCTTGTAGGTGGAATTGGAGTAGTAATCGGTGCTCTTATTGCAGTGCCACCAATGGCTGCCGACACCAAGTGGCGCTCTGGCTTGAAAGCTCAAAATGTACAGCAAGTTGAAGCAGCGCTAGTTTCTTCTTATTTGGCACCGAGTGATTCAACTCGCCTGGCCCAAGCAGTACTTCTCTTTGAAAACAGCAAGCTGTACGACCAAGCTTATAAACTCGCGCAACAAGGAATTACTTTTAACCCTAACTCTTTCGATGCATGGCGAGTGATGTATTCAATCAGCAAGTCAACTGCAACTGAAAAGGCCGAAGCGCTGAAGAATATGAAGCGTCTCGATCCATTTAATCCAGATGTATTGAAGCAGTAAATGAAAGTTTCGATTATTGGACAAGGTTATGTTGGGCTGACAATCAGCGCCTTTGCTGCCGCTGAGCATGAAGTTGTTGGCTTCGATAATAGCCAAAAGGTAGTCGACCAACTTAACAAGGGCATCTCTCACATTGAAGGCGTTGAAAGTGAAGTCATAGCCAAGTGGGCAAAGGCAGGACGATACAAAGCAACGACCAATGGCGCAGATATAAAAGGCTCTGACATCGTTGTAATTGCGGTGCCGACTCCCCTGACTAAAGATCGCCAACCAGATATGTCATTTATTGAGGCGGCTTGTAAGACGATTGCAGAAAATATTGATCGTCCTGTCCTAGTTATCAATGAATCAACTTCATTTCCCGGCACAGTTCGTACCGTTATTAAGCCAATGATTGAAAAGCTATCAGCAAACAAATTTGATCATATGTATGCAATCTCGCCAGAGCGAGTTGATCCAGGTCGTGGTGATTACAACCAGAAGAACACTCCACGTCTCTATGCAGGCTTAACTCCTGCTGCATCGGCCAAGACGCGCGAGTTCTATGCTTCATTTTGCGATCAATTAGTTGAAGTTTCTTCTCCTGAAGTCGCTGAGTCTGCAAAACTTTTTGAGAACACTTTCCGCCAGGTAAATATTGCCCTCGTAAATGAGTTTGCCCAGATTGCTCATAAGTTAGGTATTTCGGTCAACGAGGTACTCGATGCGGCGAATACCAAGCCTTATGGCTTTATGAAGTTCACTCCTTCTGCGGGCGTTGGAGGACATTGCATCCCGGTTGATCCAACTTATCTGGCACATGTGGCAACTCAGCTTGGAACACCATCGACATTTATTGAGCGGGCAAATGAGGTAAACCTTGAGATGCCGCTCTATATCGTCGATCGAGTCGAGGCTGATAACGGCGGATCCCTTAAAGGTAAATCTGTATTAGTAGTTGGTGTTGCCTATAAGCCAAATGTGGCAGATGTGCGCGAGACGCCAGCCGAGATTGTTATTGAAGAACTTCGTAGACGTGGTGCGGTAGTTGCTTGGCACGATGATGTAGTCGGCTCATGGCAAGGTGAAAATTCTTCACCATTAACAGGTGCGGATATTTCAATCGTTGTAACAATGCATAGCGTTGTTAAGGCAGCTGATGTCTTGGCCAGTGCGCCGTATGTATTTGATACAACTGGCAAAGTTAAAGGCGCAAAGACTCTTTAAATCTTGAGTCAGTTCTTGAGGTGCGCGGCAACGCTATCGATAATTGATTCAAGAGTATGTGTTGGCGCCCAGCCAAGCTTCGCTTTGATCTTTGAGATATCAGGTACGCGGCGCTGCATATCTTCAAAGCCCGGGCCATATGCCTGATCAAATGGAATGCTAATTAATTTAGAAGTAGAGCCTGTTCTTTCGATTACCTTCTCAGCCAACTGCTTCATAGTGGTTTCACCTACGCCACCTACATTGAAGTAGCCACCAATGGTTGAATCATCTGCCGCAAGTGCAAGGACTGCGCGGACTGCATCTTCAACGTGGCAGAAAACTCGAGATTGCGAACCATCGTCGTAAAGGGTTATATCTTCATTATTAAGTGCTTGCCTTACAAAGCGAGGCAGGACCATTCCATATTGACCGGTCTGGCGTGGACCCACGGTGTTAAAGAATCGAACTGTTGTGACCTTCAATCCATGCGTGCGATGTAGCGTGTGGGCGATCGCTTCTTCTAAGGCTTTGGCATCACTGTAGGTCCAGCGAATTTTCTGTGGAGCTCCAACAACGCGATCTGATTCTTCATTTAACGGTTGCGCAGGATTCTTTCCATAAATCTCAGAGGTGCTGGCAATGATGAGTCGCTTGTTATGGGCAGTTGCCGCCTTCAGGACAACATCTGAACCAGTGAAGTTAATTGAGACTGATTCGACGGTGTTCTCCATAATATTTTTTACGCCAAGAGCTGCTGCCATATGAAGGACGAGGTCAGCCTCTTGCACCAATTTATTGACGAGAGCTTCATCGCGGATATCGCCTTGATGAATCTCAATCTTGCTCTCGATATGAGAAATATTGGCGCGCGAGCCAGTAGTGAGGTTATCGAGGATTGCCACTTGATTACCGGCGGCAAGGAGTGCATCTGCCAGATGGGAGCCGATAAAACCTGCTCCACCGGTGATAAGAACGCGCATAAGGGCAGTCTAACGGTGCATCACTAGATTCATCTCGGCATCTCACCCAGTATGCAGGTAATTCTCAGGTAAGAGTTAGAGACTATTGGCATGAGAAGCACAGTGCAGACCTTCCGAAGATTTTCCGCAGTTGGCGTCGACTGGGCGGCTTGGATTCTCGGCATCACTCTCGGCTTCACCTTGGCGCTGCAGATCACGACAATGCGCAAGAGCGATATCTCCAGCTTCTACGCACTCGTCGCATCAATCTCACGTCTTGCAGCACTTACCGGCACATTCTTTGCCATCGTCGGAATCTTCTTCGTTGCGCGCATCCCGATAGTCGAACGCGGTGTTGGCCACGATCGACTTGTTGCATGGCACCGAAAGCTGGGGCCGTGGTCGCTCTATTTAGTTTTTATTCACGTCTTCTTTATTATTTTCTCTTGGGCGGGACAAGATCATGTGATGCTCGCGGTCGAACTCTGGCGGATGATGAAGAACTTCTTATGGATGTGGCCGGCGCTCGGAGGTTTCTTCTTAATGATGCTTGCCGGTGTGACGTCATATCGTAAAGCTCGCGCCAAGATGAGTTATGAGACTTGGTGGATTATCCATATCTACACATATGTTGCGATCGCTGCATCATTTATGCACCAAGTTCTTAACGGTCAGATGTTTATCAATCATCCACTCAACCGTGCCTATTGGACTTCGCTCTATATTTTGATGGCAGCAGCAATTGTTATATTCCGATTTGGAATTCCACTTGTGCGCTCCCTTCGAGTCAATCTTGTTGTCGAAAGAGTTGTCGTAGAAGGACCTGGCCTAATTTCAGTAATTATGAAAGGTCGAAATCTGCATTCACTTGCAGCAGAGGGCGGACAGTTCTTTAGTTGGCGTTTCTTAACCCGTGGACATTTCTTGATGTCACACCCATACTCTTTATCTGCCGCACCAACTGCAAATCATTTACGCATCACAATTAAAGATCTTGGCGATCACTCTCGCGCTGCGCGACATATCAAACCGGGGACTCGAGTCTTTGTGGAAGGACCATACGGCGCCTTTACTGCAGGGCGTGCAACGCAACCACATATCGTGATGGTCGGTGGCGGCGTTGGAATCACACCCATCCGCGCAATGATGGAAGAGTTTAAGAATGGCGTTCAGATGGATATCTTCTACCGTGTATCTAAGCCAGAAGAATTAATCTTGCAAGACGAGCTTGATTACTTAGTCGCCAACTCAAATGGATCAATCCGAGTTCACTACCTCGTTGGCTCACGAAAGCAATATCCAATGGATGCACAATTTATCCAGTCCTATGCCCCACGCGCTGCCGATAGCGATTTCTATATCTGTGGCCCAGAAGCGTTGGTAGAGACTGTTCGTAACGCGGCATCCGAACTGGGTGTGCCGAAGAACCGCTTCCACGATGAGGACTTTGCCTTCCACCCGGCATAAGCCGATGATAAAGGCGCAGGCTAAGTTGATAAGTAATTCAGAAATTTCACAGTAAGTAGAGAGAGAATAAAGATATGAAACGCGCATTTATGATCGCAGGTGGCGCAGTTGGTGGCCTGGGTGCAGTCTTGGCGGTTACACCACCACAGCTAACATCTTCATCATCTTCTCTCTCGCTACCTGGCGGAACAACTCTTCCAACGACAACTGGAAATACGGGTACAACAACAAAGGCAACTCCGGCAGCAACTCAGGCTGCTCCCACCCAGAGCGCGACCTCACAAGCAGCACCAACTAAAAGTGCGACTTCAAAACCAGTTACGACAACCAAACCAACTTCTGCAACCACCACTGCACCAGCTGCTAGTGCAACACCGACTGCAACGAAGACAACGGCAGCTCCTGCACCAGCGACACAAGGTGTTTCAGGATCATTTACCGGAGACCCAATCAATGTGGGTTACGGAATCGTTCAGGTAAAGATCACTGTTAATAACGGAAAGATTACCGATGCGCAGGCAGTGCAAGCGCCATCTGGTCGTAATGATCGCTTTACCCAGATGGCAGTTCCGATTTTGCGTCAAAAGACTCTTGCAGCTCAAGGACCAATTACAAGTGGTGTAAGTGGAGCTTCATACACTTCTTTCGGATGGGCCAAATCTTTGCAATCTGCGCTCTCTAAGGCCGGTCTTTAATACCTGTGTCAATTGCACGTGGCGCATATGAAATCGAGGTCTGGGGAACCATCCTCTATATCGAAGCAGCATCTTCAATCATTAACCGCGAAGCAATAGATGCTGCAATTGAAGATGTAAGGAAGTTCGTTGTCGAAGTCGATAACTCCTTCTCTACCTATAAAGAAAATTCATTTATTTCACAATTGCGCCGAGATGAAATTGAAATCAACCAGTGCCCAGCAGATGTTCAAGAGGTCTGGGACGCCTGCCTCAGCGCCAGATATTTGAGCGATGGTGCATTTGATCCCTGGAAAGTAAAAGGCGGCTTTGATCCTTCAGGATATGTAAAAGGGTGGGCGGCAGATCGTGCGGCGCAGATATTGATAGATGCAGGTTGCGCTTACATTCAAGTCAACGCCGCCGGTGATTTAACTCTTCGAGGTGGCAATCTCCTTGATTCTGGTGAAGTCGAGCCATGGAAGATTGGCGTGATAAATCCTGATAACACCAAAGAAGTGTTGCGAATCTTTGAAATCTTTGATGGCGCAATTGCAACCTCAGGACAATATGAACGTGGTGCTCACATCACAGACCCTTACACCGGACTAATTGCTATCGGCGCTAAATCTGCAACCGTGCTTGGCCCAGATGGTGGCCTTACCGATGCGATGGCAACAGCTCTTATGGTCACTGGTGACGAAGGTGCAAAGTTTTTTGGACAACCAGAGCTCGCTGAATACAGCGCTTGGTGTATCGATCGTCATGAAGGCACAGCGTGGGGCGTAGGACCCGCTCTTGCTGATGAAATTAATTCGCAGATCTAAGCAGATGCGCGGTTGAGGATGCCAACCTCAACATTACTTAAGTGAACTACTTCAATAATTTCATTCAGCTGTTCAACTGTGCGTGCTGAAGCAATCGGCGTTGATACTGCAGAGTTGGCGCGCAACCAAGCAAGAGCAATTGCAGATGGCGTTGAATTATGAGCACGAGCAATATCAGTGAGCGCATCAACTACCGCCCAGCCTTTATCGCTCTGGTAATCAACAACTCCACCTGCGCGAATCGAATCTACTGATACACCTTTGCGATATTTACCAGTGAGGAAACCTCGAGCCAGTGCAAAGAATGGCAGCGCAGATAAACCGTTATTGATAACAACTTCAGCTTGATCAGACTCAAATGGATTACGTTCCATCAGGTTGTATTGATCTTGGAGTGCTACATATTTTGGCAACCCTTCGCGCTCTGCGATATCGAGCGCTTCTTGAAGTCGTGGCGCAGTATGTTGTGATGCGGCGATATAACGGACCTTGCCCTCATTTATCAGCTGTTGATATGCGCCGAGAGTTTCTGCAATAGGAACCACGGAATCGTCATGGTGTGAGTAATAGAGGTCGATGTAATCGCTTTGTAGTCGCTTCAAAGAATCATTACATGCGGCGATAATATTTTCAGGTCGAAGACCTGGTCGGGTCGAAAGCTTTGCGACCTTGGTTGCAATCACAAAGTTGCTGCGATCTTGGCCTTGCAGCCACCTCCCGATAATCTCTTCTGATTCTCCGCCTTTATTGCCCTCTTTCCACTCGCTATAAACATCTGCGGTGTCGATGAAGTTGCCACCGTGGCCCTTGTAGGCGTCTAGAACCGCCCGTGAGAGGCTCTCATCGGCGCTCCAGCCGAATACATTGCCTCCAAGGCAGAGTTCGTGAACGACGAGGTCGGTATCGGGCAATGTCAGCATGATGTAAGCCTAGCGGGCAGAATAGGCACATGAGCATCTGGGTCTGCGGCGAAGTATTAATCGACCTTATTCCGATAGCACCTGGATCTTCCGAGCGAGCACCTCACGTCGGTGGCGGCCCAGCAAATACAGCTAAGGCGCTCGCGCGGCTTGGGCAAGATGTTCACTTCATCGACGGCATCTCTACCGATGAATATGGCGTTGCTGCACGAAAAGAATTGCTTGATGATGAAGTGAAACTGGATTTAGCTCTTACTAGCGATAAACCAACTTGCTTGGCAATTGTTTCACTCGATGCCGATAACAGCGCTTCATATGAATTTAAAATTGCAGGAACCGCAACATTTGATTTCTCACTCGATTGGTTGCCAGATCCATCTCGCTACAAGCCGAATGTTTTACATATCGGAACCCTGGTCACAATAATTCAGCCGAGCGCCGATGTTCTCTACGACTGGGCATTACAAGTTGCAGAGTTTGCACCAATTGTCTTTGATCCGAACATCAGACCATCAGTGATGGGTGATCGCGATCTATATGAAGCGTCAGTTGAAAAATGGGCCGCAATTTCATCTGTCATCAAAGTCAGCGATGACGACCTTAAGTGGCTATTTCCAGATAAAAGTATTGAAGAAGTTGCCAAGCGATGGGTTCGTGACGGTGCAGCCCTAGTCGTTGTTACACGCGGAAGTGAAGGTCTGATTGGCTTTACTGCCGATGGTGCAGTTGAGGTACCTGGTGTAAAAATCGTTGTGGCAGACACAGTTGGTGCTGGTGACACAGTCGGTGCAATCATTGTTGAAGCGATGGTAGAAAAAGGAATCATGGCAATTACCGGCGATGTCCTCCATGAGGTATTACAACGGGCAGCAAAGGCCGCAGCAATTACCTGTTCGCGTCCAGGAGCTCAACCTCCATATAAGCACGAACTGAAGAATTGAGTAAAGATGCAATTTATTGATGATGCAGAATTCCAGGTAGCGATTGATCTTGATGCGGGTGGTCGCATCGCATCTCTTAAGTGGAAAGACCTCGAATTCACCGTTCCATTTCGCGGCGGAGTTCACACATATGGGTGGTATGCGATGGCTCCATGGGCAGGGCGCATCAAAGATGGACTCATCAAATCTCCATCAGGTGTTGAGTTTCAACTTCCAACACAATTAGATCCACCGAATGCTTTGCATGGATTTGGACTGACATCTTCCTGGCAAGAAATTGGTGCGGGGCGTTCACTTCTTCATCTCCCAAAGCCATATGGTGGCGCGACAGTTGAACAGACCATTGAAGTTCTCGATGATGCAATTCGTTGGTCACTTGAATACGACGCAAATGGCTGCGACTTACCAGTATGGCTTGGTATGCATCCTTGGTTTGCGCGCGACTTAGGAGTCGGTGGTTCGGCAGAATTAGAATTCAATCCCGGCAGGATGTTAAAGCGCGTAGATATGTTGCCAACTGGAGAATTTATTGCACCAACTCCTGAACCATGGGATGACGCATTTACTGATGTTCGCGGAACACCTGCTGTTGTCTATGAAGGTGTTGCGCGAATCGATATCGAGTCAGATGCAGCTTGGTGGGTCGTGTACACCGAAGACCCAGATGGAATCTGCGTTGAACCTCAGACCGCGCCACCTGACGCT